>NZ_CANPVO010000015.1 GCF_947581785.1 Candidatus Palauibacter polyketidifaciens | reverse complement strand
GGTGGGGCAGCGCGCTCCCGACCGCGAGGGCGCCGATGAGGATCCCGATCGCCATCCCGCGTCCCGCGCGGAACCAGCCCGCGACCATCTTCATCCCGGGCGGATAGACCCCCGCCAGCGCGACCCCCGTCACGAACCGGAGCACGATGGTGAGGGCGAGTCCGTCCGCGAAGACCGCGATCGCCGCGGTGGCGACCGCGCCGAGCAGGGCCGACCCAGCGATGAGCCGACGCGGGTCCCACACGTCGGAGAGTGTGAGCAGCGCCGAGAGAACGGCCCCCGTCGCGAAGCCGAGTTGCACGGAGGTCGTGAGCCAGGCCGCCCCGGCATCGTCGAGCCCCCACGCGTCGCGCAGCTCGGGGACGACCGCGCTGGCCGAGAACCAGAGGCTCATCGCGAGCAGATCCACCAGCGCGAGGAGCGCGAGTTGACCCGCCCTCCGCGAACCGGTGTCCGAAGAGGGCGGGGTCATGGGCGGTGGCGGGCGGGCGCTGGCGTGGCTGGCTCTACCCGGTCAGCCCTCGCTATCGGCGAATTGTTGCTGCAGGCTTCTCACCACCGCGGGGTCGGCGAGCGTCGTCGTGTCGCCCAGCGCCCGTCCCTCCGCCACGTCGCGCAGGAGGCGCCGCATAATTTTTCCGCTCCGCGTCTTCGGCAGTTCGGCGGCGAAGATGAGGTCGGCCGGCCGCGCGATCGCGCCGATCTGCGCCGCCACGTGCCCCCGCAGTTCCTGGCGCAGCGCCTCGGAGGTCTCCGTCCCCTCCACCACGCTCACGAACGCGGCCACCGCCTGTCCCTTGATCTCGTCCGAACGCCCCACGACCGCGGCCTCCGCGACGGCCTCGTGGTCGACGAGCGCGGACTCCACTTCCATGGTCCCGATCCGGTGGCCGGCCACGTTCAGCACGTCGTCGACGCGGCCCATGATCCAGTAGTAGCCGTCCTCGTCCACCCGCGCACCGTCGCCGGGGAAGTAGATGTCGGGCCACTTCGACCAGTACGTCTCGCGGTAGCGCTCCTCGTCCCCCCACACCCCCCGCAGCATCCCCGGCCACGGCGAGGTGATCGCCAGATAACCGGATTCCGCCGGGTTACCGTCCTCGTCGAGAATCGCCGCCTCGATGCCGGGGAAGGGGACCGTAGCCGTCCCGGGCTTCGTGGTGATCGCCCCGGGAAGCGGCGTGATCATGATTCCGCCCGTCTCCGTCTGCCACCACGTGTCGACGATCGGACAGCGCCCGCCGCCGATGTGGC
This sequence comes from Candidatus Palauibacter polyketidifaciens, assembly GCF_947581785.1. Lineage (NCBI taxonomy): Bacteria > Pseudomonadati > Gemmatimonadota > Gemmatimonadia > Candidatus Palauibacterales > Candidatus Palauibacteraceae > Candidatus Palauibacter > Candidatus Palauibacter polyketidifaciens. The sequence continues at coordinate 338,878 of NZ_CANPVO010000015.1, read as the reverse complement.
GGTCGTACCAGATCCACGCCTCGGGGTTGATCGGTTCGCCCACCGTCCCGAGCAACCGGAGCTTCGAGAGGTCGTAGCTCGCCGGCCAGTCGTCCCCCCACCGCATGAAGGCGCGGATCGCCGTCGGCGCCGTGTAGAACACCGTCACCGCGTAGCGCTCGCACAGGTCCCAGAAGCGGCCCCGGTCGGGCCAGTCGGGCGATCCCTCGTACATCACCACCGTCGCCCCGTTCGCGAGCGGGCCGTAGACGATGTAGGAGTGCCCCGTCACCCAGCCCACGTCCGCCGTGCACCAGTAGATGTCGTCTTCCCTGAGGTCGAACACCCACTTCGCGGTCGCGGTCACGTGCGTCATGTAGCCGCCGGTCGTGTGCATCACGCCCTTCGGCTTCCCCGTCGTCCCGGAGGTGTAGAGGATGTAGAGGAGGTCCTCCGAATCCATCCGCTCGGCGGGACAATCGGCGTCCGCCGCGGCGATCAGCTCGTGGTACCAGTGATCCCGGCCCTCGGTCATCTCGCAGGACGGCGTGTCCACGCGGCCTCCGTGGGGCGCCGCCTCAGGGTCGGTCACGGCGGAGCGCTGCACGACGACGACGCTCTTCACGTAGTCGAGACCCTCGATGGCGGTGTCCGTGCTCGCCTTGAGCGGGATGATCCCGCCGCGCCGATATCCCCCGTCCGCCGTGATCACGCATGTGGCATGGGCGTCCTCGATCCGGTCGCGGAGGGACTGCGGCGAGAAGCCTCCGAAGACGACGGAATGCGGGGCGCCGATGCGCGCGCAGGCGAGCATGGCGATGGCGGCTTCCGGAACCATCGGGAGATAGATCGCGACCCGATCGCCCTTCCCCACGCCGAGCCCCTTGAGCGCGTTCGCGAAGCGGCACACTTCCTGGTGCAACTCGCGGTAGGTGTAGCGACGGATGTCTCCCGGCTCGCCCTCCCAGATGAGCGCGGTCTTCGAACCGCGCGTCTCCAGGTGGCGGTCGAGGCAGTTGTGCGCGGCGTTGAGCGTGCCGCCCACGAACCACTTCGAGAAGGGCGGATCCCACTCCAGCACCGTGTCCCAGGGCGTGAACCAGTCGAGCCGGCGCGCCCACGCCTCCCAGTACGCCTCGCGGTCCCGCTCGGCCTCGTCGTACGGGCCGCGGTCGCCCACGTGGGCGGCCGCGACGAAGCCCGCCGACGGTTCGAAAGTCCGCTGTTCGTCCAGCAGGACATCGATTTCCCGGTGCTGTTCAGACATGGAATCGCTCGGATCGGAAGGGAGAGAATGGACGGTCGCGCTTGTCACGGAGCCGCCGGGGGCACCATCTAGTGGGCCGGCCGGGGGGCGGCCCGGCGTGACAGTAGACGACGCCCGGAGGCGCAGGCAAGAACCCGGCGCCCCGGCGCGACGAAGCACGGAGTTTCATGACCGAAGACACGCTGGCCTGGATCCTGATCATCGCCGGCTCCCTGGGCGCGCTCTGCGCCCTCGCCTTTGGCATCTGGGTGGGGCTCGGCTCTCCCGGGCTCTACGACAAGCACGCGCCGACAGGAAGGGCGCCGCGCGAGTCGCCCTGGCGCTGGCTGCTGGGAGGCCGCCGGCGCGCCCGTTCGAGCCGCTTCGACGCCGTGATGCGGGATGCGGACGTTGAAGACGAAGAAGACGACGGGGAAGAGCCCGAGCCGTACTCAACCAAGCCGGACTTCAGCCGGGGGCGTCGCTTCAGGCGATGAGTCCGCGGCGGTGAACTCGACGGCGGACCGCCACCGACGGGTGCGCCGCATACTCCTGTGGGTGCTGCTCGCGAACGTGGCGGTGATCGCGGCGAAGTTGATCGTGGGACTGCGCACGGGATCGATCGCCGTTCTGGGCGACGCGGCCCACTCGGGCGTCGATGCGATCAACAACGTCGTGGGCCTCGCCGCGATGCGCCTCGCGGCCGCTCCGCCCGACGCCGAGCACCCCTACGGACACGGCAAGTTCGAAACGCTCGCGGCGCTCGCCGTGGCGGCCTTCCTCTCCGTCACCTTCTTCGAACTGGTACAGAGCGCCCTCGACCGCCTGATTCAGGGTGGCGCTCCGCCGGATGTCGAGCCCGCGATGATGGGGGTGCTCGCCGCTGCGCTCGTCGTGAACGCGGCGGTCGCGCTGGGCGAAGCGAGGGCGAGCCGGAGGCTGTCGAGCGAAATCCTCGCGGCGGACGCCCGGCACACCGCGTCCGACGTCCTGGTTACGGCGGCAGTCCTGGCCGGGCTTGCGATCACCGACTGGACCGGATGGGCTCCGGCCGATGCATGGCTCGCCCTCGCCGTGGCGCTCGTGGTGGCCCGCTCGGGATACAAGATCTTCCGCGAGACCATCCCCGTCCTCGTCGACGAGCGGGCCGTCGATCCGCGGGAGATCGAAGGCGTGGCGAGCAGCGTGCCCGGCGTGCGTGCCGTGACGGGGGTCCGCTCGCGCGGCAAGTCGGTCGGGCGCTTCGCCGAACTCACGATCCGGGTCGAACCCGCCGAAACGGTGGTCAGCGCCCACGAAATCGCCGATGAAGTGGAGCGGCGGGTCGCCGCCCAGATCGGATTCACCGACGTGACCGTCCACATCGAACCGCACATGACCTGAGTCAGGCGAGCGCTTCACCGCTCTCGACGCTGACGCGGGGTTTTGCCACGGGCTGCTAAGCGTCTGGGGTCGGGGTTGGCTCGATCACCCAGAGGCAGTACTCGCCCCCCATGGCCTCGCACTGCGGGTGCGAAACGTCGCCCTCCCCGGCCCGGTACATTCGGAACGACTCCTCGATGATCCCCGACACGATCTCGCAGCCGCTTCCGCCCCTGTCGGCCGTGGCCAGGACAGGGAGACCGTGTTTGATTGCGAGCCCGTTCATGTCCCTCGCGAGCCAGATCTTCGAGGAGGGAGTCAGGCGGCGGGCGATCTTCTTCACTCGCCGCCAGGCGAGGATGCGGCGGAGGCGGAGAGGGATCAACCGCCATCCCAGGCGCAGGGCCACCCGCCCGCCGGGGCCAAAAGCCTCGTGCGTGACGCGGCGTCCCGCTGCGGCGAAGATCTCCCGAGCGTCGATCCGCTTCGCGACGAGTTCGAACAGGCTCGCCACTTCGGCGGCGTGCACATCCCCGCCGTCCTCCTCGTAGCGGCGGATCTGCTTGAGCACGACGCTCGAAAGCCCAAGCCGGCGCCGCAGGTTCAGGGAGAAATCCACCTCCTCGAGTTCCCGCGGATCTTCGGGTGTGTCGAGGTCCCTGAGGGTCAGCAGGAGGACCAGCGGAATGTGAACGGGGACTTCGCCCTCGAACTCCCCGTCTTGTGCGCGCGGAGAATCAACCGGCATCATGGGTCGCAAGGCTACGGCGGCACTTCCGGGCCTGCAAGCGGCGCGGACGCCGAGCCCCCCCCAAATGGGAGGCGTCATGAATGCACCCGTCTCGAAGGAAACCACCCACGCCGTGCTCCGGGTCACCGCCGGCCTCATGCTATGGCAGCACGGAGCCCAGAAGCTCCTCGGCATGTTCGGAAGGGAGGCGGTCGGCAACTGGTTCTCATGGCCCGTGGGCATCGCGGGACTCATCGAGTTCTTCCTGCCGATCCTCATCATCCTCGGGATCCGGACGCGCTGGGTCGCCTTCATCCTCACGGGGCACTTCGCGGTCGTCTACTGGTGGCGCCACTTCTTCGCCCGCGAGATGGAGTTCTGGCCGATCGTGAACGGCGGAGAACTCGCCGTCCTGTACTGCGCCATCTTCCTCTTCCTGTGGACGACGGGCAGCGGCAAGTTCAGCCTCGACGACAGGGTCCCCGGCCCGGGCCGGGAGAGCTAAGCGTCCCAAGTTGTTCGGCCGCCGTTCCGGCCCCATTTTGTGCGGTCGGACGGCGGCCTCCGCAGGGTGCCGCCGTCTCGGTCTTTGCCACGGACTGCTAGTGCATCTCCCCGGCGTGATCCCTGGACGGAGCGGACCCGCGACCCATGTACGACCCGATCGCCATCGAAGCCCGGTGGCAGGCCTGGTGGGAGGAGAACGGGACGAACGAGCCCGACCTCGACGCCGCCGAGCGCCCGTTCTTCAACCTCATGATGTACCCCTATCCGTCGGCCGAGGGGCTCCACGTCGGGAACCTGTACGCCTTCACGGGGGCCGACATCTACGGGCGCTTCCGCCGCCTGCGGGGTGATGACGTCTTCGAGCCCATCGGATACGACGCGTTCGGCATCCACTCGGAGAACCATGCGCTCAAGGTCGACACGCACCCGATGAAGTTGATCCCCTCGAACGTCCGCAACTTCGAGCGGATGCTGAGGGCGGCGGGGCTCATGGCGGACTGGTCCCGCACCGTCGATACGACGGATCCGCGCTACTACAAGTGGACGCAGTGGATCTTCATCCAGCTCTTCAAGGCGGGCTTGGCGGAGAAGAAGGAGGCCGCGGTCAACTGGTGCCCGCTGTGCAAGACCGTCCTTGCGAACGAACAGGTCATCGGCGGGCTGTGCGAACGGTGCGACGCCCCGGTCGAACAGCGGATGCTGAGCCAGTGGTTCTTCCGGATCACGGACTACGCGCAGCGGTTGCTCGACAACCTGGACTGGATCGACTGGTCCGAGACCACGAAGACGGCACAGCGCAACTGGATCGGCCGCTCCGAGGGCGCGCGGCTGCACTTCCCGCTCTCGGACACGGCGGCGAGTTCGGGGGCCGCGGCCGCCGGGCAGGCAGACCGGATCGAGGTGTTCACAACACGCCCCGACACGCTCTTCGGCGCGAGCTTCATGGTGCTGGCGCCGGAGCATCCCCTCGTCGAGCGGCTCACGACGGACGAGCGCCGCGCCGAGGTGGAGGGCTACGCGCGCGCCGCCGCGGCCGTCGACCTCGTGGAACGGCAGAAGACGGACGATCGCGAGAAGACCGGCGTCTTCACGGGCGGGTACGCGCGGAATCCGGCCACCGGGGAGGACATCCCGGTCTGGGTCGCCGACTACGTCCTCATGGACTACGGCACCGGCGCGATCATGGCCGTGCCCGGACACGATCAGCGGGACTTCGATTTCGCGCGCCGGTTCGGGTTGTCCGTCGTCCAGGTCGTGTGTTCCCGCGCGGTGCTCCCGGAGGGTGCGGATCCCGCGGACGTCGGGGAAGGCGAGGCGGAGGCCGCCTTCGTCGAGCACACCCCCGATGAGATTCTCGTGAACTCCGGACGCTTCAGCGGGATGGAGGCCGACGCGGGCGGGCGCGCAATCACCGAGTGGCTTGCGGAGCGCGGGCTCGCGGCGACGGAGGTCAACTACCGGCTGCACGACTGGTGCATCTCCCGACAGCGGTACTGGGGGCCGCCCATCCCCATCATCTACTGCGACACCTGCGGTCCGCAGGCCGTGCCGGAGGAGGATCTCCCCGTCGTCCTCCCGTACGTGGAGGATTTCCGCCCCACGGAGACGGGCGTGAGTCCGCTCGCGCGCGACCCGGAGTTCCACGCGGCGACGTGTCCGGAGTGCGGCGCCGAGGGCCGGCGCGAGACCGATGTCTCCGACACCTTCCTCGACTCGGGCTGGTACTTCCTGCGCTATCCCTCGACCGAGTTCGACGACCGGCCCTTCGACCCCGACCGGACGCGCGACTGGCTGCCCGTCAGCAGCTACATCGGAGGCGAGGAGCACTCCGTCCTCCACCTCCTCTACTCCCGTTTCCTCACGATGGTGCTGCACGACCTCGGGCACCTTGAGTTCGAGGAGCCGTACGACCGCTTCCGCAAGCACGGCCTGCTCATCAGGGACGGCGCCAAGATCTCGAAGTCGCGCGGCAACGTGATCCTCCCGGACGAGTACATCGCGCGGTTCGGCGCGGACACGTTCCGCATGTACCTGATGTTCCTGGGCCCCTTCCAGCGGGGTGGAGATTTCCGCGACAGCGGTCTGGCCGGGCCCGAGCGCTTCCTGAAGAAGGTGTGGGACAGCGTGACGGCGGCGGCCGAGGCGGGGCGCACGGGATTCGACGATGCCGGCGTGGAGCGGGCGCTGCACGCCACGATCAGGCAGATATCGGAGGACCTCGAAGCGCTGAGTTACAACACGGCGATCGCTGCCGCGATGGACTACCTGAACACGGTGCGCTCAGGCGGGCGCACGGCCTCGGTCGACGAGGTGTGGCCGCTCGTGATCATGATCGCGCCGATGGTGCCCCACATCGCCGAGGAGCTGTGGGCCCGCCTCGGCGGCGAGTCGAGCATCTTCGATCACGCGGAGTGGCCGGCCTGGGACGAGAGCAAGCTCGTGGTGGACGAGGTCGAACTTCCGGTGCAGGTGAACGGCCGGCTGCGGGCGACGATCCGGGTCGCGCGCGGAGCCCCCGAAGAGGTCGTGCGCGAGGCGGCGCTGGCCGAGGCGAACGTGATCCGGCGCCTCGACGGGGTCGCGATCCGCAAGGTGATCCACGTGCCGGACCGGATGCTCAACCTCGTGGTTTCCTAGCACCGTCGGCGAGCGCGGGCTCTACCACTCGACGGAACCTTCCTCGCTCGCGTCGATGGAGGCGGCCGTGCCTTCCTCGCCGAAGAGGTAGATCCGCAGGTTCTTGTAGAGAAACTCGCGCGCCGCGGATTCGTGGAGCTTGAGCCCGTAGTGGTTGATGAGGAGCATCTGCCGCTCCTTCCACTCCTCCCAGCATGGCGCGCAGATCTCGGCCACGATCCGACGGCCGAGTTCGTTCGGGAACGGGACGCGCTCGATCCGGCCCGGGTCGTCGCGATCGCAGCGTACACAGACGAACGGTTCCGTCATCTCGAACCTTCCGTGGTCTCGGAGCCGTCCCCTTGGCGGGGGCCCGTGTCCGCGGGACCCAAGAGGCGCGTCAGGGCCTCCCACGGGTCGCCGGTCGCGGTCTCCCGCATCAGCGCCTCGACGGAGGGCACCAGCGCGCCGTGCGACTCGTACACGCGCTCGAAGTCATCCAACCTCGTGTAGTAGAGGAGGCGGGAGATCATCCACGCGTTGTCGAGACCGTCCGGGTCGAGCGAGCCGTACTGCGCGTGCAGCCGCGGCTTGTACTCCGTCTCGAAGCGTTGGGCCGCCGCCTCGAACACCTCGCGTTTTGCCGCCCGCTTCGCGTCGTCCGGCATGGCGGAGGCGTACACCTCCTCCAGCGGCGCAAGGATGGAATGGAAGAAGTGGCCGAACAGGCGCGTGTCCTCCCACCTCCACTGCGCCCGCACGCAGGCGCTCTCATCCGCCACCGCGTCGCAGAAGAACTCGATGGCGCCGCGGTACCCGACGAAGTTCGCGAAACTCTCGTTGAAATCCGCTTGACCGGTCGGGAAGTACGTGCTGTGCGTGATCTCGTGGATCACCGTCTCGACGATCCCGAGACTGTCGAGGCGCAGCGTCGTCGACATGATGGGGTCCGGGAACCAGCCCAGCGTCGAGAAGGCGGAGACCGGCCGAACCGAGACGTCGTAGCCTTCCTCGGCCAGGCCGGCGGCCTCCGCGCGGGCGTCGTCGAAGTCGAAGTATCCCTTGTAGGGGACGTGGCCGACGATGGGGAACCACCAGGTCTTCCAGCGCAGATCGAACTCCGGGGCGGCGAGCACGATCAGGACCAGCGTGTCGCGGTGAAGTTGCGTGAACGACTCGTAGCTCGCGCCCGCGCGCAGCCCAAGGTCGCGTTCCGCGAAGTCTCTCGCGTCGAGGACGAGCCGCAACTTGTCGCGGGTCTCGCGGGCCACGGTCGTGTCGTGGATCACGGCCCGGATGGGACGGCGCGCCGAGAGAATGCGGGCCTCCTCCCAGCCGGCGCGCAGGACGTACGCTGGCGAGCAGCCGCCCGCGCTCAGCAGGAGCAGCACGAGGCCGGCGCGCGCGCGGGAGACGGAGAGGCGGGCGCCCAACCGGCGTATCCTGCTCACGCGCACCTCACGTAGTGGAGGTGTTCCCGCACGTCGTCGCGCAGGTAGCTACGCTGCGGGCCGTCGGCGTCGCTCCGGTAGCGGCGGTACGGCCGGTTGTGGAACGCGTAGCTGTCGGGCAGTCCGCGTTCGCGCAGCGCCCCCTCGATGGCGGCGCGGGCCAGGTGCCCCTCGTCGTTGTAGCTGAACAGGATGTGGCGTCCGTCCGCGGCTTCGAGCACCTCCCGCAGGGCGTCCGCAGCCCGGTGCTTCCGGCACCAGTCCGAGCGCTGCGCCTCGTCGGGTATGAGTCCCGTCTTTCCCCGGATCTCCGGCGGCACGGCCCAGCCGAGCGCGAGGAGTTCGGGGATGTGATAATACGCGGGATATTGCCGGCCGTTGTAAGGGGGATCGAGATAGACGAGATCGACGGGACCGATGGATGCCAGGAGGCGCGCGGCGGGTCCGCGGAACGCGCTGCAGGCGCCGGCGCCTTCCCGGCGCCGGGTCGGCTCGATGGGACGGAGTTCGAGCGGGCGGAGCGCGTTCGGCTGCATGGTTTTTACGAACGAGGCGTACACGCCGGTCGTGTTCGCCACCCGGTCGGCGGCCTCGATGAGCGTCGCGATCAGGAGTTGGGCCGCGGCTTCGCTGTGAGAGGATCCGCGGGTCCAGCGCTCGATCCGCGTCCGGACCCGATCGATTTGCCGTCCGTTCTCGGGGGAAAAGTACATGCGCCCGTGCTCCCGGCCGCCGGCTCCGTCGCTCGTGTAATTCTCGGAGATGAACCCGCTGCGGGGATCGTCGAGTTCGGCGAGCCCCTCGAGCAGGGTGCGGTAGCCGATCTCGCGCTTTCCGTTGCGGGCCGCCGGCGGCAGGAGCGAGGTGGGATAACGAGGGTGCGCGTCGAGTTGGACTCGCGCGACCTGGAGGGCGTAGGAAGACGCCATCAGGTCGCCCGCATGGACCTGCCAACCCTTCTCCTTGAGCGCCGCCGACACGCTGGCGGTGCCGGCGAACGGGTCGCATGCAACGCCGGGCGTCTCCTGGAACCGGTCCACGGTCTCCAGCAGGAAGGGGACGAGCTTCGTTTTGTTCCCGAGATAGCGCACGCGGGAGAATATGGAGACGGGATGCGGGCGAAAAGCTCCGGGGCGCCGTCGTGAACGCCGGAGCGCGTCTTACGGGAGCGGCGACCGGCGTCGCGCTCGCGGCGGTTCCCCTGCTTCAGCGCACCCGCCCGGACATCGCGCGGGCGCTCGCGGCGCGGCGGCGCGCCACCGCGGAGCTCGCCGCGTGGGGGCGGAGCCGGGAGCCCGGGCCGCTCGTGTGGCTCCACGGCGCTTCCGCCGGCGAACTGCTTGGGGCAGTGCCGGCCATACGGCGTCTGCGCGGTTCACCGTCCGGATCGCGCGCGGGCGCGCGGGCGCAGCTCGTCGTCACGCACGGCTCGCCGTCGGGCAGGGCGGCACTCGCGTGGCTGGACCCGGATCATTCGGGCCCCCCGCCGCTCGACCGGGCGCGCGACTGCGATGCCGTGCTCGCCGCGGTGCGGCCAGGCCTGCTCGTGTTCGCGAAGCTGGACGTGTGGCCCGGACTCGTGGCCGCGGCCGGACGGGCCGGGGTGCCCGCCGCGCTCATCAACGGCACGGTCCGCGATGGGAGCCGGCGCTCCGGCGCCCTCGCCCGCCGGCTCTTCCGCGCGTCGTATGCGCGCCTGGACGCGGTCGGCGCCGCGACCCCGGAGGACGCGCGGCGACTCGAAGCGCTCGGCGCCCGGCCGGGGGCGCTCGCAGTGACGGGGGACGGGGCGTTCGACCTCGCGCTCGAACGGGCGGACCGCGCCCGCGCCGACGGCTCGGCCGCGGCTCTCCGCGACGCGCTCGGCGCGACGGACGGGGCGACCCCGCGGCTCGTCGCCGGCTCCACGTGGCCCGCGGACGAACGCGCGCTGCTCGATGCCGCGGCGGCCGTGCGGCGGGATGGCGGCCCGGGCTGGCAGTTCGTGATCGCGCCGCACGAGCCGACCGCCGCGCACGTCGACGCTCTCGTCGCGTCGTGCGCGGCCCGCGGGGAACGCATCATCCGCTGGAGCATGATCGGCGATGCCGCCGCGACGCCCGACGCCTCCGTCATCGTCTTCGACGAAGTGGGCCGGCTCGCGGAGCTGTACGCGGCGGGCGATGCGGCCTATGTGGGCGGCGGCCTGGGCGGCACCGGGCTCCACAACGTGCTCGAGCCCGCCGCGGCCGGGCTGCCCGTCGTCTTCGGCCCGCGCCACGACCGGGCCGACGCCCGCGCCCTCGCGTCAGCGGGCGGCGGGCTCGTCTCCCCGGCCGGCGCGCTCGCGGACACCCTGACCGGGCTGGCCGACCCGCTTCGCCGCCGGCGCCACGCCCGGGCCGCCCGGGCGTTCGTCGAAGCGGGATCCGGCGCGGCCGCCCGTACGGCGGACCTCCTGCGCCTGCTCTGGCCGTCCTGACCTGCGGTCGCGAACGCTGCCGGCGGCCCGTCTAGCGCCGCTCCGCCCAGAGCTTCGGGGCGAACACGAACCAGAGCACGCTGCCGACGATGGGGCAGAGGAAGATCACGGCGACCCACAGCGTCTTCTCTCGCCTCGGCGCCGTGGAAAGCGCGGTGATGCACGTCGCCCAGAGGTTCAGGGCCACGAGAAGGGCCACGAGCACGAGGCGCATGTCCAGCGCCGCCGCCCAGTCCAGCACGGCGTTCATGCGGCGGCCGTCGGCTTCTGGAACTGGAGGCGGTGGAGTTGCGCGTAGAGGCCGCCGCTCTCGAGCAGCGTGTCGTGCGTGCCGGATTCGCTGATGCGTCCGTGATGCAGCACGAGGATGCGGTCGGCCCCCCGGATGGTGGAGAGCCGGTGTGCGATGACGAGGCTCGTCCGTCCCTCCATCAGGCGCTCCAGCGCCGCCTGGATCTCGGCCTCGATCTCCGAGTCCACCGAACTCGTCGCCTCGTCCAGGAGCAGGATCGGCGGATCCCCCGCGAGGGCGCGGGCGAAGGACACCAGCTGGCGCTCGCCGACGGACAGGTTCCCGCCCCGCTCGCTCAGCGGCTCGTCGTACTTCTTCGGCAGCCGCGCGAGGTGCCGGTCGACCCCGACCTGGCGGGCAGCCTCCCGGATCTGATCCCGCCCCACCGCCTCGCGGTCGAGCGCGATGTTGTCCGCGGCGGAGCCCGAGAAGAGATAGACGTCCTGCAGCACGAGGCCCATCCGTTGCCGAAGGTCGGCGAGCCGGAGTTCCCGGATGTCGACCCCGTCGAGCAGAATGCGCCCGCGTTGCGGCTCGTAGAAGCGCATGAGGAGGCTGAACAGCGTTGTCTTGCCCGCTCCCGTCGCTCCGACGACCGCGAGCCGCTGTCCCGGCTCTGCCGTGAAGCTGATGCCGCGCAGCACCCAGCCGTCATCCGGCGCGTCCTCGTCGAGCCGCCCCTCCGCGCCTTCCCAGGCCGCGGCGTGGGCCAGGGCCGGCGTCGTGACCCCCGCCGCATCCTCCTCCGGCGACAGATACCGGAACCAGACGTCCTCGAACTCGATGCGGCCCTTGACGCTCGTCGGAAGATCCCTTGGATCCACCGGGTCCTCGATCCCCGGCGCCTCGTCCAGGAGGCGGAAGATCCGCTCCGAACTCGCCATCGCGCCCTGCAGGATGTTGTACTTTTCGGACAGGTCCTGGATGGGTCGGAAGAACCGTTTCGCGTACTGCAGGAAGGCCGCGATGACCCCGATCGTGACCGTCCCCTCGAGGGCCTGGTTGCCTCCGTACCAGATGATGAGCGCGAGCGCGACGGACGCGAGCACCTCGACGACGGGGAAGAAGAGCGCGTAGTACGTGATTGAGCGCAGGTGGGCCTCGAGATGGTCGTCGTTGATCTCGGCGAACCAGCGGGTCGCCGCCCGCTCCTGCCGGAACAGCTGCACGACGCGCACCCCCGTGATCCGTTCCTGCAGGAAGGCGTTGATGCGCGCGAGCCGGATCCTGATGTCGCGGTACGCCTCGCGCACCTTCTTCCGGAACAGCCAGGCCGCCATGAACACGAGGGGGAGGACCGCGAACGTCACGAGGGCGAGCCGCCAGTCCATGACGAGCATGGCGATCATGATGAAGGCGACCGTGAAGACGTCCCCGAAGATCGTGACGACCCCGGAGGTGAACATCTCGTTCAGGACCTCGACGTCGCTCGTGAGCCGCGTCATCAGGCGTCCGACCGGGTTCCGGTCGAAGTACGCGAGCCGGAGGCGCTGCAGGTGCCGGAAGATCTCCTGCCTCAGGTCGAGCATCACGTTCTGCCCGATCCACGTGGTCAGGATCGTGCGCCCATATTCCAGAAGTCCCGAGAGGATGAGCGAGACGAAGAAGAGGATCGCAAGGTTGCGGATGGCGCCGAAATCGCCGTCCGGGATCGCGTGGTCGATGACCTCCATCGTCAGCCAGGGGCCGACGAGCGCGAGACCCGAGGCCGCCACGAGCATCAGCACGGCGATCGCGACCCTGCCCCGGTACGGTCGCAGGTACGCGAGCAGACGCCGCATGAGACGGGCGTCGTACGCCTTCCCGAGCGCTTCTTCTTCCTGGAGGGGACCGTCCGGCGCTTGCATGCCCCATAGTACGAACTCGCCGCCCGCGGTCCAATCAGGTTGGCGCGCCCCGCCGGCGCCGGCCATCATGCTCCCATGAGCGACCGGATCCGGGTCCGAGGCGCCCGGCAGCACAACCTCAAGGGCATCGACATCGACATCGAGCGTGGGGCCCTCACCGTCCTCACGGGGCCCTCCGGTTCGGGAAAATCCAGCCTCGCCTTCGACACGATCTACGCCGAGGGACAGCGGCGGTACATCGAGTCGCTCTCCACCTACGCGAAGCAGTTCCTCGAGCGGATGCCGAAGCCCGACGTCGATCTCGTCGAGGGCGTGAGTCCCTCCGTCGCCATCGACCAGAGCAACCGCGTGCAGTCGAGCCGCTCCACCGTCGGCACGATCACGGAGGTCTACGACTACCTGAGACTTCTGTGGGCGCGCGTCGGGACGACCGTGTGTCCGGAGTGCGGGCGTGCCGTCGTGCCGGACACCGTGACGTCGGCCACCGACGCGCTCCTCGATGCCGGTCCCGAGGCGCGGCTCGCCATCGCCTTCCCCATCCCCCGCGAAGAGCGCACGGACGCCGAGATGGTGGTGGAGAACCTCAGGGCGCGGGGGTACGTCCGCGTCCTCGCCGACGGTCGCGAACTCTACCTGCCGGACATCGATCTGAAGAAGGAGGAGGAAGGGGAAGGGGACGAGGTTCGGGTGTTGACCGACGCCCGCGAGGCGCTCGTGATCGTGGACCGGGTCGGATCCCGCGCGGAGGACCGGGAACGGATCGCGGATTCGCTGGCCGCGGCCTTCGCCGAGGGGAGAGGCGCCGCCGTCGCGCTTCTCTGGTGGCGCGGGGCCGGGGCGCCCGAGCGCCGCGATTTCGAAGAGGCCCATCGCTGCGGGCTCTGCGGCCTGGCGTTTCCGCGGCCCACCCCCCAGCTGTTCAGCTTCAACAGCCCCGCCGGCGCGTGCGATACCTGCACGGGGTTCGGGGCCGTGCTCGAGTACTCTCCCCAGCTCATCGTTCCCGACCCGGGCCGTTCGCTGGATGAAGGGGCGCTCGATCCATGGTCGAAGCCCCGTTACCGGCGCGAGCGGTCGCGCCTGAGAGAGTTCGCCGCCGCCTCGGGACTCGACGCGTCCCTCCCGTGGGAGGCGCTTCCCGACGAGGGCCGCGACGTCCTGTTGAACGGGGGAAGATACGCCGGAGAACGCTTCCGGGGCGTCATCCCCTTTCTCCGCTCGAAGGAAAAGAAGCGGTACAAGGCGTATATCCGCGTCTTTCTGCGCCAGTATCAGCTTCCCGAGTTGTGTTCCGGCTGCGAAGGCTACCGCCTGAAGCCGGAGTCGCTGAACGTCCGCGTGGGGGGGCGGCACATCGCCGAGGTCGCCCGGTGGACCGTGAAGGAGATCTCCGGCTGGCTCGCGGGAGGACTCGACCTCACCCCGTTTCAGCGCGAGGTCGCGTCGACGATCCTTCGCGAACTCGAGCACCGGACCTCGTTTCTCGAGGAGGTCGGGCTCGGATATCTGACGCTGGACCGGCAGGCCCGATCCCTCTCCGGGGGGGAGATGCAGCGGATCCGCCTCGCGAGCTGTCTCGGGAGCCGGCTCGTCAGCACGCTCTACGTCCTCGACGAACCCACGATCGGCCTCCATTCGCATGATATTCATGCGTTTACCGGCGTCCTCCACCGGCTCGCGAACCGCGGGAACACGGTCCTCGTCGTCGAGCATGAGCCCACGGTGCTGGAGAGGGCCGACCGCATCGTCGAACTGGGGCCCGGGGCCGGGGAGCAGGGCGGCGAGATCGTGTTCCAGGGCGGCTGGGACGACCTCCTCACGTCGGAGACCGGCACGGGAGAGGCCCTCGCGCGGCGGGCGACCGCCGCCGGGCAGGGCGCGGCGCCGTCGAGCGGCGGTCCCCGACTCGTCCTGCGCGGCGCCCGCCTGCACAACGTTCGGGGTGTGGATGTGGCGATTCCGCTGGGGTCGCTCACGCTCGTCACCGGCGTCTCCGGTTCCGGGAAGTCGACGCTCATCCGCGGCGTGCTGTACCACGCCCTCGAACGGGAGATCACGGACCGCTCCTCCGCCAAGCCGCATCTGGGCGAGCCCGCCGGCTCCTGGGACCGGCTCGAAGGCGCGGAGTTCCTGGAGGACGTCGTGCTCGTCGATCAGCGGCCGATCGGCCGCACGCCGCGCTCGAACCCGGCGACCTACATCGGAGCCTTCACGGCGCTGAGGAACGCATACGCCGCCCTCCCGGAAGCCCGCTCCCGCGGGTACGAGGCGGGATACTTCTCCTTCAATCGTCCGGGCGGGCGCTGCGAGCGCTGCAAGGGCGCGGGGGAGGAGACGGTGGAGATGGTCTTTCTGGCCGATGTCTCCGTGCCCTGCGAGGCGTGCGGGGGCTCGCGCTACCGTCCCGAGGTGCTCGAGATCGGGATTCGCGGCCGCTCGATCCGCGACGCCCTCGACATGACCGTGGACGAGGCGATTCGCTTCTTCATCCGGCACGACCGTCTCGGAGCCCGGCTGTGGCAGCTGCAACGGGTGGGTCTCGGGTACCTTCGGCTCGGCCAGCCGGCCACGACGCTCTCCGGGGGGGAGGCGCAGCGCCTCAAGATCGCCCGGGAACTCGCGCGCCGGGGAGGTGCGGGCCGCAGGCTGTACATCCTCGACGAGCCGACCGTCGGCCTCGGGGTGGCGGAGGTCGGCACGCTCGTCGCGGTGCTGCGCGAACTCGTGGGCGAGGGGCACGCCGTCGTCGTCGTCGAACACAACCTCGACGTCGTCGCGGAAGCCGACTGGGTCATCGACATGGGGCCCGGACCCGCGGAAGACGGAGGCCGCATCGTGGCGGCGGGTCCGCCGGACGTCATCGCGGAGTCCGGGGCCTCGCTCACGGGCGCCTTCCTCCGTGCGCGGGCGGAGCGGCTCGGGCTCGATGCGGTCGTCGCCGGCGCGGGGTCGGCGTGAGCGGAGCGGGCACGGCGCACGTCTCCATCCTTCTGCCGTGTCGCGACGCCGAACCGTTCCTGGGCGCGTGCATAGAGAGCCTCGCCGCCCAGTCCGAGCCGCGCTTCGAGGTGCTCGCGCTCGACGACGGTTCGAGAGACGGCACCGGGACGCTGCTCCGGGCGTGGGCGGAACGGGACGCTCGCGTCCGCCTCTTCGATCGCGACGGTTCGGGGATCGTGGCGGCGCTTCGCCGGTTGTCCGGGGAGGCGCGGGCGTCGCTCCTTGCCCGCATGGACGCCGATGATGTCGCGCACCCCGACCGGCTGGCCGCGCAACTCCGCCTCCTGGCCCGGCGCCCCGGCATCGCCGCGTGCGGCACGGGCGTCCGCTACTTCCCCCGGCCCCGCCGCGGCTCGGGCTATCTCCGCTACGAGCGCTGGATCAACGGGCTCACCGAACCCGCCGCGGTCGAGCGGGATCTGTTCGTCGAATGTCCGATCGCCCACCCCACCCTGATGGTTCGGCGCGACGCCTTCGAGGCCGTCGGCGGCTATCGCGACACCGCGGGACCGGAGGACTACGACCTCATCCTGCGGCTGTCCGCTGCGGGCTGCCGCATGACGAACGTGCCGCAGGTCCTCCACGAGTGGCGCCTGGGTCCGCACAGGCTGTCCGAGAAGTCGGACCGCTACAGCCCCGGTGCGTTCCGGCGTCTGAAGGTCGCGCACCTTTCGGCCGGCTGCCTACCGGCTGGACGGCCGCTCGTCATCTGGGGCGCGGGCAAGGTCGGCAAGGCCTTCGCGCGCGGCTGGCTCGAGCAGGGAGGCGCCGCGAGTCGCGCCCGCCCGGTGGAGGCGTTCGTGGACCTGGACCCGCGCAAGATCGGGCAGAACATCCACGGCGCCGTCGTCCTCCGCCCGGAGGACCTCCCGGGGTTCACCGCGCCCGCCCGCCCGTACGTGCTCCTCGCCGTCGGCACGCCCGGCGCCCGCCGCGAGATCCGGGAGGCGTTGGGGGGCTTGGGGTTTCGGGAGATCGAGGACTACCGCGCCGTGGCTTAACACCTGACGGTGCATCCGGGGGTGCAGATTGTCATTTCGATTGACAATCTGCACCCCCGTTTCGAGAGTTCGCTGGATTATGGCACCAGTCGCTCATCCCCACCCGCGCGTGCGGGACCCTCACCGTCGAGCACTTCCCATGTCACTCCGTCGAACTCCCGCAACAGGTCGGCACCGTAAGCGGAAGACGGGGTCTGGTAGCCCGCCTTGAAGTCGCCGGCCACCGCGCGCGCCGCGATGGCGACGGCCACCGTCGCGGTGAAGCCATAGGGATCCGGCGTGCGCACACGCGCCGCCACCCGCCTCCCCTCCGCGTCTTCGATCTCCGCGACCAGGATCGCGTGCGCCGTCCGGCGCGCCGATTCGGTCGGCCCCTCCGGCCCGCGGTCGAGCAGGCGGTTCAGTAGCGCCTGTCCCGTCCGCGCAGCCAGCAGCGGCCCGAAGCCACGCAGGATCCGCGTGAGGCGCGTGAAGCTCCGGGTTGCCTGCAGGTACGTCTCGATGTTCGGTATTCCCGTGGAATGGAAGGCCGTCGTCACGTCCCCCAGCACCCCGACGAGCGCGGCGTCCGGCGGGGGTCCGAAATCGAACTCGTAACGGAGTTGCCCGGGTCGCACGGTCGCGATCGCACCGTCGCGCCGGATCCGGAACTGCCCGATCGCCTGGGCGACCGTCCGCATGGTGCCGCGGGAGGCGCCGCTGCGGGCCGCGAGGCCGAGCCTCAGGGTGCGGCCGCCCGGATGCCGCATGGCGAGGTCCGCGATGAGGCAGTCGCTCGGGACGACGTCGAACCCGACGCCCGGCATGACCATGATGCCCGCCTCGGCGGCTGCCGCACCGCGCGCGGCCAGCGCCTCGAACACATCGACCTCTCCGGTGATGTCGAGATAGTGCGTGCCCGTCGCGAGGCAGGCGTCGTACATCGGGAGGGCCGTGCGCGAGAACGGTCCCGCGCAATGAAGGACGACCGAAACGTCCTCCAGCGCGCCGGCAAGCGCGGCCGGGTCGTCCAGCCCGAACGCCCGGGTCTCCAGGCCGTGCCCCGCAGCCCCCGATGACGCCAGCGCGGCGAGCTTCTCCGGGTCCCGCCCGGCGACGACGGGCCGCAGCCCGGCCCGAACGGCCTCGGCGACCGCGAGCCGCCCGGTATATCCCGTGGCGCCGTAGATGAGCAGTTTCGGTTCAAGCATGCCCCCAAACTACGGAGAGACTCGCCATGCGTCTGCTGCTGTTCAGCGACCTGCACACCGATCTCGCGGCCGCCGCGTCGATCGTCGAGCGGGCGGCCAACTTCGACGCGGTCGTCGGTGCCGGCGATTTCGCGGTGAAGCGCCGTGGCCTGGGCACGATCATCGAAGTCCTGGCCGCGATCGAAACTCCCACCGTCCTCGTACCCGGAAACGGCGAGTCCGCCGAGGAACTCTCCAACGCGTGCGACGGCTGGCCGGCGGCTCATGTCCTGCACGGCACGGGCGTCGAGATCGGTGGCATGCCCTTCTTCGGCCTCGGCGGCGGCGTGCCGGTGACGCCCTTCGGCGCATGGAGCTACGACTTCACGGAAGACGAGGCCCGGAACCTCCTCGCACCGTGCCCCGAGGGTGCCGTGCTCGTGTCCCACTCCCCTCCGCTCGGCCACGCGGACACCGCCGCGTCGGGTCGGCACGTGGGCAGCACCGCCGTCCTCGAAACCATCGAACGGACCCGTCCCCGCCTCGTCGTCTGCGGCCACATCCACGACTCCTGGGGCGTCCGCTCCCGGGCCGGTCACACGCCGGTCGTGAACGCGGGTCCCGGCAGCGTCGAGTGGCGTCTCTGAAAGTCGCGAAATGCCCCGAAATCCGGTAGATTAGAGGGTCTTACCGAGTGTGGCCGGGCTCCCCCGGAGCTGCCATTGGCCGCCGCGTCCTCGAAGATCTCGAAAACGCCAGTTCCAGCGGGAATCCATGACCACCGAGAGCATAGAACGCGTCGAGCAGAGACCGCTCGAAGAAGAGATGCGCGAATCGTTCATCGACTACTCGATGAGCGTCATCGTACAGCGCGCCCTTCCCGACGTTCGCGACGGCCTGAAGCCGGTCCACCGGCGGATCCTGTACGCGATGCACGAGGCCGGCCTCGGCCCGACCCGACCCTATAGAAAGAGCGCGACCGTCGTCGGCGACGTGATCGGGAAATACCACCCGCACGGCGATTCGGCCGTCTACGATTCGCTCGTCCGGATGGCGCAGGAGTTTTCGCTCCGCTATCCGCTCGTCGACGGGCAGGGAAACTTCGGGTCCGTGGACGGCGACTCCGCCGCGGCCTACCGCTACACCGAGGCCCGGCTCCACGGGTTCGCGAGCGAACTGCTCGGTGATATCGACAAGGACACGGTCGACCACACGCCGAACTTCGACGACCGCCTGCAGGAGCCGACCGTTCTGCCCTCGGCGCTCCCCAACCTTCTCGTCAACGGCTCGTCCGGCATCGCGGTGGGCATGGCCACGAACATCCCCCCGCACAACCTCCGCGAGGTGGCCGCCGCCTGTCACCGTCTGATCGAGGCGCCCGACACGACGCTCGACGAGTTGATGGAAATCATCCGCGGTCCCGACTTCCCCACCGGGGGCACGATCTTCGGCGGGGCCGGAATCCGCGAAGCCTACCGGCTGGGGCGCGGCCGCGTCGTAATGCGCGCGAAGGCCGACATCGAGGAGGGACGGGACGGTCGCGACCGCATCATCGTCCGCGAGATCCCCTTCATGGTGAACAAGACCCGCCTCATCGAACAGATCGCGGGTCTCGTGCGCGACAAGAAGGTCACGGACATCTCCGACCTCCGCGACGAGTCCGACCGCGACGGGATCCGGGTCGTCATCGAACTGAAGCGCGACGCGGTGCCGCAGATCGTCCTGAACCAGCTCTTCAAGGGCACGCAGCTCCAGTCCACGTTCGGCGTCATCATGCTCGCGCTCGTGGGCGGCGAGCCGCAGGTGATGGACCTCAAGACGATGCTCGGGCACTTCCTCGAGCACCGGCACGAGGTCGTCGAGCGGCGGACGCGCTTCGAGTACGGCGTGGCGAAGGACCGGGAACACGTCCTGGAGGGGCTCAAGGTCGCCGTCGACCACATCGACGAGGTCATCCGCATCATCCGCGCCTCCCCCGAGACCGAGGTCGCGGGCGCGGAACTCCGGTCGGCCTTCGATCTCAGCGAACGCCAGGCCGACGCCATCCTGAACATGCGGCTCGCGCGCCTCACGGGTCTCGAAATCGAGAAACTCGAGGAGGAGCTGGAGAAGGTCCGCGCGCGCCGGCAGGAACTCGAGACCATCCTCGCCTCGCGCGACCGGCGGATGGAGATCGTCGGGGATGAGCTGTCGGCCCTCGTCGACAAGTTCGGGGACGAGCGCCGGACGGAGATCGTGCCCGACACCTCGGACCTCACGGACGAGGACCTCATCGCCGAAGAGCGGATGGTCATCACCGTCTCGCACTCCGGCTACATCAAGCGCATCGAGCCTGCGGTCTACCGGGCGCAGCGGCGCGGCGGGCGCGGGATCGCGGGCATGGGCACGAAGGAAGAGGACTGGGTGGAGCACCTCTTCCTCGCCTCGACCCACGACTACCTCCTCATCTTCACGAGGGATGGCCGCCTGTACCGGCTCAAGGTGTACCAGATCCCCCTGGCGCGGCGCACGGCCCGCGGCAAACCGATCGTGAACCTGCTCCGGATGAACAAGGGCGATGAGGTCGCCTCCATCGTGCGCGTGCGGGAGTTTTCCGACGACCGATTCCTCATCTTCGCGAGCCGGCACGGACTCGTGAAGCGGACGAGCCTTGCCGCATACCGGAACGTGCACGCCGGGGGTCTGCGGGCCATCAACATCCTCGACGACGACCGCCTCATCGACGTCAAGCTGAGCGATGGTTCGAACGATGTGATCCTCGCCACGAGGCGTGGGATGGCGATCCGGTTCTCGGAGAGCGACGCGCGGGAGATGGGGCGGGCGACACAGGGCGTGCGCGGCATCCGACTCTCGGATGATGACACCGTCGTCGGGCTCGTGGTCGCCCGGCGGGGCGGTTCTCTCCTCACCGCGACGGAACTCGGGATGGGGAAGCGGAGCGACGTCGACGACTACCGGATCCAGAGGCGCGGCGGCAAGGGCCTCATCAACCTCAAGCCCACGGACAAGTCGGGTCTCGTCGCGGCGGTGCGGGAGGTGACGGACGACGACGAGTTGATGTTCGTGACCCGCAACGGCGTCATCAACCGGCAGCCGGCGGAGGGGATCCGCGTTATCGGACGCAATACGATGGGGGTGCGGCTCGTTTCCCTCGACGAGGGGGACGAACTCGTGGACGTCGCGAGCCTGATCGATCCGATCGGAACGGATCCGGCGGTGGACGACGATGCCGAGGCCGATGCTCTTGACGGTGCCGAGGCCGGTGACGTCGAGGACGCCGAGTGACCGGCGCGACCGCGATCCTCGTTTCACTCGCCGACGTCGAAGCCGCGCACGGGCGGATCCGCGGAGCGGTCCGGCGCACGCCGCTGATCCCCGCCCCGTTCCCTCGGGCGGGCGGGCGCGGCGCGACCGATGCGCCGGACGGCGTGTGGCTGAAGTGCGAGAACCTCCAGCGCGTCTCCGCCTTCAAGGCGCGCGGCGCGTACAACTACGTGAGCCGGCTCTCGCCGGAGGAGCGGGCCGCCGGGCTCCTCACCTACTCGTCCGGCAATCACGCGCAGGCGGTGGCGTGGACCGCCCGGGCGTTCGGCGTGCCGGCGCGGATCGTGATGCCGGTCGATGCGCCCGACGTGAAGCGGGAGGCGACGATCGCCCTCGGAGCGGAAGTCGAACTCGAAGGCACGACGTCGGCCGAGCGCAAGGCGCGCGCCGAGCAGATCCAGCGGGAGTTCGGCGGGACGATGGTGCCGCCGTTCGACGACCCGGACATCATCGCGGGGCAGGGGACCGTGGCGCTCGAGGTCATCGAGCAACTCGGCTCCCGGGAACCGGGGATGGTGCTGGCTCCGGTCGGCGGCGGCGGGCAGCTGTCGGGCGTCGCGGCCGTCGTGCGACGCCGGTGCCCGGAGGCCGAGGTGATCGGCGTCGAACCGGCGGGGGCAGCCTCGATGCTGCGCTCGCTCGAGCACGGCGCGCCCGTCACGCTCGACCGCGTATCCACCGTCGCCGACGGCCTCAAGCCGGTGCGCCCCGGCGACCTCACCTTCGCCCACTGCCGCGACCTGGTGGACCGCGTCATCACGGTCGACGACGAGGCGATCCGGGACGCCGTGCGCTGGCTCTTCGGCCTGCGGCTCGTCGTGGAGCCCTCCGGAGCGGCCACCGTGGCCGCGCTGCTCAGCCGCGCCGTGACGCCCGCGACACGGGGGGAGACCGTGGCGATCCTCTCCGGCGGCAACATCGAGCCCGCGCTCTTCGCGGACTGGATCGGCGGTTGATGGTCTCCAACGGGGCCGGCGCCTCGAAGCTCGTACTGTTCGACATCGACGGGACGCTCGTGCACGCGGCAGGGGTCGGCCGCTCGGCCATCGAGGGCGCGATGATCGAAGTGTACGGGACGCCCGGACCCATCGACGACCTCCCCTTCGACGGGATGACGGACCCTCAGATCGTGCGCACGCTCCTACGCGCCGAAGGCCTGTCGGAGGACGAGATCGCGCCGGGATTCGACCGGCTCTGGCCCGTGTACGCGGCGCGTCTGGAAGAGGAGATCGACGAGCGGCGCGACCGGATGCGCCCGACGCCGGGCGTCCCCGAGATCCTCGATGCGCTCGAGGCGGAGGGAGCGGCGCTCGGCCTGCTGACCGGCAACATCGTCGCCGGCGCCGAGGGCAAGCTCTCGGCGGTCGGCCTCTGGCGCCGTTTTCCGTTCGGCGCCTTCGGCTGCGACGACGCGGATCGGAACCGACTGCCGCCCATCGCGCTCGAGCGGGCCTTCCGCCATACGGGAACGCGGTACGGCCCCGGCCGCACCTGGATCGTCGGGGACACCCCGCACGACATCGAGTGTGCCCGCGGCTCCGACCTGTCCGTGCTCGGCGTCGCCACCGGACGCTTCTCCGTGGACGACCTTCGCCGGGCCGGCGCCGACCAGGTCCTTCCTTCGCTCCGGGACACCGGCCGCGCGATGTCGGCCCTGGCAGGCGCATGAACCGGAGCCCGGAAGGCGACCCGAAGGCCTATCGATTCGACATCCGCCTCGCGGGCGAGCCGGTGCGGCCGCGGGTCTCCGTCGTCTGCACGCCGGCCGGGGTCCACTTCGAGGACCGGCAGATCCCGCTCGCATCCGTCTTCTGGGTATCGAGGCGGGCCGGCCTCATTCTCGTCTTCGCCCGGCAGGAAACCGTCGCCTTCTTCGGGGAGAGCGGAGACCTGGAGGATTTCGCCCGCAGCGTGGAACGGGGCAGCGACGTGGCGGGCCGGCGGTCCCTCCTCCGGCCACTGGCCGCGGACATCGTCGTGTGTACCGCCGGCACCGAGATCACCGGGAGGATCGGCGACGCGCCCCTGGAGGGACTCTACCTCGCGGTGTTTACGAGGCGAGGGCTTCATCTCTTCGCCGAAGAGCACGAGTACACCCTGCGCTGGCCGACCGAGCACGCGGCCGAGGCCGCCGCCGACGCTCATGGGGACGGTCGCCCCGTCCTCGAACTCGCCAAGGGGGATGCGTCCTTCGAGATTCGCTATCTCTTCCCGGAGGAAATTCGCGCCGTCCTGGAGGTCACCGGCACCGTCCCGGAGCCTCCGGACACCGACGACGCCCTGGAGATGTTCGACAAGGGGCAAGTCGCGCGCCCGGTGCGGACGCGACTGCCCGATTTCTCTGTGGGCGCGGACACGCTGCAGCAGGTGTGCGAGGCGGCGGTCGACCGCGTGCGGATCGACCCTTCGATCGGCGAGAGCTTCGATCGGCGCTACTTCGAGCGCCACTTCCGGACGCTCGGCGAGATGGCGCTCGGGCCCCTCATGCTGCGGCGCTCCGCCGCGCTCGAAGCCGACTCCGTCGTCGGCGCCGTTCAGGCCATGGATGCGGAGCAGATGCGGCAGGACGCGATCGCCGCGTTTCGGGGTGTCACGGAAGAGCTGGTGCGAGTGTACGCGGCCGAAGTACAGGGGATCGTCAGGACCAGGCGTCTCGACCGGGACAAGGGCGAGAAGGCGTTGTCCGCCGCAGGTGAACCCGTCTTGCGGGAGACGACGTCAAAGTACATCGATGCCCTGAACCCGGCGTTCGACGCCACCCTGGCCCGGCAGCAGCTCCTCCTGCAGCAGTTGCACGCGCGCGATCTTGCCCCGCCGGAGGCGGAGGAAGCGAGCGTCGAGGAGGCGATCCGGGCCTGGAAGGACGAGGTGACGAAGCTCGACCGCGCGTACGTGTCCGCGGCCGCCGCGGCGCTCGTCGAAATCGGGGCTCTGTGGTCCGATCGCATGATCCCCGGCCTCCGGGCGCTGGCAGCCCTTCGAGCCCGACGCTTGTCGAAGCGGGGTCGATGGGCGATTCTCGCGATAGTGGCGTTCTTCGTCGCTGCAGCGCTGGCCTGGCTGGCCCGCGACCTGATTTAGGACAGGGAGTTCGACAGATGGCAAGGAAGATGGCACAGCAGCAGAGCGCTCCCCCGCGCAAGAACCGATGGTTCCCGATCGCCCTGGTCGTCATCGTGGCTGCCGGCGCGTACTGGCTCCTGGTGGGCGGCGGACAGGGCGGCTCGGGTCCGCCCGCGACACACCCGGACCTTCTCGAGGTCCTGGCCGAGGCCGAGCCCGATGCGTCAGCCGGCGTACCGATCGGGCCCGAGTCGGCGCCGATCACGATCGAGGAGTTCTACGACCCTTCGTGCCCCCACTGCGCGACCTTCGCGGGCTTCGCCGGCAAGCTGCTGCGCCAGAACTACGTGGAGACCGCGAACGCTCCCGTGCGCTGGATCTCGTACGACTACATGGTCGGTTTCCCCAACTCCGTCGCGGCCTCGCTGGCCGCCCGCTGTGCGGGTGAGCAGGGACTGTACTGGCCGGTGCACGACCTCATCCTCTCCCGTCAGACGCGCTGGTATCAGCTCGCCGACCCCGCCGACGCCATCGCGGAGATCGCGACTCAGGCCGGCGTCGATGCAGACGCCTGGAACGCGTGCATGCGCGAGCGCCGCCCCCTCGAGGATATCGCGAAGTCCCACCAGTTCGGCGTGTCGCGCGGGGTGAACTCCACGCCCACGCTCTTCGTCGACGGCGTGCCGGTGGACCTCGGGGGCGTGGAACCCTACACGCACATCGAGAGCCTCATCCAGGCCCGGATCGAGGCGCTCTCCTCCGGGGACGATCCTTCGGACAGCGGACAGGGAGCACCGTAACCCATGAGTGACTTGAACCGGCGCCGGGGGATCGCGCTCCTGGCGCTGGCCGGTCTCTTCCTCTCCACCTACCTCTTCCTCTACGCGCTCGGCTACTACGGCGAACTCGCGTGCGGCGCGGGCGGCAGCTGCGATCTCGTGCAGGGGTCGCGCTGGGCCCGCTTCCTCGGATTCCCCGTGGCCGGCTGGGGCGTGGGCTGGTACGTGGCCGTATTCGGCGTCTCGATGCTGGGGACCCGAGACGGGATCGGCGCCGCCGGCTGGATCCCGCGTGTGCTGGCCTTGCTCGCCCTGGGCGGACTAGCCTTCACGATCTACCTGACGGCCCTCGAACTCTGGGTCATCCACGCCATCTGCCGCTGGTGCGTGGGAAGCGCCGTCATCACCCTCGGCATCTTCCTCCTCACCCTCCCCGACTTCCGCGCGCTCCGCCGCCCGGGCTGACCCGCCCGGGCCGGTTCAGGAACCGGGGGGGCGGAGTTCGTTCCAGCGTTCGATGAACGCGACCGCGGCATCGACGAAGGTCTCGGTCGCGATTCGGCCACGTTCCGTCGAGGCTTCGGCCGGATGGCGCGTGCCCCACACGCCCGTGGACGACATCTCCGCGGACGATGTCCCCTTCCCGGTCGACTCATCCTTGAGTCCCTCGGCGAGGAACACCGCAAGCGCCGTCGGATCGCCCGCCAGCACGTCGGGAAGCATCGCCTCCAGGTGCGCCGGCATCGTGACCTCGGCGGGGACCGCCGCGTCGAGGTCCACCAGCGTCGGCATGAGGTAGAGCGAACTCGACGTCTCGGGCGTCCCGCCGTGACGGTCGAGTTCGTCGGGCGGGGGCGTCGGGACGGAGGCCATCCGCTCCCGATCCCGGAACGGCCCCGACACCGCTCCCAGATCCACGGCGATCCCCGCCGTCTCGTGGTTGATGCGGTCCACGATGAACGTCGTGATCGCGCGGTTCCCGCCGTGCGCGTTCATGATCAGGAAGCGCTTGAAGCCGTGCGCGATGAGGCTCTTCACCGCCTCGACGTAGACCTCCTGGATCAGCGTGGAGGGCAGTGTGATCGTCCCCTCGAACCCCATGTGATACGGGGACTGGCCCGGCAGGAGGATCGGAGCCACGAGGACGTCCGCCCGCTGCGCCACGAGCTTCGCCTGCTCGACCCCGTTCAGGTAGTCGGTGCCGATCGGCAGGTGGTTGCCGTGCTGTTCCAGCGCGGCGACCGGAATCAGGACCATGTCGCTGCGCGTGAGAAAGTCCCGCACCTCCGGCACGGTCATGTGGGGCAGGTAATTCTTCACCTTCTCCTGCGTCCACAGCGGGTTCGTCTGGGCGGCCGCCGCCGGAGCGAGAAAAAAGAGGAAGACCAGCGAAAGGGGCGAGACGGGCGGGGATCGTCGCATGGGACCTCTCCTGTCGTGCTGGTAGGCCCCCCGGGGGGGTTCAGGCGGTGGCGCGCCAGAACCCTTCCAGCGCCTCTCCGTCCGGCGAGGCGCGCAGCTTGTCGAAGGCCCGGTTCCGGATCTGCCGGATGCGCTCGCGGGTCACGCCGAGCAGCGAGCCGATCTCCTCCAGCGTCATCTCCTCGCCGTCGTCGAGGCCGTAGTAGAGGACGAGGATCTTCCGCTCCCGCTCCGTGAGGTAGCGCTCGAACATCCTCTCGAGGAACTCCCGGCGCGCCTGGTCCTCGACATCCTCCTCGATGTCCGCGTCGTCCATCCCCGAGAAGCGCTCCCCGAAGGACGCGCTGTCGCGGTCGGACTTGTCGAGCGGCGCGTCGAGGCTGAGTTCGGCCGAGGCCACGCGCCGCAGCGCGCGCACCGTCTCCACCGGCTCCTCCATCTCCTCGGCGATCTCACGGTCCGTCGGCGAGCGCCCCAGCTTCTGCGTGAGCGCCGTCTCCGTCCGGGAGAGCTTGACGAGATTGGAGTTCTGGTTCAGCGGGATGCGCACGGAGCGGGTCTGTTCGGCCAGCGCCTGCAGCACCGTCTGCCGAATCCACCACACCGCGTAGGAGATGAACTTCACGCCCTTGTCGGGATCGAACTTCTTGACGGCCTTGAGCAGGCCCTCGTTCCCGATGCAGACAAGTTCGGCCAGGTTGAGCCCCCGGCCCTGGTACTTCTTCACGTACGAGATCACGAAGCGCAGGTTCGCCGTGACGAGGCGCTCCGCCGCGTGGCGGTCGCCGGCCCGCGCCTTGCGCGCGATCTCCCGCTCGATCTGCGGGTTCTCGATGAGCGGATAGCGCTCGACATCCTGCAGATACTGGTCGAACGAATCGAGCGCGTGCGTGTCGAAGAACATGCGTCGGCTGGTAGCCGTCTTCGCCATATGAAATCCGAATCCTGATCCGGGTCGGTTGTCGAAAACCATCGCCGCGGGGTGGGCCAACCGGAACTCCGCCCCGCCACGGTTCGATCCGATCGCTCTTGATACAAACTTGAAATAATAGAGAAAATCGGAGCGAACCGCACCTTTTCCCGACGGCTGTTACCCCGGACCCCCCGCTCGGGCTCCCTCGCCGCCGCGGTCCGAAGCAGCGGCCGCCATGCGTTCACGGCGCCGCAGGCGGAGGAGATACCAGCAGAGGGCGGCCCAGGTGATGCCGTATCCGGCGCCGATGAAGAGCCAGTGATCGTTCATACCCGGTTCACCCTTCCTCCGGTCCCGACAGTTCGAGTTCGAGTTCCGTTGCAGCCAGCCGGTATCGTCGCAGCCACAGGTAGGCGAACGCTAGGGTGTAGGCGACGAATCCGAGCAGCATCACGAGTCCGTACGCGCTCCACATGGACTGCGGAGACGACGGGGGCTGGTGCAGGCTCCGCCACCAGAACACCGACAGGTACACGATCGGGACCTGGACGAAGGCGATGAGACCGATCACGGCCGCCCAGCGCGCCCGCCGGTCCGGGTCCTCCGTCATCGAACGCACGACGAGGTATCCCGTGTAGATGGGTACGAGAAGCGCCGTCGTCGTGACGCGCGGGTCCCACGCCCACCAGATCCCCCAGGTGGGCCGGCCCCACAGCGTGCCGAGGATGAGGGTGAGGACGGCGGCGAGCACCCCGAGTTCCGCGGCGGAGACCGCGAGGAGGTCCCATTTCAGCCGGCGCTGCACGAGATAGAGGATGCTCATGAGGAAGACGACGAAGAACGCGAGCATCATCACCCACGCGACCGGCACGTGGACGTAGAGAAGGCGCTGGACCTCGCCCTGCAGCGCATCGGCGGGCAGCACGGCGAGTCCGAGCACGCTGCCCACCGCGATGAGGAAGATCGCAACCCATCCGAGCATGGTCAGTTTGTTCATGAGACCCGCATCACTCCTCGAGGACGACGGGGAAGATCCACAGACAGACGACGAACAGTATCACGTCGTAGGACGCGAGTAACCTCAGCCACCCGCCGGCCCGTCCGAGCGGGTCGCCGGCGAGGAACGCTTCGGTCGCGCCGACGCTCCCGAGGACGACGGGGACTAGGGCGGGGAAGAGGAGGAGCGGCAGGAGGAGTTCGCGCGCCCGGAGGTGGACGGTGAGGGCGGAGAAGAAGGTCCCGATGACGGAGAAGCCGAAGGTGCCGAGGATGGCCACGAGGAGAAGCGGGCCGGCCTGCGCGGTGAAGTCGACCTGGTACAGGATCGCGGCGGCGGGGAAGAGGACGATCTCGAGCGCGGCGAGCACGACGAGGTTGCCGGCGAGCTTGCCCAGGTAGATCGCGCGCACGTCGCCGGGATAGAGCCGGAGCAGATGGGTCCCGCCCGCGAGTTCCTCGTTCTGGAAGGTTCGGCCGAGGGAGAGGGTGCCGGTGAAGATGATCGCCACCCAGAGGAGGCCCCCGGCGAGCCGCCCGAGCAGGTCGTTGTCCACCCCGATGGCGAAGCTGAACATGAAAAGGACGAGCGCGGCGAATGAGAGCATCGCCGTGAAGCCCTGCCGCGTGCGGGTCTCCGAGAGGATGTCCTTCCACAGGATGGCGGCGGCGCGCCGCGGGAGCTCGCTCACGGGGTCACATCGGCCACGCGGCCGCCGGCCAGTCGCACGACGTCGTCGGCGTGCCGGGTCGCGTCCTCGACCCGGTGCGAGGCGATGACCACGGCGGCGCCGGCGTCGCGCCACCCGCGGACCGCCTCGTGCACGAGCCCCACGCCGTCCTCGTCCAGGCTCACGAAGGGTTCGTCGAGCAGCACGAGCTCGAGCGGGCGGAGCCGGAGCCGCGCGAGCTCGAGGCGCTTGCGCATCCCGGTCGACCAGCCCCGCACGGGGAGGTCCGCCGCCCCGCCGAGATCGGCCGCGGCGAGCGCGTCCCGCAGGTCGTCGTCCGTGGTCGCCGTCCCGGACATGCGGGCCGCGAAGCGCAGGTTCTCGACCCCGGTCAACTCCTCGTACGCGTGCCCGCCGGCCGTCATGAACGCGGCGCCCGTCCGGATCTCGTCCCCGCCCGCGGGGAGGGTGTAGCCCAGGACCTCCAACCGGCCCGCCGTCGGCTTGAGCAGCGTCGAGATGAGGCGGAGGAGCGTCGTCTTCCCCGTCCCGTTCGCGCCGAGCAGCGCGACGACCGCGCCGCGCGGCACCGCGAAGTCCACCCCGCGCAGCGCCCAGCGGCGCCCGAAGCGCCGGGTGACGCCCTCCGCCGCGACGGCGAGGCTCACCGGCCCGCCCCCCGCCCGCGCGCCGCCGGACCACGCACCGCTCGCCTGCGGCGGGCCCGCCTGCGCGCTGTTGGCTGATTGCGGGGGGCGCTCATACGTTCCGCCGCATGGAACTCGACCGGATCGCCCGTCTCGCCGGAGGCGGGGGCGGCAAGGTGCTGCTCTACGTGCTCGACGGGCTGGGCGGGCTGCCGCGCGAGCCCGGGGGGCCGACCGAACTCGAGGCCGCCCGCACGCCGCACCTCGACGAACTCGCTCGCGCCGGGACGTGCGGCCTCCACGACCCCGTTGCGCCGGGCATCACCCCGGGCAGCGGCCCCGGCCACCTGGCCCTGTTCGGCTACGATCCCCTCGTGTACGAGACCGGCCGCGGCGTGCTCGAGGCCCTCGGCATCGAATTCCCGCTCGGACCGGGCGACATCGCCGTGCGCGCCAACTTCTGCACCCTCGACGCCCAGGGCCGGGTGGCCGACCGCCGCGCGGGCCGCATCCCGTGCGAGGAAGCCGCCCCCCTGGCCGCCCGGCTCAACGGCATCGAACTCGATGGCGCCCGCTGTACCGTCCGCCACGTGAAGGAGCACCGCTTCGTCCTCGTCCTGCACCCCGACGCCCCGGCGGGCGACGCCGTGAACGACACCGACCCTGGCATGACCGGCCGGCCGCCCCACGCCCCCGAGGCGCGGAACGCGGCGGCCGAACCGACGGCGCGCCTCCTCGCAGCGTGGCTCGAAGCGGCCGCCGAGCGGCTTGCCGGCGAGCCGCAGGCGAACATGGCGCTCCTGCGCGGCGTCTCCAGCCGGCCCGACTGGCCCCGCTTCCCCGACGTATTCGGCATGCGCGCGGCCGCCGCCGCGGCGTACCCCATGTACCGCGGCGTCGCGCGCCTCGTCGGCATGGACGCGTGCACGGTGCCTGCGGGCGCCCCCCCGCTCGTCGACGCCCTGAAGGCGCGGTTCGCCGACTACGATTTCTTCTTCCTCCACTTCAAGCCTCCCGACAAGGCCGGAGAAGACGGCGACTTCGACCGCAAGGTAGCCGCCATCGAGGAAGCGGACGCCATCGTCCCCGACCTCGTCGATGCGGGTCCCGACGTCGTCCTCGTGACCGGAGACCACTCGACCCCCTCCGTCATGAGCAGCCACAGCTGGCACCCCGTGCCCTTCCTCCTCCACGGCGGCCCGCCCCGCAGCGACGCCGCCACCACGTTCGGCGAAACCGCATGCCGCACAGGCGCCCACGGCCGCGTCCGAGGCTGCGACCTCATGCGCCTCGCCACGGCTGCCGCCGATCGGCTCACGAAGTTCGGAGCCTAGCCCGAACGCTCGAATCCGTACAGCCCAAGCGGGTTTTCGGCGATTCCGACGCCCCCATCCGGCCCCAACGCCCATCGAGCCCGAGCGAAGTTTGATGCTCGGGAGGACCATTACTAGCAGGGGGGTGCATCAGAAACGCTCGGAGAAGGATCGGATGATCAACGTTCTGGCGGGCTCGGAAAACGACGCGGCACTGATCGCGCGAGCGGCCGGCAGCGCCGCACGGATCGTGACGGATGCCGCTCAGTTCACGAACGGCGATGGCCCCTTGGAGTGCCTGATTCTCGGTTGCCGCCATCCCATCCCGGCAGAGACGATCGAACTCCTGCAGCCGGGCGATGAACTGCTCAGCGTCAACGGGCGTGACACGCGCCACGGCGCGCCATTCCCACCGGGGTCCGAGGGCACTTGGTACACAGTCAGCGTCCAACGACAGGGCACGGAGGTCCTGACCCTCAGGCTACAGTTGGCAAAGCGGCCGCCGGAGGTCTTGGAACCCGTGAGCGAAGCGCCGATCGGCAGCCCGGCCGACTGGAACTGCCCGGCACTGAGTCTGGGTTGATGCACCCCATGCGGCGGTGGCGATTCGACGTTTTCGTCTTGTGGATCGCCATCGTCTGTGGGATCCTCTCCCTTTCGAGCTGCGAAGAGGCGCCGGCCCGTGCGGACGGAGTGTGGGTGGATACGCTCCGTGGCGGACGGGTCGTCGTCTCCAGTCCAGACTCGCCTTCGTCGCGCGTAGCACCCACCTTCACGCTGATTGAGGAGTTGCGCATCGGATCGGTGGAGGGCGACTGCGACGCCTTCGGCGACGTGATCTCCGTTACCGTTGACGATCCTGGGCGAATCTATGTGGCCGATTTGGGCGCAAACATCATTCGCGTTTTCTCACCGCAGGGCGAGTGTCTTCAGTCGGTCGGTCGCGAAGGGAGCGGCCCAGGCGAGTTCGCCATGCTGGCCGGTATCGTGCGATCGCGCCACTCCCTCTGGGCCATGGATGCCCGCGCGCGCCGATTGACCCTGTTCGACTCGACCGGTGCGGTTCGGGCATCGCTTTCGCTGGGCCCCTCCATGAGCGCGCGGTTCCCGTGGCCGCTCTGGGTCGACAGCCATGGCCACGTCCATCGCTGGGCCGTGCCCTTCGCGGTGCCGGACGGGACGATACCGCCCTTGCGCCCCAGGTTCCTGGTCCGGCACAGCAACGGCGCGACGCTCGCAGCGCCCGATACGTTTCTAGTGCCTCGTTTGGAACGACCGGTCGAGACCTATTCTCGCACCACCGGCAACCTAAGGGAGACATCGCCCGTTCCTCACTCGCCGGCAATCGCGCTCACCGTCGACGGCGCTGGAGACGTTTGGGTGGCGAACCGGGCGATCTTCGATTTGCACAGGGTCACGTATCAGGGTGACACCACAAAGACCATACGGCTGCGTCGCCCCCCGGCCCCGCTTGTTGGTCATGATCGGCAACAGATCGCCGCCGCGACCGGCGTGCCGCCGGACAACCTGCCGGACCACAAGCTCTCGCTCCGCTCCATTCACTCGGGTGCGAATGGGTGGCTGTGGGTCGCTACGGAAACGGGAGCCGTGCGGGAATGGGACGTCTTTGACGAGTCCGGGGTCTACATCGGCAGGATCGCATCTCCGGTTCCCCTGGACACGAGACCCCCGCCGGTGTTCGGGGAAGAGACGGTCATCGGCGTCTCACGGGATGCGCTTGACCTCCAGTACGTCGTGCGTCTCCGAATCATCCGATAGGATCAGGTCAGTCAAAGAAACAAAGGAGACGCGTCGGGTTCTTCACCGGCGCCGCGACCCTGAACCGGACGACGCTTCGTGAGCGCACTGGGCCTCGAGCCGGAGTAGCGCGCGTTCCTGCGGGAACGTCTGGCAAGGAGAGCAGAGATTGGGCGATGCGCACGTACGCTGCGGGGTCGCCGCGCTTGTTTGCCTGTCCACCAAAGGCACATGTACACAAGAACCGGCCCTGGCACCGTGGTCGTGCGGGGTCGGGCGGCGGGCGGACCCGCGGTGTCCGGGGTCGCCGTGGTGAGCCGGTGAGCCTCCTCGCGGATTTCACGTTGACATATCGACGCCGGCAAGATATGCGTATATGTCATGCGTACTACGGTTCGGTTGGACGATGATCTCATGCGAGCGGTGAAGCGTCATGCGCTCGAGTCGGGGACGACCGTGACGGCCGTCATTGCGGAGGCCCTGCGGGAACGGCTTCAGCGGTACAGGGACCGAACCTCGAACCCGCCCGCGCCGCTTGCTCTGGTGACCACGGGGGAGGGCGGCCTGCTGCCCGGTGTTGACCTCGACGATTCCGCGGCCCTCATCGAACTCATGGAAGGCGGCGGTTGATCCTTCCTGACGTCAACATCCTCGTCTATGCCCATCGCGAGGATGCTCCGGATCATCAGCGATATCTCGACTGGCTGGTTTCCGAGGTGGACTCCGATGCAGCGTTCGGGTTGAGCCCGCTGGTTCTCAGCGGATTCATCCGCGTGGTCACGCACCCGAAGGTCTTCAAGACTCCGAGTATCCTGTCCAAGGCGACGGCGTTCGCGGAGCAGCTCCGGGAGCGGCCCAACTGCATCGAAGTGATGCCCGGAACCCGTCATTGGGCCATCTTCGTACGGCTGTGCCAACAGGCCGGGGCGAGGGGAAACCTGGTCCCGGATGCATACCTGGCGGCCATCGCGATCGAGAGCGGGTGCGAGTGGGTGACGACCGACCGTGATTTCAGCCGATTCGAGGGGCTGAAGTGGCGCCATCCTCTCGGATCGGATCGGGCATAGCGTGAAGGTGTTCTTCTTGTTGAACAGGCGCTGGGTGTGGAACGGCGCCAGGAGACGTTCCCGCGGGAACGTGCGGGTCCGGCGGTGCTACTCGCCCCACACGCCCGCAGGCGTCAGACTCAATCTGGAGTAGAGGAGGAAGGCGAAGTTCCGGGCTACCCGAGAGGGAGGTTGGAAGATCGGTGCCACCGCGACAGGCTGCGCGCGGTCGTGCGGGCGAGCTGTGATGCGGCGCCTGGCGTTCATGGCGCTCGCGCTGAGCGTCGGATGGCCGCTGGCGGCGACGGGCCAGGAACCGGGCCGGGTGGCGGGTGTGGTCCGCGCCGAGGACACACGCGTGCCCGTCGAGGGCGCCGCGGTACGACTGGCGGGAGGGGACGTCGTAGTGGCGGAAACCGTCACCGGCCCAAGCGGCGCCTTTGCCTTCGACGGCATTGCGCCGGGCGAGTACGTGCTCGGCGTGCGGCGCATCGGGTTCGCCGCGTACAGCGTGCCGCTGGCGGTGGGGCCGGACGGGCCGGCCCCGCTCGATGTGCGGCTGTCGCTGGACCCGGTCCAGGTGGCGCCGCTCGAGGTCGATGTCGAGGGCCGGCCGCTCCGCCTGGTCGAGACGGGCTTCTACGACCGGCTGGAGGAGGGCTGGGGCACGTACTTCGAGCCCGAGTGGATCCGAACCCGAAGCGCGGGCTTCACGCGGTTGTCGCACTTCCTGTCAAACCTGCAGCAGCGTGCGCCCCTGTCCCGGTGTCCCACGGTTCAGGTCTGGTACGACCGGAAGTTCATCGGCGAAGTTTCTGGGTGGGGGACCAGCAAGCCGGCGTCGCTCAATCCGGCCGGCACGTACCAGTCCCCCGTGGGGCCGGCCGCGTACCTGTTGGACGAACTGTCCGTGACGGATCTGGGCGCCGCCGAACTGTACCTGCCGTCGTCTCCCATCCCGCTCTTCGCGCTCAACGACATCACGATCTTCTGCGGCGTCATCATCCTGTGGTCCGACTGGATGGCGCAGATGGGGGGAGAGGTTCCGCAGATCGACGTGAAGCTCTGCGAGCCGGCCGGCGGTGCCGGCGCAGTGACGCTGGACGGGACCGTCGAGGACCGGCTCACCGAGGTGCGGCTGCCGGCGGCCCGCATCCGGGCGTCGTTCGCGCCGGCCGGCGAGGAGGGGCCGCCCGAACCCCGTGAGATCGAAGTGCGGTCCGATTCGACCGGCCGCTTCCGGCTCTGCGATCTGCCGTCGGAAACCGACGTCACGCTCGCGCCCTCCTACGGTCCCCACCTGGGAGAGGCCGCCACCCTCCGCGCCGAATCCGGCGCCGCGCCGCGTCTGATCGTCCCCGTCACAATGCCGGGATCCGTCGCCGGGCGAGTCGTGAACGGGAACACGGGGCGGGGGTTCCCGGCCGCGCCCGTCATGCTGGTCGGCACCGATGTCCGCGTCGTGACCGACGCTGCCGGCCGCTTCGCGATGGAGGACCTGCCGCCCGGCGCGTACCAGGTGCAGGCCGATTGCGGCGGCTTCGGGTCCCCGACGCCGCGGGTCGTCGTCTCGGAGGCCGGGCAGGCCCGCGTCCTCCTCGTCCTCGAGCCCGACGACCGCTCCGGCCGCGACCTACGCCGCTGCGACAACTGACGTTCCCGCGGGAACGTCCGCAGGGGTCAGGCGGTGCTGGGGGCCTCGTCGGAGTGTTCGATTCCCGCTCCGCCCATCGCGGTGCCGGTGCCCACGGTGATGACGCCGAAGATGAGGTCGTTGAACAGGGCCTGCGCGTTGGCGAGATACCCGTGGATGAAGGGCGACAGCATGCTGTAGGCGCCGAGGGCGATGAGACCCCAGCCGCTGATCCGGTTGATGCCGAGGTTGAAGGTGATGGTGACGACGAGGATCGAGCCGCCGAGCACCACGCTGTGCCACCACAGGAAACCGAACGGGTATCCCCAGATGAACGGGGCGCCCAGGAACCAGAGTCCCAATGCGAGACCGACCCAGCGTGAGGCCATCGAACCTCTCTCGGAAGAAAACCGGATGAACCGTCGAACCGGCGCCTATGATGCGCGCCGGCAGGGGCAAAGGCAACGTCGCGCCGCCCGTCGCGAAGCGCCCGCCAAGGTCCGCTACAGGCGGGTGCGGCGGAGGCGGTTCGCGTTCGTGACGACGGAGATCGAACTCAGCGCCATCGCGGCCTCCGCGAGGACGGGGTGGAGGAGGCCGAGGAAGGCGACCGGGATCGCGACGACGTTGTAGACGTAGGCCCAGAAGAGGTTCTCGCGGATCTTGCGGAAGGTGGCGCGGGAGAGCTTTGTCGCGCGCAGCACGGAGCGCAGGTCCCCTTGCACGAGGGTGATGTCGGCGGCTTCGATCGCGATGTCGGTGCCGGTCCCCACGGCGATGCCGACGTCGGCCGCCTTGAGGGCGGGAGCGTCGTTGATGCCGTCGCCGACGAAGGCCACGGTGCGGCCGTCGGCGCGGAGTTGCCGCACGGCCTCGACCTTGTCGGCGGGGAGCAGCCCGGCCCGGAAGTCGTCGATGCCGAGATGCTCGGCGACGGCGGCCGCCACGGCTTCATGATCGCCGGTGAGCATCACGGTCCGGAAGCCGCGGCGGCTCAGCTCGACGAGGGTTTCCCGCGCGTCCTCCTTCACCGGGTCGGC
Organism: Candidatus Palauibacter polyketidifaciens; assembly: GCF_947581785.1. Lineage (NCBI taxonomy): Bacteria > Pseudomonadati > Gemmatimonadota > Gemmatimonadia > Candidatus Palauibacterales > Candidatus Palauibacteraceae > Candidatus Palauibacter > Candidatus Palauibacter polyketidifaciens. The sequence continues at coordinate 302,612 of NZ_CANPVO010000015.1, read as the reverse complement.
GATCGCGATCGCGCCGAGCAGCCGCCCGCCGGCGGCCACCCAGGCGATCGTGCGCGCGGCGTCGCCGAAACGCCGCTCCACCTCGGCGACGTCTTCCTCCGGGATGCCTTCCTCGCGCAGCAGCCGCGCGCTCCCCACGGAGACCCGCTGGCCATCGACCTCGCCGACGACGCCCATCCCGACCCGGGCCTCCACGCCGCCCGCCCGGGAGAGGGGTATGCCGCGCCCGCGCGCCTCCTCGACGACGGCGCGGGCGAGCGGATGCTCCGACGCGTCCTCGACTGCGGCTGCGAGTGCGAGCAGCCGGGCTTCCGCATCGGCGGCACTCGTCGGATCGATCCCTGCGTCCGGGTTCGCCACCGGACCGGCTTGCACGAACACTTCGACCACGCGCGGGGCGCCGCGGGTGAGGGTGCCCGTCTTGTCGAAAACGAGCGTGTCCGCGCGGTCCAGCGTCTGGACGGCGGCCCCGTCCCGGATGAGGACGCCGCGGGTGGCTCCGAGGCCGGTCCCGACCATGAGCGCCGTGGGGGTGGCGAGCCCGAGCGCGCAGGGGCAGGCGATGACGAGCACCGCGACCGCGGCGTAGAGCGCGAGCGAGAGGCGGCCCAGCTCCGGGTTCACCCACGGGATGAACCCCGACGCCCAGCGCGCGGCCTCCGTGAAGACTCCGGGCACCACGAACCAGCCCGCGAAGGCCGCCAGCGCCACGACGAGGATGACGGGCACGAAGATGGCGGTCACCCGGTCCGCGAACTCCTGGATCGGGACCTTGCTCGCCTGCGCCTCCTCCACGAGGCGGATGACGTTGGAGAGGAAGGTGTCCTCGCCCACGCCCGTCGCCCGCACCCGGAGCGCGCCGGAGTGATTGACCGTCGAACCGAGGACGGGGGAGCCGGGTTCCTTCTCGACCGGGATCGACTCGCCGGTCGCGAGCGATTCATCGACCGCGCTCCTCCCCTTGAGGACGACGCCGTCGGTGGGGATCTTCTCGCCCGGGCGGATGATCATCACGTCGCCCACCGCGACGTCACGGGTCGGGATTTCGAGTTCCGCACCGTTCCGCTCGACGCGGGCCGTGGGCGCCTCGAGCGACAGCAGTGCCTGGATCGCCGACGAGGAACGGCCGCGCGCCTTCGCCTCCACGTAGCGGCCCGTGAGGTGGATCGCGGCGATCATCGCGCCCACCGGCGCGAAGTTCATGATCATCGGGGCGAACCCGAGGACGTGAAGGACCGCCCACACCCCCGTGAGCACGGAAACGCCGGCTCCGAGCGCGATGAGGACGTCCATGTTCGGCATGCGGCCGCGCGCCGAGCGCCACGCGCTCCGAAGCGTCGGCCAGCCCGGCCCGACGAGGACGGCGGCCCCGAGCACCGTAACGCCGAGATCGAAGAGGAGCGGCGACGGCCATCGCACCCCGGCGATCATCTCCGGCAGCATCCACACCATGGCCGGGGCGGTGAGCGCCCACGCGGCCCACATGGTTTTCCGCGCCTCTCGCGAGCGGGCCTCCGCCTCCGCAAGGCGCGAGCGCTCGGCCTCTCCGCGGTCCACGTCCGCGATGGGTTCGATCTCGTAGCCGGCCCCCTCGACGGCGGCCGTGAGTTCCTCGAAGGGCACATCCCGGGCGAGCGTCAGCGTCGCGGACTCGGCCGGCAGGCTCACCGACGCCTCCACGCCGTCGACCGCGTTCAGACTCCTCTCCACGGAGCCGACGCAGCCGGCACAGTGCATGCCGGCGATCCGGTACGTCTTCCTGGCGGGGCTCGCGGCGGGGCTCGAGGCGTCCATGGTCATCCTTCCCGTATTACTTGCGGGCGAAGTTACTTGCCGGCGAAGCGCATGAAGAGATCCGCAATCTCCGCGCGCACCCGCGCGGCGTCGTCGCCGCCTTCCTCGATGGCGTGCGTGGCGCACCGCTCGAGGTGGTTCAGCAGGAGTTCCTTCTCGGCCGCGCGGAGCGCGGAGTGAACGGCGGCGAACTGCTGCAGGATGTCCGGGCAGTACCGCTCATCCTCCACCATGCGGGCGATGCCCCCGACCTGTCCCCGGATGCGGGCCAACCGACGGCCGAGGTCGTTTTTCGTCCCCTCCGCGATCCCCATCGCATGCGTTCCCGCGTGGCTCACCGCCATTCACTCCGTGCCCGGTGTGTGTGGTTCTCGAATAAATACTATACAGGGGTATTGTATATATCGCAAGCGACGAGGCCGGGTGCGGGATCCGACGCACCGACGGTGGCGGCGTTTTGCCGGGGGCTGCTAAACTCAGAGCCATGTTCAGGAAACTCAGGCAGATGGTCGACGAGGCGCTCGACCGCATGGAAGCGAAACAGCCCGGTGCGTCCGAGGACGACATCGACCGCGTCATCCGCGCCATGCGCCAGGAACTCGTCGACACGCGGGCACGGATCTCCGAACTCGAGGGGCTGTTCGAGTCGCAGGTGCGTCAGGCGGACAGGGAAAAGGACGCGGCCCGGGTCGCGGAGCGGCGGGCGGCGAAGGCCGCGGAGATCGGGGATGCGGAGACGGTCGAGGTCGCGAACCGGTTCGCGGCGCGGCACAGGCAGCGGCTCGAGGTCCTCGTCCTCAAGGCCGAGGGGACGCAGGCCGAACTCCAGCAGCAGAAGGCCGAGGCCGCGCAGGGTGCGGAACAGTTGAAGAGCGCCATGGCCCGGCGGGATTCGCTCGGCGTGCAGCAGCGGCGCGCGCAGGCGATCCAGCACTCCTCCGAACGGTTCGACTCGGCGGACGCGTTCGACCGCATGGCCGAGAAGCTGGAGGGGAGCCACGACCTCGACGACGCGCGTCGCCAGGTGGACGAAGCGCTCGACCCGATGGCCGGCGCGCCGCAGCGGGACTTCGTGGCGGAGCGGGAACTGCGGGAGGCGCGGGCGGACGCGATGCTCGAGGAGTTGAAGCGCCGGATGTCGAAGGGGGAGTAGCCCCACGGAAAGAGCGGAGGATCGATGGACCTGCTGACGATTGCCGTCTTCGGATATCCCCTCGTCCTCATCGCGATCGGGGTGTGGCGCTCGCGGCAGATCAAGAGCCATGCGGACTTCATGGTGGCGGGCCGGAACGTGCCGGTGGCGCTCCTCGTGGGGACCCTCATCTGCACCTGGATCGGCTCGGGGTCGCTCTTCGGCGGGGCCGGGCTCGCCTACCGGACGGGGATCGCGGAGTTGTGGTTCTCCTTCGGCGCCTGGGTCGGTCTCCTCGTCGCCTTCTACCTTGCACCCCGCGTGCGCTCGATCGCGAAGTACACGGTCCCGGATCTCCTCGAGCAGCGCTACAACGCGGCGGCCCGCGTCCTCGGCACGGTCGCGATCATCCTCGCCTACGTGACGATCGCCGCCTACCAGTTCCGGGGCGGCGGCTGGATTCTAAGCATCGTCACGGATGGCGCCATCTCCCCCACGGCCGGGATGATCATCACGTGCATCACGATCGTGGCCTTCACGGCACTCGCCGGCATGGTGTCGATCGTCTCCGTCGATCTCCTCAACGGGATCATCATCACGCTCGGCATCATCATCGGTCTCCCCTACCTCGTGCTGTCGAACGGTGGCGTGGGGGCGATCGCGGCCGCGCTTCCGGAGCAGCACCTCACGGTACTCGGGGGACACAACGTACTCTGGGTCATCGGCGTCGCGATGCCCACCTTCCTGCTCATCCTGGGCGAGAGCGGGATGTACCAGAAGTTCTTCTCCGCCAGGGACGCGGGGTCCGCCAAGAAGGCCGTGGTCGGCATGTTCCTCGGGGTCGTCTTCATCGAGACGACGCTGGCGCTGATCGCGATCGTGGGTCGGGCGGTCTTCCCGGAACTCGCGGACCCGGAGCAGGTGTCGCTCGTCGGGCGTGCCGCGTCGGAGACGATCATCCTTCACATCGCCGCCAACGGCCTGCCGATCATCGGGGGCGCGATTCTCCTCGCCGCGGCGGTCGCCATCGTGCTCTCGACCGGGAACACTTTCCTGCTCGTGCCGTCGACCAACGTGAGCCGGGACCTCTACGAACGGTTCGTGGATCCGGACGCGAGCGAAGGGCGAAAGCTGGCGCTGCAGCGCCTCTGCGTCGTCCTGTTCGGCGGGCTGGGGCTCGTCCTGCTGACGCAGTTCGACACCGTACTCGCGATGGCGCTCTACGCGTACTCGCTCGTCGGGGCCAGTCTCACGCCGGCGCTCCTTGCGGCCTTCCTGTGGCGCCGCGTAACGCCGCAGGGAGGCGTGGCGTGTATCGCCGGCGGACTCGGGAGCATCGTGGGGATCGCGCTCCTGTCCCGGTTCGGGGTGGACTTCAGCGCCACGATCGGGGGGACCGCGTTCGATTTCGCTTCGAGCGACTACATCGTGATCCCCGGCGTCCTCATCTCGCTCGGACTCCTGATCGTCGTGAGCCTCCTCACGCCGCCCTCGCCCGAAGAGAAGTGGCGGCCCTTCTTCCAGGAGACTCCCGAGAAGCTCTGAGCCTCACAATCCCGGGCGGCTCCGCTTCGAAGGTCAGCTCAGGAAGTCGCGCAGTTCGGCGAAGCTGGACCGAGGTCCGAGCACTACGAGATCATCGCCGGCCCGCAGCTTCTCCTGCGGCCCCGGGTTGTAGACGAAGCCCTCGGCGTCGCCGCCCGCTTTGCTTCCGCGCTGGATCGCGACGACGAGCAGGCCGGTCCGGGCCTGGATCTTCGACTCGGCCAGGGTGAGTCCGGCGACCTCGGAAGACTCCGGCACGGACACCTGCTCCAGGAGAAGCCCCATGCCGCCGGCGTCGCCGGGGGTATCGAAGTCGACGAAGAGCGTGACGTCGGGCCGCAGGACGAGCGAGGCCATCTGGATGCCGCCGGTCGAGTTGGGGGTGACGACGCGGTCGGCGCCCGCCTTCTTGAGCTTGCTCACCGCTTCCTCTGAACGGGCCCGCCCCACGATGGTGAGATCCGCGTTCAACTCGCGCGCCGCTAGGCACACGAAGGCGTTGTCGGTGTCCGCGCTCAGCGAGGCGATGAGCCCGCGCGCACGCTGGATCCCCGCCGCCATGAGTGTGTCGTCATCGGTCGCATCTCCCTCGATGATCAGCGCGTCGGGGTCGATCCGGCGTGCCTCCAGGATCTGCGCGGGATCGCGTTCGATGGCGACGTAGGGGGTCCCGCGCGTGGCGAGCCTCTTCAGCGCGGCCAGGCCGGTGCGGCCCGCGCCGCACAGGATCACATGGTCCCTGCGGTCGTCGATCCTCTTCATCGTTCTTCGTTTCTTGAATGACTGGGTCAGGTTCATCTCGACGAGGGTGGCGGTGATGAGGGCGAACCAGATCGCGAGCGTGATGATGCCGCCCGCGATCATGAAACTCGCGAAGATGCGACCGCCATCGGTGAGGGTCCGGATTTCGCCGTACCCGACCGCCGAGACCGTGATCACGGTCATGAAGAATGCGTCGGACAGGTTGTAGTCGGGCATGGCGGCGAAGCCGATCGTCCCGATGATCGTGATACTCACCGTGAAGAGGACGGCCCCGAGGAGGCGGCCTTCCAACCGGCTGAAGTCGAACAGGCGCCGCAGCGGGCTCATCCGCCTCGTCGCGCCCCGCGGTCCAGGCGCGCGACGACCTGGCGACCCTTGATCCGGCTGCCGTCGAGGCCGCGGACCACCGCGTCGGCGGCCAGCGAATCGATGTCGACGAGGGTGAAGTTCTGCCGGATGTCGATGCGCCCGATCTGTCCGCCCGCAACGGAGGTTTCGCCCGTGATGGCGCCGACGAGGTCGCCGGGGCCGGCGCCGTCCCGCTTCCCGACGCCGACGAAGACCTTGGTCCAGGTGGGTCGCGTGGCGCGCCGGGCGCTGGCGTCGGTGGGTGCCCCCGCGGCGTCCCGGGTCGGCGCGTCGCCGCGAGGCGCCTGGCCGGGCGCCGCTTCGCCGGCCCGCGGGGCGGTTCGATCCGCTGCCCGGAGGAGTCCGGCCAGCGCGGCGGCCACTCGTGCGGAGCCATGTTCCTCCAGGAGCGGGGCGAGGAGGAGCGCGCCGCTCGCGAGATCCTGCTCTTCCAGCGCGGCGGATACGTGGGCGCGGAAGGCGGCCACGTCGTCCATGAGCGCGGGGTCCGCGGGCTCGGCCAGGGGTGCGAGCCGCAGCCCGGCCCGCGACGCCGTCAGTTCGAGTTGCTGCTCGTGCAGGGTGTCGACGATGGCGTAGCAGTGCTCGGCGGCCGCCGCCGCGCGGGCGAGGGGCTCCGGCGCGGGCGGCAGTTCGAACGCGACGGCATGGGCGGCGGGGTCGATCTCGCGCCACGCCCCGACCCGTACCGTCACGCCGTCGTCCGTTTCGGCGGCACCGGCTCCCTCGGCCGCGGCGACGCGCAGCCCGGCCACCGAGAGCGCGGCGCGCACATCGGCGACGGCGCCGGGAGCCGTCTCGACGCTGACGGCAGTCGCCGCTCCGGCTCCCGTGCCGGCCCGCGTGAGGTCGTGAAGCAACTCGGCCAGGCGGGCCAGCCGGCCCTCGCGCGTCGCCCGGCTCGCGACGGCGACCGGGGTGCCCGCCGCGCGTCCGGCGCCCGACTCCCCGGCCCGCGGCTCGGCGAACAGCTCGTTCGGCCACCGACGCGCGCGCGGCAGCCAGCGCTCGACCAGCTCGTCGAACCCTGCATCGCGGGCGTGGGTCGTCGCGATCCGACGGGCCCCGTCTCCGGAGGCCTGCACCACGGCCTCGACGGCCGCCCGCGCCGGCTCGAGCGCACGCACATCATCGAGGACCAGGGTGCACAGCGCCGCCGCCGGGATGTCGCCTCTCCGCACGCCCTCCAGCAGCACGGCCGGTGGCCCGACCAGGATCGGCGCCCGCCCCACCGCCCCGGCGCCGGCGCCCGGAACAACCACGACCTCATGCCCGTCGGCGCGGGCCACGGCATGCATGCGCGACGCGCAACGCCGCGCGCGGTCCACCGTTGCGGTGAGCACGAAGGCGCGTCCGTCCGCCTCGCCGGCGGCGAGGTCGCGCACGGCGGCCGCCGCGTAGACCCTGGCCAGGCCCGCCCCCTCGGCCGCAACGAGGGCGACGTGACGCCCTCGTTCAATCGCCCCCGCGAGGGCATCGAACGCCTCCGAAGGCGGCGGGGCCGTTTCCGCCGCGCCTGCCGGCTGGTCCTTGTCCAAGAGCGGGATCCCCGGGAACGAATGGCCAAAGGTCGTGAACGGGCGGTCGCCCGCATGGGTGGGGAAGGTACGCAAGGCGTCCGTTCGCCCAAAGTGCGGCCCGATCCGTCCGAGTCCCACCTCCCGGGACCCGGATGCGCCCCGGATCGCAGGGCCCGCCCGGCCACCCGTTACGTTGACGGCGGCTCCGAGGCATGTCTAACGTCACAGTCCGCTCGCCGCAGCCGTCCGGCGCGCTCTCCCCTGGCGACTTCCAGCACGAGGTGACAGCAATTACCGCAGCTGACGCGGGGTCCCCCCACGGACTGCTGGAGGCGATTCAGGCCTGGGTGTGGGGCGTCCCCCTCATCATCCTCCTCCTCACCACCGGCCTCGTCTACACGCTGCTGCTGCGGGGCCTCCAGTTCCGCCGCCTCGGGCACGCGCTCTGGCTGGCGCTCGTCAAGCGCCGCGAACCGGAGGGCGAGGGCGACATCTCGCACTTCCAGGCGCTCATGACCGCGCTGGCCGCAACGGTCGGCACCGGGAACATCGTGGGCGTCGCGACGGCCATCGGCGCAGGTGGCCCAGGGGCGCTCTTCTGGATGTGGGTGACGGGACTCCTCGGGATGGCGACGAAGTACGCGGAAGCGGTGCTCGGCGTCCGCTTCCGGGAGACGGATGCCCGGGGCGAGAAGGCGGGCGGCCCGATGTACTACCTCGAGCACGGTCTCGGGCGGAGCCCGGTCGGCCGGGGGCTCGCGATCGCCTTCGCGCTCTTCGCGACCTTCGCCGCGTTCGGCATCGGCAACGGCGTCCAGTCCCAGGCGGTGGCGGACGCCATGAACGAGTCGTTCCATGTGCCGCACTGGATCATGGGACTCGTCACCGCGGGAGCCGTCGGGCTCGTCATCATCGGAGGGATCCGGTCCATCGGGCGGGTGGCGAGCGTCATCGTGCCGGCGATGATCGTCCTCTACATGGGCGTCGCCGGCGTCGTCCTCATATCAAACGCGGCGGAGATCCCCGCGGCCTTCCGGCTGGTGTTCGAGCATGCGTTCGGGGGGCAGGCCGTGGCCGGCGGCGCGCTCGGCTACACCGTGCTCCAGGCGATGCGCTTCGGGGTCGCACGCGGGATCTTCTCGAACGAATCCGGGCTGGGGACGGGGGCGATCGCCGCCGCCGCGGCGCAGACGCGCGAGCCGGTGCGGCAGGCCCTCGTCTCCATGACACAGACGTTCATCGACACCATCGTCGTCTGCACCCTGACGGGGCTCGCGATCCTGACCACGGGCGCGTGGGAATCGGGGGCCGAGGGCGCGAACATGACGCAACTCGCCTTCGACACGAGCCTGCTCGCGGGCGCGGGGGACATCGTCGTCGCGCTCGGCCTCGCGACCTTCGCCTTCAGCACGATGCTCGGGTGGTCCTACTATGGGGAACGAAGCTTCGCCTACCTCTTCGGCGAACGCGTGATCCGTCCCTACCGGCTCGTGTTCGTGATCGTGATCGGGCTTGCCGCCGTCGTGGAGCTGGATGTCGTGTGGCTCATCTCCGACATCCTCAACGGCCTCATGGCCGCGCCGAACCTGGTGGGACTCCTGCTCCTGTCAGGCGTCGTCTGGCGCGAGACGCGGAGCTACTTCAACCGCTAGCGTCGCGTCAGCCGCTGCTGTCGCGTCCCCTAGCCCCGGAAGGGGGCGTAGTGGCCGAGGTCGTAGGCCCGGATCGAGAGCACGCCCCGCGCGCCGATACCCACGTCCGCGAGCGTACGCGTCTCGTCGCGGATGCGGCGCTCGGCGAACTCGGTGTAGAAGTCGGCGGGGTCGTCGGAGGAGCGCTGGAGCATCTCGCGGATGCCGAAGGCCTTGGCGTCGGCCACGGTGGTGTCGGCGGACAGCTCCGCGACGTGTTCGAGCCAGCGGTCCGGCATGATGAGGCGTACCGTGATGGCGCTCATGCGATCCTCGGGAGCGGGTTCAACGCCGGCCTCGATTGCGGCGCTCAGTGGACGTTGCGGAGGGTGTAGAGGAAACGTTTCGCGAGGTCGGTCACGTCGAGGCCCACGACGCGGTCGGTCTCGACGCGGACGTTCGTGTGGCCGCCCGCCCGGTCGACAGCGAACCGGGCCAGGCCGATCTCGCCGGCGAAGGTGACGGATGCCTCCGTCTCCTCGCGCACGGCGAGCCCGGAATGTCGGCCGAAAAACGCCTTCGCGCGGTCGAGGACATCTTCCGGGGACAGGTCGGTGATCGTGACGTATCGCATGTGGGAACCCCCTGGTCGGGCCGCAAAATCTTGCTGCCCCGGCGGCGCGTCAACCGGACTCCGCGACGACTGCGAGCGAACGATTGGCCACAGGGGTCAGAGAGCGATACCATCTCCGGCCATGAACCCGCCCATCTCGTTCGGCCGCTTCTTTCTGCCCGGCCCGACCGAAGTTCCACCGGATCTGTTCGACGCCATGAGGCGACCCGTCGTCGGGCACCGGAGCGCCGAGGTCTCGGGCCTCGTCGAAGCGATGCAGCCTTCCGCTTCGCGACTCTTCCGGACGTCGAGGCCCGTGTACCTGTCGACATCGTCCGCCACGGGCATGATGGAAGCGGCGATCACGAACCTCACGCGCCGCCGCGTCCTCTGCCTCACGAACGGGTCGTTCAGCAAGCGGTTCCACGCGATCGCCGAAGCGACGGGGCGCCCGGCGGATGCGCTCGAGGCGGAGTGGGGCGAGCCGAATCTCCCCGAGCGCCTGCGCGACGCGCTCTCCGCGGCGCCCGGCCGGTACGACCTCGTGACCGTCGTCCACTCGGAGAGTTCGACCGGCGTCCTCAATCCGCTGGAGGACCTCGCCGCCGTCGTCCACGAGTTCGATGACGTGCTGATCGCCGTCGATACCGTCTCATCCCTGGCCGGGGCGCCCGTGAAGACCGACGAGTGGGGGCTGGACTTCGTCCTCACAGGGTCGCAGAAGGCGGTGGCGCTGCCGCCGGGGCTCGCGCTGGCCGTCGCCTCCGAGAGGGCGCTCGCCCGCGCGCGGGAGGTTGAGCACCGGGGCTTCTACTTCGACATCCTCAAGTTCGAGAAGAACCTCGAGCGCTGGCAGACGCCGAATACCCCGGCTGTCTCGCTCTTCTTCGCTCTCGAACGGCAACTGGCCCGGATGATGGAGGAGGGGCTCGAGGCGCGCTGGGAACGGCATGACGCGATGGCGCGCCGGACGTACGAATGGGTGGACGATACGGCCGCGCGAACGGGTCGCCCGTGGCGCGTGCTGGCGCCGGAAGGCTACCGTTCGCCCTGCGTGACGGTCATCATGCTTCCGGATGGCCTGACGGGTCCCGAGGTCGTCTCCCGCGCTCTGGCGCACGGATACACGGTGGCGGCGGGTTACGGACCCCTGAAGCAGCCGTCGTTCAGGATCGGGCACATGGGCGAACACACTCTCGACGAACTGGAAGCGCTGCTGGCCGTCCTCGACGAAGTCCTGTGAGCGGAATCCCGTGAGCGAGTCGAAGGGCGGCGACCTTCGCGTCATTCTTGCGGATCCCCTCCTCCCGGACGGGATCGAGACGCTGCGGGCCGCCCCCGGGCTCGCGGTCGAGGATCACACGGAATCGGATCGCGAGGCGCTCCGCAGCGCGCTCGAAGGCGCATCGGCGCTCATCGTGAGATCCCGCACGAAGGTGACCCCCGACCTCATCGAGTCCGCCGACCGGCTGAGGGTCGTGGGGCGCGCGGGCGTGGGTGTGGACAACATCGACATCCCCGCCGCCACGCGTCGCGGAATCGCCGTGCTCAACGCGCCCGCGGCGAACACGCAGTCCACGGCCGAACTCGCCTTCGCCCTGCTCCTCGCCGCGGCCCGCCGGATCACGGAGGCGGACGCGAGCATCCGCGCCGGAGAGTGGAGGCGCAAGGAGTTGCGCGGGATCCAGTTGAGCGGGAAGACGCTCGGCGTGATCGGACTCGGGCGGATCGGGGCGGAGGTCGTGTGGCGGGCGCGGGCGTTCGGGATGCGCGTCGTGGCCCACGATCCCTTCGTGAGCGCCGATCGTGCGAGCGATCTGGGGGTGGAACTCGCAAGCCTGGACGAACTCCTCCCGGCCTGCCACGCGATCACGCTGCACGTTCCCCTCTCCGAGGAGAACCGCGGGTTCATCGGCCGCAAGGAGCTCGCGGCCATGCGCCAGGGCTCGATCCTGGTGAACGCGGCAAGGGGCGGACTCGTGGACGAGGCGGCGTTGGCGGAGGCGCTCGGCAGCGGCCATCTGGGAGCCGCCGGCCTCGACGTGTTCGAGACGGAACCGCTCCCCGCCGACAGCCCGCTGCGGGATGCCCCGCAACTCGTGTTCAGCCCGCATCTGGGCGCGTCCACGTATGAAGCCCAGCGTCAGGTCTCCCGGCAGATCGCCATCTCCGTGCGCGACGCGCTCGTCGACGGCGACTACAGCGCCGCGCTGAACGCTCCCTTCGAGGCGGAGGACCGCGACGGGGCGGGACCCATCATGGATCTCGGGTACCGTCTGGGACGCCTCCTCGCCGGACTCGAGGACGCACCGCCGAGCCGGATAGACGTGCGCTACGGAGGACCCCGGGACGGTGTGCTCGGACCCCTCGCGGCGAGCGTGGCCGTCGGTTTCCTCGAACGCCGCGTCGATCCCCCGCTCAACGTCGTGAACGCCCTCTCGATCGCGGCGGAGCGGGGCCTGGAGATCGTGCGGGTACGCACGCAGGCCGTGGGCGACTACACGAACTACGTCGAACTCTCCGCGGCTTCGCGGGGAGCCACGGGCAGGGGCAGGAGCAGAGGCAGGAGGGGCATGGTCGTGGGCGGGGCCCTCATGGGATCCCGGATGGAACCGCGGATCGTGCGGGTCGGTACCTTCCGCATCGAGACGGAGCCCCGCGGCACCTGTCTCCTCATCCGCAATCGCGACCAGCCGGGCGTGATCGGCGCCGTGGGGACGGTGCTCGGCGAGGCAAACGCGAACATCGCGGAATACCACCTCGCGCGGCGAAAGGGCGGTGGCCAGTCCTTCGGCGTGGTGAGGATCGACGAGGAACTGCCGGCGGCGACGCTGCGCGAGTTGGAGGACCTCGACGGAGTCGAAGAGGTGCGCCAGGTCAACTTCGACTGACCTCCGAGGACGGTGGCGCCTCCGTTCGTGATGGTCCCCGGGAAGACACCTGAGGGGACCAATCAGGCCGGAGGCGTCCACACGGCGGCGACCTCCGCATCCGGGGTGGGGACGCGGTCCGGGTGCAGCAATCCACCCAGGATCTCGACGCCGGTGACGAAACGGGGGCCCGAGCGGTTGAAGTAAGAGGAGGCGTCGACGACCCAGGCGCGGCCCTCCGCGATCGCGCGCGGCGCCACTTCTCCAAGGCGCTCAGCGTGCGCGTCCGCGTCTGCGCGCGACGCGTCGAGGCCGTAGCCGCAAGGCATGAGGAGGAGCGCGTCCGGATCGAGCCCTCTGATCTCATCCCACGACACTTCCCGCGAAGGCTGCCCCGCCTCGCCCGCCAGGTTGCGGCCTCCGGCGAGTTCGATCATTTCCGGCACCCAGTGGCCAGGCGCGAACGGTGGATCGAACCACTCGATCCCGAGCACCCGCGGCGGGTCGGCGTGGGGTACCGCCGCCCGCACCGCATCGAGTCGCCTCCGGAGCGAACCACCCGCGTCCCCGGCGATCTCCGGACTGCCGGCGGCCCGGGCCACCTGCGTGATCGAAGCGAGGATGTCTTCGATCGTGTGAGCGTCCAGCGACACCACGTCGGCCTCGATTCCGCGCGCCCCGAGCACCTCCCGCACGCCGTCCGTCGGCACGGCGCACACGTCGCACACGGCCTGCGTGATGATGATGTCCGGGTCGAGCTTCTCGAGGACGGCTGCGTCGACCTCGTATACGCTGCCGTGTTCGGTCATCGCCTGTCGCACGGCGGCGTCGATCTCTCCGCTCGAGAGAGCCTCCGGGTCGAAGCGGGGGCGGCTGACGCGGGGACGATCGAGCAGGTGCGGCGGATGATCGCACTCGTGCGAGATGCCGACGAGGCACTCGCCGAGACCGAGCGCATCGACGATCTCGGTCCCCGACGCGAGGAGCGAAACGATGCGCGGAGCGGCCGGCGTCACGGGTTCAGACCTCCCTCAGTACTGCGGCATCGCCGGGTCGATCTCCTCCGCCCACGCGAGGATCCCCCCGGCGAGGTTGACGGCGTTGTCGAACCCGGCCGCGCGCAGGTACTCGACCGCACGGTCGCCGCGGGGGCCCGAGCGGCAGTGGATGATCAACGGCTCCGACGCGTCGAGGCTCTCGACGGCCTCCGGGAGCGTCGCGAGCGGCACGAGCCGCGCGCCCGCCTCTTCCAGGTTGCAGATCGCCCACTCGTAGTCCTCGCGCACGTCGATGAGCTGGAAGCGCTCGCCGGCGTCGATCCGGCGCTTCAGTTCGTGTACGTCGATATCGAGGTCGTGCATGGCACCCTCCGTTTCCGTGCCGTCGGGCGGCGCGCCGCAGAAGCGCTCGTAGTCGATGAGTTCCGTCACCGTCGGTTCGGGGCCGCAGACCGCGCACTCGGGGTCCGGGGCGATGTCCAGCGAGCGGAACTCCATGCGGAGCGCGTCGATGAGGAGCAGGCGCCCGGCGAGCGTGTCGCCGATCCCCGTCAGCCACTTGATCGCCTCGTTCGCCTGGATCGACCCCACGATCCCGGGCAGGACGCCCAGGACGCCGGCTTCCGCGCAGTTGGGCACGAGACCGGGAGGCGGGGGGTCCCGGAACAGGCAGCGATAGCAGGGACCGTCGGGCGCGCCGAACACGGACGCCTGTCCCTCGAAGCGGAGGATGGCCCCGTACGCGAAGGGCGTTCCAAGCATCACGCAGGCGTCGTTCACGAGATACCGGGTCGGGAAGTTGTCGCTCCCGTCGATGACGAAGTCCCACCCCTCGAGGATCTCGAACGCATTCCTGGAATCCATGCGCGTTTCAAACGTCTCGACGGCGACGTCCGGGTTCAGGCCCGTGAGCCGCGCCCGGGCCGAGGCGAGCTTCGGCGTCCCGACCGCGTCCGTATCGTAGAGCACCTGGCGCTGCAGGTTGGAGAGTTCCACGCGGTCGTGGTCGACGAGTCCGAGCCGTCCTACCCCCGCCGCGGCGAGATAGAGAGCCGCCGGCGACCCCAAACCGCCCGCCCCCACGATGAGCACGCTCGAAGCCCGCAGGCGGCGCTGCCCCGCCAGTCCCACCTCGGGGATGCTGACGTGACGCCCGTAGCGGACGAGTTCGTCGCGGGAAAGGTCGCCGTCCACCCCGCCCTCAGCCGTAGGGCGCGAGCGCGTCGCGCAGCGCCGCCATGTTCGCGGCGATCCCCGGCGCCCATCGGAACACGGAAGAACCGGCCACGAACACGGACGCCCCCGCCGCGGCACACTCGGGGGCCGACGCGGGATCGATCCCTCCGTCGACCTGGATGGCCGGCGGAGGCAGCCCGCGATCTGCCGCCATCCGAAGCACCGTGGAGATCTTCGGCACGGCCTCGGCGATGAACTTCTGTCCCCCGAACCCCGGGTTCACGGTCATCACGAGGACGAGGTCCACGTACCCCAGGACTTCCGACAGCGTCTCCGCCGGCGTGGCCGGATTCAGCGCGACGCCGGCGTAGCAGCCCAGCTCCCGGATCCGGTGCAGGTCCCCGTGCAGGTGGGCGGACACCTCCTGATGGACCGTGAGCATGTCGGCGCCAGCCTCCGCGAAGGGCTCGAGGAACTCGCCGGGGTTGTCGATCATCAGGTGTACGTCGAGGAACGAGTCGGAGACGGCGCGCAACGACTCCAGCACCGGCAGCCCGATCGTGAGGTTGGGGACGAAGTGCCCGTCCATGACGTCGAGCTGGAACCACTCCGCCCCCGCGTCCTCCGCCTCGGCGACCTCCGCTCCCAGCCGCGCGTAGTCGGCGGCGAGGATCGACGGGGCGATGACCATCCCCCCGGGCAACGTCCGATCAAGTCCGCGTTCGGTCACGCTCCGCACCTCCCACGCAGTCCCGGCGTCGCCGCCGGCGTCAGATCAGGTTGAGCCGCTCGCCCACCTTCTTGAGGGCGGCGAGGGCGGCGTCGATGTGCTCGCGTTCGTGCGCGGCCGACAGCTGACAGCGGATCCGGGCCTCGCCGCGCGGGACCACGGGATACCCGAACCCGATGACGAAGACCCCCTCGCGCAGCAGTTCGCGGCTGAGACGTATCGCGTCCGCCGTCTTTCCGATGATGACGGGGACGATGGGCGTGCCGCCGGGAATCGGCTTGTATCCGAGTTCGATGAGTCCCTCCCGGTAATACTCCGTGTTGTCGCGGAGCCGGGCCACGAGTTCCGGGTGCGCCTCCAGGTGCTCGATCGCGGCCATCGCCCCGGCCGCCGAATGGCAGGGCAGGGCGTTCGTGAACAGCTGCGTACGCGACGCCTGGACGAGATAGTCGATCACGGCTTCGGAACTGGCCGTGAAGCCGCCCGCCATGCCCCCGAGCGCCTTGCCCAGCGTCGACGTGACGATGTCGACCTCGCCGTGCATGCCGAAGTGTTCGGGCGTCCCGCGTCCCGTGTCGCCCAGCACCCCCGTCGCGTGCGAGTCGTCCACGGCCATGATCGCGTCGTACCGGTCGCACAATTCCCGGATCTCCGGCAGCGGCGCGATCTCCCCTTCCATCGAGAAGATGCCGTCCGTGATGACGAGCCGGTGGCGCGCGTCGCGGCTCGCCTCGAGGGCGTCGCGCAGCGAGTCCATGTCCATGTGGTCGTATATGAAGCGCCGCGCCTTGCAGAGGCGGATCCCGTCGATGATGCACGCATGGTTGAGGCGGTCGGAGATCAGGGCGTCATCCGCACCCAGCAGGGGCGCGAAGAGGCCCTCGTTCGCGTTCCACGCGGAGGTGTAGGTGAGGGAGGCCGGCGTCTCGAGGAAGTCCGCGATCTTCGCCTCGAGCTCGTGATGAATGTCGAACGTTCCGCAGATGAAGCGCACCGAGGAGGTCCCCGCGCCGTACCGGTCCACCCCCTCCTTCACCGCCCGCATCACGGAAGGTTCGTCGCACAGGCCGAGGTAGTTGTTCGAGCACATGTTGATGGTCTCGCCCAGACCGGCGATGTCCACGACCGGAGCCTGCCGCCCCATGATGTGCAGCAGTTCCTTGTGAACCCCGTTCTCCCTCATCTCCCCGAGTTCGGAGACGAGGCGGTGCTCGAGGCCCCGGTTCACATTCGACGTCATCACATCCCGCTCCTCATACAGTGTCATCATCCGCCCGCCGTGGTCATCGCGCCGCTCGTGGGGCCGTCACGGGTAGAGGTCGCCGACCCGCTTGTCGGTGGCCCACGCGGTGTCGACACGGATTCTGGGGCGCGACCCCCAGTTTCCGCACGAGATGAAGCCCCGCAGCCGCCCGCGGACATGAAGGACGCGGGCGGTCCCCGCCTCGCGAAGCTCGGGGCTCAGGCCGTCGAGCGCGAACACCCGCTGGCCGCCAATCCACCCCGGCCCGAACAGCCAGCACCCGGCCGCCTCGCGGATCGTCCCCTCCCCCCACGTGCGGATGCCGGAGAACCCTCCGCTGTCCGTCGCCACGAGCGTGCCGAGATCGATCTCCGTCGCGGTGCGGATCCGGTAGCGCCCGGCCGTGTCGAGTGTGATCGGCCGCGCCTCGTAGTAGCTGACGTGATTGGGCGCGCACACCGCCCGGAAGGTGGTCCGGCGCGCCGCGAGTTCGATCGAGGAATCCGTGACGGCAAGCGTCGCGGTGTCCAGCCGCCCGCAGGCGTCCTCGGACACGGGTCCGCCGAACTCGAAGGAGAACGGCGCGCCCACCTCGACGGTCTCGGGATACGCGACCCAGGTGACGAGCGCTTCGCTGGAGGTGCCGTCCCCGAGGCGCCAGCATCCGGCCGTCAGCAGCACGGCAGCGGCGAGGGTGGGGACGACGGGGGCGGGGACGACGGGGGCGGCGGCGCGCGCCACGGGGCCGAACTTCTAATCCAGCGCGAGGACGACCTTCGCCGCCTCGCCGGAATACATGGCGTCGAACCCTTCCTCGAAGCGGTCGAACGGGAGCCGGTGGGTGATCACCGGCTCGACATCGAGACGTCCCGCCGCCAGGAAGTCCCGCATCTCGATCCACGTCCGGTACATGAGCCGCCCCACCACGCCGTACACATGGATACCCTTGAAGATGACGTCGCGCGCGAAGTCGACCTCCACCGCGTCCTTGGGAAGCCCCAGCAACCGGACTTGGCCACCGTTGCGGCACATGCGGAACGCCGAACGCACGCCGTCGGGGTGACCGCTCATCTCGCACACCACGTGGGCGCCGTAACCGTGCGTGAGGTCGACGATCTGCGCCTCCACCTCTCCGTCCGCCGGATCGAGGCAGTCGTGCGCACCCATGCGCGCTGCGAGTTCCCGCCGCCCCTCGTGCGGCTCGACCGCGATGACTCTGGAAGCTCCCGCCGCACGCGCGATCCCGACGGCGAACAGGCCGATCGGACCGCATCCGACCACCGCGACGACCCGACCCGCCACATCCGTGTGCAGAACCGTGTGGAAAGCGTTCCCGAGCGGGTCGAACACGGCCGCCAGATCGTCGTCGATGGAATCGGGGACGTGGATGATGTTCGCCGCGGGGATGGAGACGTACTCGGCGAAGGCGCCGTCCCGGTCGATGCCGATGATCCGGGTGTCCCGGCAAACGTGCGCCTGCTCGGTGCCGCAGTACTCGCAGTGTCCGCAGACCAGGTGCCCCTCCGCCGAGACGCGGTCGCCGATCTCGATGTTCCGAACCAGCCGGCCCGTCTCGACGACTTCTCCCATGAATTCGTGGCCGAGGATGACGGGCGGGTTCACGCGATGCCGCGACCAGCGGTCCCACTGGTGAATGTGCAGATCCGTGCCGCAGATCCCCGCCCGTCGCACCTTGACGAGCACGTCGCGGGAGCGAATCTCGGGCACCGGCGCGTCGCACAGCACGAGGCCGGGGGCCGGCCCGGGTTTGCGGATCGCTTTCATGGAGGCGGAAGATGGCTCCTGATGGAGACGTGTCGGGTGGCGCACAATGTGCCGGTGGGTCTGACGGGCCGGCAAGCGCCGGGAACCCGGAAGGGCGGCGTTCCGTACGATATCTCGGCGGAGAGCCGCTGACCGCCGTGTGACGCCGTCCCGGATGGCCTCGGGACCATTCTGGAGTCGGATCGGAGCTGTGCGCACGACGACAAGGAAACGGCCGGACTGGCGATACCGGGGGGCGTCATCGCGCTCCCGCGGCCGGGAGCGGGCCGTGTGGTGGGGCGGGATGCTCGCCTCCGCGCTCCTGCACGCCTTCCTCTTCTTCGCGTGGGTGCGCCCGGCGCCCGAGTTCGAGGCGGCGGCCCGGCCCGGCGTGGATCCGGATCTCCCCGCCGGCGGGGGCGGACTGAGAGCGCTACGGGTCTCCGTGCCCCGGCGGATCGAGATCCCTCCACCCCCGCGGCCCGTCCTCGCCGTCGACATGCCCGAGATCGAGATCCGGGAGACGGAGATCGAGGTGTCCTCCGAACTGCTCCCCGTCGGCGCGCCGGCGCCGTCGCCCGGGCGCGGGGCGGGGATCGGTCCCGGCGAAGAGGGGGTGGGCGGGGGCGAGGGCGACGGCTACGTGTCGCCCATCCCGAGATCCGTCGTGCCGCACTGGGACCCCCCCGGCTCCGTGCGCGGGATGGAGGTGACGGTGCGCGTCTTCGTCGACGCCACCGGGCGCCCGGGCCTCGTCGAACTGGATCCCCCGACCCCGGACGAGGGGTTCAACCGCGACATCATGCGACAGGTGCGGGCGTGGGAGTACCGGCCCGCGCTGCGCGACGGGAACCCCGTCGACGGCTGGGCCGAGATCACCTTCATCTTCTGACCCTTCCGGCGCTTTCCGGCGTCTTCCCACACGTCCGTGGATGACCGTTTGACGACGAGTTGATCCGCTCCCCGATCCTCGGGCAGAAACAGGAATCGGTCCCGAATCGGGCGGGGAGGTGTGGGGTGTGGGATCTGAATCGCGCGGAACGCAAGGCGCTGGGCGCGGCGCTGGTACTCGTGGGAACGAGCCTCATCGCTCGCACCCTCCTCGCGCCCGAGCCCGGGCGGGTACACGGTCTCGAAATGATCGACCCCGCGACGGATCTGGAGGGCGTCGAGGGCGAGGTCGTCGCCGCCCTGACCCGGGAGCAGCGGGCACAGACGCCACTCGCCGACGGGGAGCAGATCGATGTGAACCGCGCCCCGGCCGACGAACTGCGCCGGTTGCCCGGCGTCGGGCCGAGCCTTGCGGAGGCTCTCATCGAGGAACGGGAACGTGCTCCGTTCAGCGGAACCGCCGACCTGGAGCGGGTCCCTGGCGTGGGGGAGGTCACCGCGCGTCGCCTCGCGCCGTACCTCCGTTTCGAGCGCGGGGCGCCACGCTCGGCTCCCGCTCCCGTCGCGTCGGTGTCCCCGGGATGTCCGCCCGGAGGCGCACGGATCGATCTCAATCGGGCGAGTCCGGCACAACTCGAAAGCCTGTCCGGCATCGGGCCCGCCCTCGCGGCCCGCATCATCGAGGACCGAAGCGAGAACGGGCTGTTCGAGACGCCCGAGGCCGTCACGCGCGTGCAGGGCATCGGGGCACGCACCCTGGCCCGCTTCCGGGAACGGGTATGCGCGGGGACGCGATGACGCCCATGCCTGCCACGGACACGCCAGCCACGGACACTCCGGCCTCGAGGCGGAAGCGGCTCGCGTCGGATCCCAGCGTCCTTCGCCTCATCCCGGCGGACTTCGCGAGCCGGCATCTCGTGCTCCCGTTGCGGCGCGCCGGTCGGACGCTCTCCGTGGCAATGGCGGACCCGTCCGACGCGGCGCTCATCGACGACCTGGAGTTCCTCACCCAGTTCGAGATCGAAGCTGTAAGAGCGGGGGAACACACGCTGCGCCAAAGGATCGACCGGAGCTACGAAGCCGCCACGACGCGGGGCGGCGGGCGCGCGGAAGGGGTGGCCCAGGCATCGCCGGCCCAGGCATCGCCGGCCCAGGCATCGCCGGTCCAGGCAGATTCGGCCGAAGCCGGTGAGGAACCGGCCGTCAGGCTCATCAACAACATCCTCGTCGATGCGGTCCATCGCGGTGCTTCGGACATTCACTTCGAGCCGTACGAAAGTGAGCTTCGCGTTCGCTATCGCGTGGACGGGAGACTGCGCGAAATCATGCGCCCGCCCTTCCGGATGGCGGCGGCCCTGACGTCTCGCCTCAAGATCCTGGCGGACCTGAACATCGCGGAGCGCCGGATACCCCAGGACGGCCGGATCCGCCTGCCGGTCGCCGACCGGGGCATCGACTTCCGGGTCTCGACGCTTCCCACGCTGTTCGGTGAGAAGGTCGTCCTTCGAATCCTCGACAGGGAGCGGCAGGCCTTCGACCTCGAATCCTTCGGGATGGAGGCGCGGGCGGAGCGAGCGCTGCTCGCGGCGATCGCGCAAACCTCGGGCATGGTTCTGGTCACAGGTCCCACCGGGTCCGGGAAAACCACGACGCTCTACAGCGCGCTCGCGAGACTCAACACGCCCGAGGCGAACATCATGACCGCCGAGGATCCGGTCGAGTACAGCATCGAGGGAATCAACCAGGTCCAGGTTCGTCCGAAGATCGGCCTTACCTTCGCCACGACGCTTCGAGCCTTCCTGCGACAGGACCCGAACATCCTCATGGTGGGCGAGATCCGTGACCGCGAGACGGGCGGCATCGCCGTGAAGGCCGCGCTCACCGGCCATCTCGTGCTCTCCACCCTCCATACCACCGACGCCGCTTCGACCGCGACGCGACTCGTGGACATGGGGATCGAAGCGTTCAACGTGGCCGTCGCCGTGAAGGTCATCACCGCCCAGCGGCTCGTCGGCCGGATCTGTCCCGACTGTCGGGTCGATACGAGCTACGCACCCGAGATCCTGAATTCGGTCGGACTGGACACGGGCAGGCGGGGCAAGGGCGCCTTCTACCGCGGCGCGGGCTGCGATTCGTGCGGCGGGTCGGGGTATTCGGGTCGTCAGGGCCTGTATGAGGTCCTTCCGATGTCTCCCGCGATCCGCCGGCTGGTTCTGGCGGGCGCATCCTCGGAGGAGATCGAGCGCTGCGCCGTCGACGAAGGAATGATCACCCTGCGACAGGACGGGTTCACCAAGGTGAGAACGGGGATTGCAACACTCGAAGACGTGCTCAGAGAGACGCCGGCGTAGGCGGGGCCGCATGGACGCACGTCTGGTTGAACTGCTGAGCGAGATGGTCGAACGGGGTGCGTCCGATCTGCACCTGACGGCGGGCGAATGCCCGAAGCTCCGGATCGACGGCGACCTCACGGACAGTCGTGCGGACGGCGTGCTGTACCCGGAGGATACCGCGGCTCTCGGCCGTTCGATGCTCTCGAAGGACCAGCGCGCGCGTGTCGCGGGCGAGCCCGACTTCGATTTCGGCTTCGCGATTCCCGGCCTCTCCCGCTTTCGTGCGAACCTGTTCCGGCAGCGAGGAAGCGTGGCGTGCGCCATCCGCCGCGTGCCGGTGGAGATCCCAAGCCTGCGTGAACTGGGCGTTCCATCGGTCGTCGGCCGGCTGGCGGACAAGCCGCGCGGACTCGTGCTGGTCACGGGCCCCACCGGCTCGGGCAAATCGACGACGCTGGCGGCGATGGTGGACCGCATCAACACGGCCCGCGCCGGCCACATCGTGACGATCGAGGATCCGATCGAATTCGTGCATCCACACAAACGCTGCATCGTGAACCAGCGCGAGATCGGGCAGGACACGCCCGACTTCGCCAACGCCCTCCGTTACGCGCTGCGGCAGGACCCCGACGTCATCCTCATTGGCGAATTGCGGGATCCCGAGACGATCCAGGCCGCGCTCACCGTCGCGGAGACCGGGCACCTTGCGCTCGGCACGCTGCACACGCGTTCGGCGGCGGCGTCGATCCACCGGATCATCGATGCGTTCCCGTCACACCGGCAGGAGCAGGTGCGCGCCCAGTTTGCCCACGTCTTCGAGGGCGTCATCACCCAGACGCTGCTTCGCCGGGCGCAGGGCGGCGGCCGCGTCGTGGCCTGCGAGATTCTCGTCGCGACGCCCGCGGTTCGGGCATTGATCCGGGAGGCGAAGGTCCATCAGATCCATTCCGCGATGCAGGCCGCGCGCAGGTTCGGCATGCGGACCCTCAACGACGCGCTCCACCGGCTCTATGTCCGACGGCAGGTGCACTTCGACGAATGCCTCCGGATCACCTCCGATGCCGCCGAATTCCGTCGGATGGCGAGCACGTCCGCGCCGGACAGATCCGCACGGTGACGGAGTCGACGTGAGGGGGGCAGCAGGGACCGGCCGCCGGCGATGGCGTGGGGTGGATGATGTGGGGGCTGGCGGTCGGTCCGCCCCTCTCCCGGTCGAGAGCCCGTGACGTCCGTCCTGGCGGACATGGGCCGGCGCGTGCGGCGGCGCATCTTCGCGCCGCCGGCACGGGTGAAGACGCGTGATCTCGTACTCTTCACGCGGCAGTTCTCGGTGATGACCAGCGCAGGGTTGCCACTCACCCGGACGCTCGAAACCCTCGCGCTCCAGGCGGAGAACCCCGCGCTTCGGCAGGTGGCCCGCGACACGCTTCGCGATATCGAGGCCGGGAACACCCTGGCCGGCGCGCTCGGCAGACACCCCCGCGTCTTCTCACAGCTCTACGTGAACATGGTCCATGCCGGAGAGTCGGGGAGCAGGCTGGATGGGCTTCTCGACCGCCTCGCCACCTTCCTCGAGAAGAGCGAGGAGGTCCGCCGCAAGGTGAAGGGCGCCATGCTCTATCCCGCCGTCGTGCTCGCGGTGGCCATGGCCGTCGTTGCGACGCTCCTCCTCTTTGTGATCCCGACGTTCGAGACCGTGTTCGCGAGCTTCGATGCGACGCTCCCCCTTCCGACCCGCGTGGTCATCCGTCTCTCGGGGATTGTCCAGAACTGGTGGTGGGTGCTGCTGGCCGTGGCGGTCGGCGCGGCCCTGATGCTGCGCCGCTGGATCGTCACGGACGCGGGTCGGCGGCACTTCGACCGAATGCTGCTGCAACTGCCGGTTCTCGGTTCGCTGATCCGGAAGGCCGCGGTGTCCCGCGTCACACGGACCCTGGGAACGCTGCTCTCGTCGGGCGTTCCGATTCTGGAGGGACTCGAGATCACGGCGCGCACGGCGGGGAACCGCGTGATCCAGGAAGCGATACAGGCGAGTCGGGACGCGATCCGGCGGGGTGACTCCATTGCCCGGCCACTGCGCGAAACCCGGGCCTTCCCACCCATGGTGGCCCGAATGATTCACGTCGGAGAAGAGACAGGAGATCTCGATGGGATGCTGGCCCGGATCGCCGACTTCTACGACGACGAAGTCGATGCCGGCGCGGAGAATCTGCTGAGGATATTGGAGCCCATTCTCATCGTGATCCTCGGAGGTCTCGTCGGTGGGATGATCATCGCCATGTACCTCCCCATCTTCGAACTCATCAACGCGATCCAGTGACGTCGCCGCTGACATCGCGGGATGCACCCCCCTCGCGGCTTGCGGGGTTTCACCTCGTTCCTCTTCTTGCCGCATGCCCGCGAGCACAAACGACGAAGATTCGATCCAGGGCGGGACGGCGCCCTGCGTAAGGGACCTCCTCGGTCAGTCGGTCGATGCGGCCTTCGAACGGTACGGACGCCCGGAGACGGATCGGCGCGCCGGGGAGGACCGGTGGCTGCGTTTCGAGGCTCCGAACTGGACGTTGCGTCTGCGAGCCAGGCCGAGCGGGGTCGGCGGTCCGGAACTCGTCCGGTCGTGGACCGCCGCCTTCGCGGAGGGGTTCGACACCGTGCCGGAGGCGTTGCGCGCGCTGGGGTTGCCGCCTGCCGAGCCATCGGCCGGGACGGAGGACACCCGCCTGCCGCTCCGCGATGGCGCCGGGCGGGTGCATTCGCTGACGCTGTCGGTGCGGCGTGGCCGAATACGTGCGGCCACGGGCTTCGATGAACCGCCGGATTGGGACGTTGATACCCCGTTGCCGGACGACCTCTAATTATGGGGTAACCGTCCGCGGTCGCCGGCGCGCAGCCGGCACCGCGGCCCGTGCAGCCCCACCGGAGGTGCTGCCGAAGATCCAACCCCGGGCGGAAGTGAGGAGAGGGATGAGGAGAACGACGAAGGGTGGTACGGAGGGGTTCACACTGATCGAACTGCTGATCGTGGTCGTCATCATCGGCATTCTCGCGGCCATCGCGATTCCGCAGTTCACAAGTACGAAGGAGAAGGCGTTCGACGCCGCCGCGCAGAGCGACCTTCGCAACATGATGACGGCGGAGGAAGCGTACTTCTTCAACCACCAGGCGTATGCCGCCGTCAGCGTGGCCGCCGGCGGAGACGCGGACCTGGATGGCGACGGGACACCGGATTTTCAGGCCAGCACGAACATCACGGTGGCGGTGACCGCCTATACGGACGGCTACCAGATCACGGCGAAACACGCATCCTCGCCGAACACGTGGTGCGTCAATTCGTCGTCCGCGAACGCCTCGGGAGCCGTCGGACAGATCATCGAGGCCACCAGTTGCTAGTGTCGCTTCGCGCGACACCGGTTGATGCGCCGTTGATACGGGGCGCGATCCTTACGGAAAGAGTTGCCAACGCTCGTTCACGAAAGGGAGCACCCCGTGCAGCAAGACGGATCAGGTAGATCGCGTGGATCCCCCACAGGGCGGAGTGGGTTCAGTCTGGTGGAGGTCGCGGTCGCGCTGGCGGTTACAGGCCTGGCCGCGGCCTTCATCATCTCTCGCAACCCCCTCGACCGTTTCAGCCTGACGCGAGCCGCCAGGGTAGCGGAGTCGCAACTCGCACTGGCACGTCTCCACGCCATGGCGACCCATGCGCCGACCGCGGTGACGCTTGCGGGAACCCGGCTCGAGGTATCGCGGCAAGGGGGTTCACTGCTGTCTCGCGTCGACCTCGGGAGGCACACTCTAGGCCGGCTCGACTCGGTGCGGCTGCAGCCCTCCACCCTCCGCTTCAACGCGCGAGGACACGGATCCCCCGGCAGCGTCTACCTGTATCGCGGCGACCGGGGCATTCGGCTGGTGTCGAACTTCGTGGGCCGGGTTCGCCCGGTACCTTTTGAACATTGAAAACCGCCGGCTTCAGCCTGGTCGAGGTCCTGATGGCCATCGTCGTGACGTCCGTCGGGGTCCTCGGAGCGGCGGGCGTGGTACTCGGGATCCGTTCGCAGGCGCTCCGGGCGGCGTGGGACACGGAGCACGCGCTCGCAGGTCGAAACGCCGTGGAGTCGCTTGTCCGGGCCGGATATCCTGCCGCGGCCTCCCACACGGGCGGTGTCGATATCGGCGGACGTCGATTCGGCGTGTCGCGGACCGTGACCGCACGGTCGTTGCGGCTCAAGCACGCCCGCGTGACGGTGTCGCTGCCGCCGGCCCCGGAGGCGGAACTCGAGATCGTTCTCTCGCGGCCCCGCCCGCTGCCCGCGGCGCCGTGAGCGTTCCGCGCCGTCTCGCGCCCGCCGGAGTCTGCGGCGAGGAAGGGTTCACGCTCGCCGAAATGCTCGTCGCGCTGGCAGGCGCCGGTTTGCTCATCGGCTTGGCCATAGGCCTGCTGGTGAGTCAGAGCCGCTTCCACCTGCGTAACGAGGATGCCATCCAGGCCTCGCAGATTGCACGCGCGCTGTCCGACGGGATGGGAGCGGAGATCCGCGGTGCCGGGCCGGGCGACCTGCTCCTTGCGACGCCCGACACCGTGTCCGTCCGCGTGGACGTCTTGAAGGCGGTCGTCTGCGACACGGCGAGCGGCGGCTCCATCGATCTCTTCGCCTACGATTCCACCGCCGCGAATATCCCGTCCAGGTGGCGCGGCACGGCGCTCTCCGGGCCATACTCGGCGGCCTGGGTCTACGCGGACGGATTCACGCCCGCTTCCAGTGTCTCGACGGCAGCGGAGACCGCTTGCCGGGCGGCCGGAGCGGATCGCGCGAATCGCGTGTCGACCCGGTGGTTTCGCCGCACGAGCGGCTGGAGCGGAGGCTTCGCGGTGATGCCCGAGCCCGGCTCGCTCGCCCGCGTCTATGGGCGGCTCACCTACACGATCCACGCATCGGATTCCGAATCCGGAAGGGTGTCCATCCGGCGCAACGGCCAGGAGTTCGTGTCCCCACTCGAGTCCGGCGCCGCGTTCGAGTTCCGGTTGTCGAGCGGTGCCATGCAGGCCCGCGTAGCGTCCGGCGACCTCTCCCGCGTGCGCGAAGTCCGGCTGATCGGTGCGGCGGTCGGCCGAAACGGACGTGCGGCGGGTCGGCAGATCGTCTACGCGATGTCGCTCCGGAACTGAGCCATGAGGGGATTCGGATTGCGGCGCCGGAAGACGACCGTCGGAGTCGATATTGGCAGCGGCTTCAGCAAGGCCGCGGTGATCGACCATGGTGAGAGCGGGCCACGCCTGACAGGGATCGCGACCGCCCCGAACGAGCCGGACACCGTGCGCGGTGGGACGATCAGGGATCCGGAGCGCGTCGCCGACACGCTCTCCGCGCTGTTCAAGCGGGAGCGAATCAAGCCACGCAACGTGACCATCGGCATCGGTGGGCGCGATGTCCTGAGCAAGGTGATCGAAATCGATCGGATGGATGAAGCGGAGGCCCGCGCCGTAATGCCGTGGGAAGCGGAGCAGCACGTCCCCTTCGACATGAAGAACGCCGAACTGGACTTCGCGATCATCGATCCGAACGGAGAGGGCACGACGATGACCGTGCTGCTGGCGGCGGCGAAGCGCGACGTCATCGAGGCACGGGTCGCGGTCCTGCGGCGGGCGGACCTGAACCCGACGATCGTCGATGTGGAGGTCCTGGCTCTGCGCAACGCGTTCGAGGCGAACTATCCGGCCGCGATGAGGGAGGTGACCGTGCTGGCCGACATCGGCGTCCATTCGACCGCCATTCACCTGCTCCGGAACGGACTTCCCCTGGTGACCCGCGAACTGGCCGCCGGCGCCCCGGCCGCGGACGAACTGGAAGAGTGCGCCCGCCGGATCGCGCGCGGCATCGACCGGACGGGAGCGCTCGTCGAGACGGGACCGGGGATCGCAGGCGTATACCTGTGCGGGGGAGGGGCCACGGCGTCCGGACTGGTCGAGATTCTCGGGGACGCGACCGGCGTGGAAACGCGCCTCGCGAGTGCGTTCCAACGCATCGAGGTCGCGCCTGATGTCGGGGACCGAACGGACCTGGGCTCGGTGGCGCCGATGCTCATGCTCTCCGTCGGGCTGGCTCTTCGGCCGCCGGCTCGGGGCGGCTGAACGTGGAGACGCGAGTGCGATCATGATCGAGATCAATCTTTTTCCCGAGTCTCTGCGCGCTCGGCAAGGGATCGCGACCAACCGGCACGCCGAAGGCGGTTTCCCCATCGACGTTTGGGGTATCGCACTGCTGATTTCGGCACTGACCATCCCGCCGGGCACCGTCGCGCTATGGTGGTCGCAGCGGGCCGAAGCCCTCGAACTCCGGGCGCGTCTTGAAGCGGTCATGGCGGACTCGGCGAGGCTCGCCGAACTCCGTGCCGCAAGCGACAGTCTATCGGAGCGGTCCCGCGAGATCCGGGAGCGCGTCGCGCTGGTGGAACAACTGGACCGCGACCGGTTCGCGTGGCCGCACATGATGGATGAAATCAGCCGCGCACTCCCGCCGCCGGCGTGGCTGATTTCCATGCGACAACTGTCGCCGCCGCCCGACCTCGCTGTCGAGCTCCAGGGGGTCGCGGGCAATCCGCTCGCGATCACGGAATTCGTCCGCAGTCTGGGAGCCTCGGACTACATCGCCGATGTGAAGATCGTCGGCAGCCAGCAGCAGGGATCCGATCCCGATCAGCTCTCCCGGCAGGCCTTCACCCTCGTTCTTCGGTTCGCTCCTGCGTCCGCCTTTCGGCGGGTCGAACCCACGTGACCGTGCCGCCGAGGGATTCCCGCTGGCAGTACCGCGTGCTCGGACTCGCACTCCTGCTCGGCTGCGGGACAGCCTTCCATCTGTACTTCGCGAACCCGCGCAGGGAGGAGCTGGCCGAGCTGGCGGCGCGGGTCGAGCACGCGGAGCGGGCCAACGCCCTCGCCGAGCTGCCCGCAGGCGACCTGGACGCGATACGTGAGAGTCTCGAGCTCGGTGAACGGCAACTCGCCGTGCTGAAACGACTCGTTCCGCGAGAGGGTGAAGTCGAAGCTATCTACGAAGCCATCGCGGCCGAAACGCAGTCCCTCGGTCTCGAACTCGTCCACGCTCTCCCCGCCGATCCCGTGGCCGACTCCACCGGCTACTTCGTGCGGCAACAATGGGCGCTCCAAGTGGAGGGGGCGTACCACGACGTCGGGATGCTCCTGACGCGAATCGCCGGCTTTGCCCGAATCGTCCGGCCCGAGGTCGAAGAGATCGCACCCTCCCGGATCACCAACTCGGGGCGGCAACTCGTTCACGCGCGCTTCCGCCTCGAGAGCTTCGTGCTTCCGCCGGAGGACCGCGCTTCGCCGGAGGAAGGATGATTCGCTTGATTTTCGCCGTCGCGCTCGCCGCGGCGTTCAAGGCCGGGCCACTGGAGGTCGCGGCGCAGACACGGCCGCCGCCGATCTACGAGCGGGAGGTCTTCACCTACCCTGCCTTCGACCGACGCGACCCGTTCCAGCCGCTTCACCTCGATACACTGGCGGGGCCCCGTTTCGGAGACCTGACGCTGGCCGGCGTGCTGTACAACCCACAACTGGGAAGCGTAGCGATTCTGACCGATCGATCGACGGGCCGGCGGTATCGAGCCCGGGAACGCGACACCATCGGCGCGGCCCGCGTCGTGCGCATTCGGATGGAGGAGGTGGATTTCGTGATCACGACCTTCGGGGTCAGTCGTCAGGAGACGTTGCGGGCAAGGCGCGAACGGGGGACAGGCGGATGATCTCCCGGGCCATTCTCGCGTTCGCCGCAGCGGTCGCGACGGCGTCCCCAACCGAGATGCGGGAAGTGAGGATCGCGTCCGAGGGGACGGAGACCGAGATCACGGTGGTCGTCGGCGGACGGTTCACGCCCCGCCACATGATACTCGCCAATCCCCCGCGGCTGCTTCTGGACATTGACGGCGTGACCCGGGGACTCGCGCGCCGCCACTACGACCGGATCGACCGCGGCGGAGTTCTCGGCATGCGTTCCACCCAGTTCCAGCCCGAGACGGTGCGGCTCGTATTCGACCTCGAGCGGGAAACCGCCTACCACGTAACCGCGGACTCCGGTGCGGTTCGCGTGACCTTCCTGAATCCCGGGCCGCCTTTCCCTCCTTGGTCGACTGCCGACGCCATCGCGACAGCCGAGGCCCCGGGAACGCCGGATACTCTCCGGCCGCCCCAACTCCCCGAGCAGGTCCTGCCGCGGATCTCCGTCGTGTACGACAGCGCCAGCATGCTCGACGTCCTCGCCGGTTTCTCGGAGTTCGCGGACATTTCGGTTGTTCCGAACGGAGAGGTCGCGTCCGTCGTCGTGCGAGGCATCGACATCCGAGACCAGCCGTGGGATGTGGCGCTGAACGCGATCCTGTCGGCGCAGAACCTCGGCTGGCACAGGACCGAGAGCGGGATCATCGTCGTCGACTGGCTGGAGAACCTCCAGGCGCGGGATCAACTGCTCAGCGAAACGCGCGTGATCCGGGTCAACTATGCTCGGGCGGATTCGGTTGCGGAGACGCTCCGGCATCTGGCCACGCCCGACCGCGGCCAGGTGGTGTCGTTCTCCGGCAGCAACACCGTCATCGTGACCGATGCACCATCCGTCGTCGCGCGGATGGACACGATCATCGCGGCGCTGGACCGGCGTCTCCCCCAGGTCGCGATCGAGGCGAAGATCGTGTTCGTCGATCGGACGGACGTACAGCAACTGGGGATCGTGTACGACCTCAAGAAGCGCGACGGCGGTTTCGTGGAGCAGGGCATCAACGATCTCATCGCGGCGCCCGACGCCGATTCGCCGCCCCAACTCGTCGACGTAGACGGAGATGGTACGGTCGATCAGGGGTTCGTCAGGCGGACGAACGAGACGCTCGTGAGCCTGGGAGGTACGGCGGTCGCGGCGCTGGCGAACGCGAACGATCGCCCAATCGGCCCAGCGCTCCAGATCCTGACCGCCGTGGCGTTCGGTGAGTTCTCGCTCTTCTCGTTCCTTGAAGCGCTCGAGTCCCACCAGTTGTCGGACGTGCAGGCGGCGCCCTCCATCCGGGTCGTGGACCACGCGCATGCACGGATACAGGTGGGCGAACGCACCCCGATCCGGGTCCTGGAACCGGGAGCCCAGACCGAGTCCGCGCGCGTCAACGTCGACTTCCAGGACACGGGGATCATTCTGGATGTCGTCCCGCACGTGACGAACAACAACCAGATCAGGCTGGAGCTGATGGCGGAGCGGTCCGGCCTGAAGCTCGGTCTGTCGGATGTCGGTTTCGTGTTCGAGAAACAGATCGGAGAGACGACCCTCCTGCTCGAGGATGGGGAGACGGCCGTCATCGGAGGACTCACGCTGAGCGAAGTAAGTCGGAGTCGGAGCGGCATTCCCGGCCTCATGAGCCTTCCGCTGCTCGGGGCCCTGTTCAGCAGCACGAAGGAGAATGAAGTGAAGCAGGACCTCATCATCCTCGTCACTCCCCACATCATTCGGCCTCTCCCTGGAGGGTCCTGGAGGGTGCCGTAGTTGCGGCTCCAGCCTCGGCGCATCCTTTTCCCGCCGTTGGAACGGCCGTTCGATGAGGAGAGAATCCACGCGATGCTGACAGAATGTTGAGATGTCTGAGGCTGACCACGGCAGGTGAAACCCACGGCCCCGCCGTGGTTGCCGTGCTGGAGGGGATCCCCGCCGGATTGGCGCTCGAGCCCGACGATGTCGCGCGGGAACTCGCGCGCCGGCAGGGCGGGCACGGGCGCGGGGGCCGCATGAAGATCGAGAAGGATGAGGGCGAGATCTTCGGCGGCGTGCGTCTCGGGGAGACGCTGGGGTCTCCGGTCGCGGTCCGGATTCCCAACCGCGATTTCAGAAACTGGGGCGTGGCGATGGCGGTCGAGGCGCCGGAGGTGGACGACGACGAACTCCTGCGCCGGGCGTACCTGCCGCGGCCGGGACACGCCGACCTCGCGGGGATGCTCAAGTACGGGCGGAAGGACGCGCGCGACATCCTCGAGCGGGCGAGCGCGCGGGAGACCGCCGCCCGCGTCGCCGCCGGGGCCGTCGCCAAGCGGCTGCTCGGCGAGTTCGGCGTGCGCGTCGAGAGTCATGTGGTGTCGATCGGTCCGGTGGAGATGCCGCCGGAGCTGGCGCTGCCGGACGACCTTCTCTCCGTGGCCGACGCCTCGCCCGTGCGCTGCATCGACCCGGATGCGACCGCCGCGATGATCGACGCGATCGATGCCGCCCGCCGCGCCGGCGACTCGCTGGGAGGCGTGTTCGAGGTCGTGGCTCGCGGCGTGCCGGTGGGCCTCGGGAGTCACGTCACGTGGGAGACCCGCCTGGGCGGCCGGATCGGCGGCGCGATGATGTCGATCCACGCGATGAAGGGCGTCGAGATCGGGATGGGGTTCGAAGCCGCGCGACTCCGCGGGTCCGATGTCCACGACGAGATCGAACGGGATGCGGCGCGTCGCGAGAGCGGAGGCTACGGGCGGCGGCGGAACAACGCGGGAGGCCTGGAAGGCGGGATGACGACGGGGGGCGACATCGTCGCTCGCGTGGCGATGAAGCCGCTCAGTTCGCTGCGCCGCCCGCTGGACAGCGTGGACACCCGGACCGGAGAACCGGCCAAGGCGTTCCTCGAGCGCAGCGATGTGTGCTCGGTCCCGGCCGCCGGGGTCGTTGGGGAGGCGATGATGGCGCTGGTGCTGGCGGACGCCTGGATCGAGAAGTTCGGCGGCGACAGCCTCGCGGAGATGCGGTCCAACGTTGAGAGCTATCTCGCCTTGATCGGGACGTGACGTGTCGAGCGTGCCCCGAAGGATCTGGCTCGTCGGCCTGTCCGGGGCGGGAAAGAGCACGATAGGTCGCCTTCTCGCGCGGCGGTTGCGGTATCGCTATGTGGATCTCGACCGCGAAGTCGAGGAGCTGGCGGGGGCGACGATTCCTCGCCTGTTTCGCGACGGCGGGGAAGCGGGGTTCCGACGGCTCGAGGCCCGGGCCGCGTCCCGGGCGGCGCGGGAAACGGATGTCGTCGTGGCGACCGGAGGCGGGTGGATGGCGCGGCGGGACATCGACCGCACGTCCGGCGGCCGCGTGCGCGTCTGGTTGCGCGTTCGCCCCGAGACCGCGATCCATCGCCTCTCCCGGGAGGGTGCCGAGGCCCGGCCGCTGCTGGCCGGACCCGACCCCGCGGTCGCGCTCGCCACGCTGCTCGCGGCGCGGGAGGCCGCCTACGCGGAGGCCGAAGTGGTGTTGGAAACGGATGGACGAAAACCGGAAGAAGTCGTGGAGGCCGCGCTGAGGAATCTGCGGCGTTTCGCCCCCCGCCCGTCGGCGGACGGGGAAGGATCGACGGAAGGACAACAGGAGAGTTGAGAGACCGCCCGTGAATCTCGTCATCGTGGAGTCGCCCGCGAAGGCCCGCACCCTGGAGTCGTATCTCGGGGCCGGCTTCAGCGTGCAGGCATCCGTCGGGCACGTCCGGGACCTCCCCAGGAGCGGCCTCGGCGTTGACGTCGAAAAGGGGTTCGAGCCGGAGTACGTCACGATCGAGGGCAAGGAACCCGTGCTCCGCAAGCTGCGCGCGGCGGCGGCGAAGGCGGATTCCATCCTTCTCGCCACGGACCCCGACCGGGAGGGCGAGGCGATCGCCTATCACATCGTCGAGGCTCTGACCGCGCGCAAGCGGTCGCTTCGGGAGCGGTTCCACCGCATCACGTTCAACGAGATCACGAAGAGCGCCGTGCTCGAGGCGCTAAAGGAGCCGGGAGAGATCGACCTGCCCCGCATCGAGGCCCAGCAGGCGCGCAGGATTCTGGATCGTCTCGTCGGGTACCGGGTCTCGCCGCTCCTGTGGAAGAAGATCAAGCCGGGACTCTCGGCCGGCCGCGTGCAGTCGGTCGCCGTCCGCCTGCTCGTGGAGCGCGAACGGGAACGTCGCGCCTTCCGGAGCGGCGCCTGGTGGCGTCTGCGCGCCCACCTCGCCGCCGACGGGGGCGCCTTCACGGCCGACCTCGCCGCCCTCGACGGGGTGGCGATCGCGACGGGCCGGGACTTCGACGAGCGCACCGGCACCCTCAAGGCCGGCCGCAAGGTCGTCCTGCTGGACCAGGAACGCGCCGAGGCGCTGCGCGCGCGGTTGACCGACGCGACCTTCACGGTCGTCAGCCTGCAGGAGAAGCGGTCGAAGCGAAGCCCTTATCCTCCGTTCACGACGGCGACCCTCCAGCAGGAGGCCAACCGCAAGCTGAACCTCGGAGCCCGCGAAACGATGCGCATCGCGCAGGCGCTCTACGAGGCCGGCCGCATCACGTACATGAGGACCGATTCCGTCACGCTCTCCGAAGCCGCCATCGCGGCGATCCGGAGCCGCGTGGCGGCCCGATACGGGGAGGAATACCTGAGCCCCTCCCCGCGGCGCTACAAGACGAAGTCCCGCTCGGCGCAGGAGGCCCACGAGGCGATTCGCCCGGCCGGCACCGACATGAGGACCGCGGATGAACTCGGACTCACCGGCCGGCAGAAGGCGCTCTACGAGCTGATCTGGCGACGCGCCGTCGCGACGCAGATGGCCGATGCCCGGCTGCGGCACCTGACGGTACGGGTGGATGCGGAGGAGGCGCGCTTCCGGGCCGCGGGGAAGGTGATCGAGTTCCCCGGCTTCTTCCGCGCCTACGTCGAGGGCTCCGACGATCCGGACGCGGCGCTGGAGAACCAGGAGACGGTCCTCCCCGACATGCGGGAGGGCCAGACGCTCGAGAACCGCAAGCTGGAGAGCCGGAAGCACGAGACGAAGCCGCCTCCCCGCTTCACGGACGCGGCGCTCGTGAAGGAGCTGGAGGCGGATGGCATCGGGCGTCCTTCCACGTACGCCGCCATCATCTCGACCGTCGTCGATCGCGGGTACGCGGTACGGCAGAACAAACAACTCGTCCCCACCTTCATCGCCTTCGCGGTGACGGGTCTCCTGGAGGATCACTTCCCGAACCTCGTCGACACCGGGTTCACCTCCGAGATGGAGGAGGCGCTGGACGAGATCGCCCGGGGCAATGTGGACTGGCGCGCCTACCTCGGGGAGTTCTACAGCGGCGGAGACGGTCTCGAAGCGCGGCTTGTCGAGCGCGAAGCGGCCATCGACCCCCGCGAGGCCTCGACCGTGCGACTCCAGGACCTCACGCCCCGCGTGCGGATCGGCCGCTACGGGCCCTTCCTCGAGCTCGAGAAGAACGGCGACCGGCTCACCGCGTCCCTCCCCGACGACGTGGCTCCGGCCGACCTCAGCGAGGAGCAGGCGATCGACCTCCTCCGGAAGCGGGCGGAAGGTCCGGATCGTCTCGGGGAAGACCCCGATTCCGGGGAGGCCATCTACCTCATGGAGGGGCGCTTCGGCCCCTACGTGCAGCGAGGCGAGCGGGTGGACGGGGAGAAGCCGAAACGCGCGTCCCTCCCGAAGAACCTTCGGGCCGAAGATGTGTCGCTGGCGACGGCGCTCAAGCTGCTTGCCATGCCGGCCCCGCTCGGCCCGCACCCGGAGAGCGGCGACCCGGTAAAGGTGGGAATCGGGCGCTACGGCCCGTACGTCGTCCACCAGCGGGACTATCGCTCGCTGACGGAGAACGACGATCCGCTCGAGATGACCTTCGAGCGTGCCATGGAGCTGCTCTCCGCGCCCAAGACGCGGGGCCGCCGGGCGAGCGCCACGCCGCTGCGGGAAGTCGGTGCGCACCCGGAGGACGGCGAGTCGATCGCGATCTACAAGGGTCGCTACGGTCCCTACGTGAAGCACGGCAAGACGAACGCTTCGCTGCCGAAGGGGACGGAACCCGACGAGCTCACGATGGATGTGGCGCTGGACCTGCTGAAGAAGCGGAAGGAGCGCGACGCGACCAGGAAGCCGGGGGGGCGGCGCGGCAGCCCCCGCGGGAAGTCGTCGAGAAAATGACCCGAACGTCCGCGCCCGCCGATGCGCGAGCGCGAGCCCGGCGCGCATGGGTCGACGATTTCCTTCGCTACGCCCGTGCGGAGCGTCGGCTGTCCCCTCGCACGGTGTCCGCCTACCGCCGCGATCTCGATCAGTTCGAGACCTTCATGAACGAGCACCGGGGGCGGGACGACTGGGGTTGGGCGGATGTGGATCGCGTGGACATCCGATCCTTCATGGGGGCTCTCGAGCTGGGCGGCCGGACGCGCCGCCCAAGGCGCCCGCTGAAACGTTCCTCGATCGCCCGCAAGCTCGCCGCTGTGCGCGCCTTCTTCGCCTTCCTCCAGCGCACGGACCGCGTGGAGTCCAGCCCGGCGCTGCTGATCCGCACACCGCGGAAGGACCGGACGCTGCCCTCCTTTCTGAGCGAGGAGGACGCCCGCGAACTGCTCGACTCCGCCGGCGAGGCGGCGCGGCGGGACGGATCCGCGGTGGCGCTCCGGCGCTGGGCCCTCCTCGAGTTGCTGTACTCGTGCGGCCTGCGGCTGGCGGAGGTGCACGGTCTCGATGTGACCGCCGTGGATCGCGGCACCGGGCAGGTTCGCGCTCTCGGCAAGGGCGGGAAGGAGCGCGTCGTCCCTCTCGGCCGGTGCGCCTCGGAGGCGCTCGGCGCCTATCTCGGGAAGCGGGGGGAGGGCGACTCCCGCGCCGCGTTCCTCTCCGTTCGCGGCACCCGCCTCTCGCGGCGGCAGATCCAGCGTGACGTGACGGCCCAACTCGCGCGGGTCGCGGACGGCGAGCGGCTGACCACTCATTCGCTGCGTCACTCCTTCGCGACCCACCTTCTCGACCGGGGGGCGGACCTCGTCTCGGTGAAGGAGATGCTGGGGCACGCGAGCCTGAGTACGACCCGGATCTACACGCACACATCCGTGGACCGCCTCAAGCGCGTACACTCCCGAGCCCATCCGCGCGGAGGAGAATGAAGAGAATGATACGAGCCACGACGATCCTCTGCGTTCGGGTCGGGGGCGAGGTCGCGATGGCCGGTGACGGCCAGGTGACCATGGGAGAAACCGTCGTCAAGGCGAAGGCGAGCAAGCTCCGCACGATGCGCGATGGCCGGATCCTCGCGGGCTTCGCCGGCGGCGTCGCCGACGCGCTCACCCTGTTCGAGAAGTTCGAGGCGCAACTCGAGCGCTACCCTCGCCACCTCACCCGCGCGGCGGTGGAACTCGCGAAGGAGTGGCGGAGCGACCGTTATCTTCGGCGGCTCGAGGCGCTGCTCGCCGTCGCCGACCGGGAGACGAGCCTGCTGATCGCCGGCACGGGCGAAGTCATCGAACCGGACGACGGCATTCTCGCGCTCGGTTCCGGAGGGCCGCATGCGCTCGCCGCCGCGCGGGCCCTCGCCCGCCGGACGGATCTGCCGGCCGCGGACGTGGCGCGGCAGGCCCTCGAGATCGCGGCGGAGATCTGCGTGTACACGAACCGGGAGATCACGGTGCTCGAGCTTTCGGGAAGCGACGACAGCAACGGGAACGAACCATGACGACGAGCGATGGCGGACAGGTAACGCACCGCCCCGACATCAGCCCCGCCCCGGATCCCGGCGACCCCGGCATCGCGGCGGCGCTCACCCCGCGGCAGATCGTCGAGGAACTCGACCAGTACATCATCGGACAGGACGAGGCGAAGAAGGCCGTCGCGATCGCGCTCCGCAACCGCTGGCGCCGGCAGAACGTCGACGAGGGGATGCGGGAGGAGATCCTCCCCAACAACATCATCCTCATAGGCCCGACCGGCGTGGGGAAGACCGAGATTGCCCGCCGCCTCTCGCGGCTCGCGGGGGCTCCGTTCATCAAGGTCGAGGCCTCGAAGTTCACCGAAGTGGGCTATGTCGGCCGCGATGTGGAATCGATGATCCGCGACCTCCTCGAGATCGCGATCAAGCTCGTGCGGGAGGAGCAGGAGGCCCGGCACGGAGAGGTCGCCGACCGGCGGGTCGAGGAGCGCCTCCTCGATCTGCTTCTCCCTCCCGTGGCGGAGGGTGAGCCCGCGGCCGGTTCCGGCGGGGGCGCGCAGCGGCAATTCGTCGTGTCGCTCGCGGGACAGGCGTCCGAGACCCGCTCCGATGAGCCTTCCGAGCAGCGCAAGCAGCGCACGCGCGAGAAGCTCCGCGGCCTCCTGCGCGACGGGATGCTCGATGAGCGGGAAGTCGAAGTCGAGGTCAGCGACAGCTCGATCCCGATGCTCGATGTGGGGGGCGGCATGGACGTGGACTTCAACGTCGGGGAAGTCCTCAAGGGAGTGCTGCCGAAGAAGACGCGGCGCCGCCGGGTCACGATCGCGGACGCCCGCCGGATCCTCCGCTCGGAGGAACTCGCGAACCTCGTGGACATGGAGGAGGTCACGGAGCAGGCGCTCCGCCGGACCGAGAGCATGGGGATCGTCTTCCTCGACGAGATCGACAAGGTCGCCGGCAAGCACGGCAGCACCGGACCCGACGTTTCGCGCGAAGGCGTGCAGCGCGACCTCCTGCCCATCGTCGAGGGATCCACGGTCAAGACGCGGCACGGGATGGTCCGCACGGACCACATCCTGTTCATCGCGGCCGGGGCCTTCCACATCGCGAAGCCTTCGGACCTGATCCCCGAACTCCAGGGCCGCTTCCCGATCCGCGTGGAACTCGAGAGTCTGGACGCCGAGGCGTTCAAGCGCATCCTCCAGGAACCCCGTTACGCCCTCCTCGCGCAGTACCAGGCACTCGTGGAGACCGAGTCCGCCCGGCTCGAGTTCGAGGAGAGCGCGGTCCGCGAGATCGCACGCATCGCCAGCGATGTGAACGAGAGGACGGAGAATATCGGCGCCCGGCGTCTCCATACCGTGCTGAGCACGCTCCTGGAGAAGATCCTCTTCGATCTGCCGGAAGCGCGGGCGAACGAGACGATCAGCGTCGATGCGGACTTCGTGCGGGATCGCCTCTCGCGCATCGCGGACGACGAAGATCTGAGACGATACATCCTCTGAACGGAGAGCCGAGGACTCACGAAGCCATGGACCGGACCCGACATTTTCTCTCGATCGCCGACTGGTCGCCCGAGCGGCTGCGCGAGGCCCTCGACCTCGCCGACCGCCTCAAGGCCGATCCCGACGCGGCGGGCCGTCCCCTCTCCGGGAAGACGCTCGCCATGATCTTCGCGAAGAGTTCGACCCGCACCCGGGTTTCCTTCCAGGTGGGGACGCACCAACTGGGTGGGCAGGCTCTCTTCCTGTCCTCGCGCGACATCCAGATCGGGCGCGGGGAACCGCTCTCCGATACGGCCCAGGTCCTTTCGCGCTTCGTGCACGGGATCATGATCCGGACGTTCGCGCAGTCCGATGTCGAGGCGCTGGCCGAGCACGGCGCCATTCCCGTCATCAACGGACTCACGGATCTGCTGCACCCGTGCCAGATCATGGCGGATCTGCAGACGGCGCGCGCCGAGTTCGGTCCCGACCTGTCCGGACGGACCGTCGCCTGGATCGGCGACGGCAACAACGTCGCGAACTCGTGGTTGAACGCGGCGGCGAAGCTCGGCTTCCGGCTCCGTCTCGCCTGCCCCGAGGGCTACGATCCGGACTCCGCGATCCTCGCCGCCGCGGGACGCGCGACGCAGGTCGATCTCCTCCGGGCGCCCGCGGAGGCGGCCGAAGGGGCGCACGTCGTGACGACGGACGTATGGGCCTCGATGGGACAGGAGGAAGAAGCCGCGGAACGCGCGCGGGCCTTCGAGGGATACCATGTAGGCGCGGAGGTCATGGCCCGGGCCGCCGACGATGCGATCTTTCTCCACTGCCTCCCCGCCCACCGCGGCGAGGAAGTCGCCGCCGAAGTCATCGACGGGCCGGCGTCGCGTGTGTGGGACGAGGCGGAGAACCGGCTCCACTCGCAAAAGGCGATCCTCGCCATGCTCATGGGAGCCGCAGCGTGAAGGACCTGAAAGAGACCCCGCTATTCGAAGAACACGTCCGGCTGGGCGGGAAGATCGTCCCCTTCGCCGGCTACGCGATGCCCGTCCAGTATCCGACCGGCATCAGGGCCGAACACCGCGCCGTGCGCGAGAAGGCGGGCCTCTTCGACGTCTCCCACATGGGAGAGTTCCGCGTGCGCGGCGAAGACGCACAGGCGTTCGTGGCTTACGCGACGACGAACGACCCTTCGGGTCTGGAGCCGGGAGACGCGCAGTACAGCGCGATGTGCCACGCGACCGGCGGCGTGATCGACGACCTCATCGTCTACTGCATGGGCGAAGCGGATTATCGACTCGTCGTGAACGCGGCCAACATGGCCAAGGACTGGGCGCACCTCAGCGGGCTCGCGCAGGGCTTCGACGTGGAGATGACGGACGAGAGCGATGAGATCGCCCTCCTCGCCCTCCAGGGCCCCTTGGCCGAGGTGATGCTGGAGCCGCTGACCGGGTACCCGCTGGCGGACATTGAGTACTACCGCTTCGCGCACGGAGAGGTGGCAGGAGCGCCGTGCGTCATCTCCCGGACAGGGTACACGGGCGAGATCGGATTCGAACTCTACCTGCCCCACGAGTACGCGGTGCGAACGTGGCGGACGCTCGTCGCGGCCGGCGCCGTCCCCACGGGCCTGGGGGCCCGCGACTCGCTCCGGCTCGAGATGGGGTACGCGCTCTACGGCAACGACGTGGACGACGAAACGACCGCGCTCGAGGCCGGCCTCGGGTGGCTCGTGAAGCACGCAAAGGGCGACTTCATGGGCGGGGAAGCGCTTGCGGCGCAGCGTGCCGAGGGTCTCACCCGCAAGCTCCGCTTCCTGCGGCTGCTCGAGAGGGGATTCCCGAGGGCGGGCTACGACGTGTGCTTCAACGGCGAGACCGTCGGGAGGGTGCGCAGCGGCACCGTGAGCCCCTCGATGGGTCATGGGATTGCCACCGCGTACCTGCCGGTCGAGGCCGGCATCGGCGATGCGGTCGAGATCATGATCCGCGGGAAGGGGATCGCGGCCGAGGTCGTGCGACCGCCCTTCTACCCGCGCGGCTCGCTGCACCGCATCGCGCCGCGGATCGCGGTCGTGACGGTGTCCGACGCCGTGTTCGCCGGAGAGCGGGAAGATGGACCCGGGGACCTCATCAAGACGTGGATCAGAGGGCGTGCGTACTCGCTCGCCGGCGCGGACGTCGCGCCCGATGAGAACGAGGCTATCGCCTCGCGGCTCCTGCACTGGTGCGATGTCCAGGGAGTCGATGTCGTCCTCACGACCGGCGGCACCGGGCTTGCCCCGCGCGACGTAACCCCGGAGGCAACGCGCACCGTCCTGGAGCGTGAGTCGCCGGGCATCGCTGAAATGCTGCGTCGCATCGGCGCCGAGGCGACGCCGTATGCCGCGCTTGGCCGCGGGCTGGCCGGCATTCGCGGCGAGACGCTCATCGTCAATCTGCCGGGGAGCCCGCAGGGCGTCTCCGAAGGCCTCGCCGCACTCGAGCCGGTGATCGACCACGCCGTCGACCTGCTGCGCGGCGATACCGTGCACGCGTCTCCCGGCGGCTGATGGCGCGCGTCTTCGTCGACGGGCGCGCGGTCGAGGCCGCCATCGCCGTCCGCCAGGCGGCGCAGGCCGATGGGCACGAGGTCGAGTTCGTGGAGTCCGTGCGCGAACTCGAGGGACGACTGGGCGGGGCGGCCGAGGTCGCGCTGGTCCTCACGGGTCCTCCCGACGAATCGCGCGCCGCCGCGATGCGCGGCCTGTTCGAGGCGGAAATCCCGCGCCCACCCGTGCTCGGACTCACGGACGAAACCCACCCCGACGCGCGACGGCAGCTCGCACGGTCCTTCGATCTCGACGAGGCGCTCTCGCGTCCCATCGATCCCGACGAGATGCGGGTCGTCCTGCAGACGCACCTCGACCGCTACGACCTCCAGCGAAAGACGGGGATCATCGGGCGCACCGAAGCCGTCCGCGAGATCCTCGAGCGGGTGCACATGATCGCCCCCGTGATGAGCACCGTGCTCCTCACCGGCGAGAGCGGAACCGGCAAGGAACTCGTGGCGCGCGCCTTCCACCGGCTCTCCCCGAGGCGCGCCAGGGCCTTCATCGCGGTGAACTGCGCCGCCCTCCCCGAATCGCTGCTCGAATCCGAACTGTTCGGGCATGAGAAGGGCGCCTTCACCGGAGCGACCTCGCTGCGGCGGGGGATGTTCGAACTCGCCGATGACGGCACGCTTCTCCTCGACGAGATCGCCGAGATGCCGCTCCCCACTCAGACGCGGCTCCTGAGGGTTCTCGAGAGCCGCCGCTTCATGAGGGTGGGCGGGGACCACGAGATCCAGGTCAGCGTGCGCGTCGTCGCCGCCACGAACCGCGACCTCAGGCAGGCCGTCGAGACGGGGGAGTTCCGCCGCGACCTGTACTACCGCCTGAACGTCCTCAGCGTCCACGTCCCCCCGCTCCGGGAACGGCGCCGCGATATCCCCGTCCTCATCCGCCGCTTCATTTCGGAGTTCAGCCGCCAGCACGACCGGGAGTTCCGCGGACTCGCCCCGGAAGCGCTCCAGATCCTCCTCGACTACGACTGGCCGGGGAACGTCCGTGAGCTCCGCAACCTGATCGAGTCCATGGTCGTGCTCGCGCCCGGCTCCGTCATTCGTCCGGAGGACATCCCGCCCGAGATCCGGTCCGGCGGCGTGAGCCTCGTGCCCTCCCCCGCGCACATCGCGCCTGTGGTCGACGCGGGCGCCGGGTCCATCCCGAGTTCGCCGCAGCTCGCGTTCGTCTTCCGCACGCTCGTCGACCTCAAGGTGGACATCGATGACCTCAAACGGGAGTTCGAGGCCTACAGGCTGGGCGCCCGCCAGCTCCCCCCGGCCCCCCCCCGGCCCGGCGCGGGGGAGGACATCGAGGACGCGATCGCGATCGACATCACCGACGCGGTCGATGCGATCGATGCGACCGGGACCGAGGTCGTCTCACCGGCGGAGGAGAGCCCGGACCCGGAGGACGCGGACATGATCGCGATCCGGCCCGGGATGACGATGGAGGAGATCGAGCGCGAGGCGATCATCGCCGTGCTCCGCCAATCCGGAGGCAACCGGCGCAGGGCCGCCGAGGCCCTGGGCATCGGCGAGCGCACGATCTACCGCAAGATCCGGAAGTACGGCATCGAACACTAGCAGCCACCGGTCGCCAGCGTCGTCTCCCGGCCGGCGCGGGCCGCGTCACTCCGCCGATCCGGTCTCCGCGCGGGTTTTCAGCCCTCGTGCGACGTCGTTGAAGCCGCGGCGCACGAACCCTCCGAAGAACAGCATCACGAGGGGGATGAGGAGGCCCGAAAAATTGTCCCTCGTGCGGTACCGGCAGCGTCCATCGCCCACCGCCTCGAGACGCTGCTCCCGCAGGGCCGAGATCAGAAAGCGGTGGCCCATCGTCGTGCTCCACGCGATGAGGTGGGGCGGTTCGACGGCCTCGATCCATTCGACCTGCTTCAGTCTCCAGGGTCCCATCCTGACGTACAGTTCGACCGGCGAGCCGATCTCGAAGTCCGTGGCGACCGAGGGCGTGAATGGATTCCATTCGCCGTAGCGCTCGAAGTCGGCCAGGATCTCCCACGCCCGTTCGATCGGCGCGTCGATCTCCACGGGTTCCGAACTCACGTGCCCCTTGAACAAGGCGCAGCCCCTCCGCTGCGATCTCACTCCGATTCACCCGTGGCGAGCCCGCGGGGACTCTCTTCGCCCGGTCGCGGATGTCGCGCCAGCAGCGCCTCGCTCTCCCGCCACAGTCGTGCGCCCGCCGCGGCGTCCATGGCCGGCGCGGACATCTCCTTCTCCCGCATCAGGTGAAGATAGACCCCGCTCCGCCGGCCCATGTCCTCCGCGCAGCACGCATGGGCCACAGGCGCCACCGCCTTGTCGGGCGCCGCGAAGAGCAGGCGTTTTGCCACGTGGAGCAGGGGTTTCAGGAACCACGGCGCTTCCCGCATCAGGTCGGAGTCGACCGCACCCGGGCACAGCGAGTTCACGGCGATCCTCACCTCTGCTTCCGGGTTCAGCCGGCGCGACAGCTCCTGCGCGTACGTACACAGGTGCAGTTTGCTCGACGCATAGTACTTCAGGCCGTCCTTCAAGCCGTAATCGGTGAATGCAGCAAAATTGCCGAAGTCGATCGAATCGGCGGCCCGGTGCGTTTCGGACACGATGAAGACGATCCTGGGAATCCCGCTGTCGCGGTCGGCGGGTCGAATCGTGCCGCCCGCCAGTAGCCGGTCGATCAGTACGCGGTTGGCCAGGAAGTGAACCGCGAACATCAGCTCGTAGCCCTGGGCCGATCTGCGTGCCTTCGCCGGCATCACGCCGGCGTTCAGGACGAGGACGTCCACCCTGCGGCGCTCGCGTTCGAGGCGGTCGCACAATGCGTGTACGGAGTCGAGGTCGGCCAGGTCCACGTGCAGCATGTCGACCGCATTGGAGCCGGCGAGCCGCCTGACGTCCTCTCCGGCATCGGGATGACCGCTCCGGCAGGCCATGAGCACCTCCGCGCCCCGTTTCGCCAGGTCGACGGCCACCGCCCTGCCGAGCCCCCGGTTGGCCCCCGTGACGAGGCACACCCTGCCGTCGAGGCGGACGCGCTCGGCGACGGGGCGCAGCGTGGGGCACTGGGTGAGACGATCGACGACCCCACTGGCGAAGGCGCTGAATTTCCGGTTGTACTTCGTGGTTCGCATGTCTCACCGTTTCTCGTCGCGGGTTCCCGGCGGGCCGCCATCGGGCATCGCGGTCTCGTCCGGGATGCGATACTCGTGCCGGTAGGCGTCGCAGTCATCGTCGATCCTGGCGTCGTCGAAACCGAAGTGGGCCGCCGAATACACGTGTCGGCCGTGGCGACCCGCGGGACTGAGCCGCGACACGGCCTCCGCGGCGGCCTCGGCCTCCGCGGTGAAGCCGATCCCCGCGGCCCGGTATATCCTTCGCAACTCCGCGAGCGGGTCGCCAAGCACATCGTAGTAGGACACATCGACGAACCCCCCATCCCCGGCGCTCCTTCGCACCGCCATGGAACGCTCGATCAGGCGCCGCGTCTTCCGCATCCAGTGCGTCCCGATCTCCTCCGGGTCGACGTGGTCGCTGAAGATTCCCCGCCCGTGGGCCACCATGCTCCAGAAGGAGGGAACGGACCTCTTCGGGTCCCGGTGCGTCTGGACGACGCAGACGCCGGGGAAGACATCGCGGATGACATCGAGATGCTCCATGTGGTGGGGCGTCTTCAGCACCCAGCCGGCAGCCGGGCGCTGCCAGTGCAGGATCTTGAGCATCGTGCGCAGGTATTCGTAGCACCTCGTGTGATCCTGC
This sequence comes from Candidatus Palauibacter polyketidifaciens, assembly GCF_947581785.1. NCBI lineage: Bacteria > Pseudomonadati > Gemmatimonadota > Gemmatimonadia > Candidatus Palauibacterales > Candidatus Palauibacteraceae > Candidatus Palauibacter > Candidatus Palauibacter polyketidifaciens. The sequence goes on along the minus strand of NZ_CANPVO010000015.1, from coordinate 257,958 downwards.
CCTTCGAGCCACGCCGAATAGCTCGGTACGTGCATCGCCGCTTCCGCCGACTGGCTCATGAACGAGAGGTCGAGGAGCAGGACATCTTCCTCCGGCGCATCGTGGTCGATGGGGTGGATCGCCAGGAACTCGGGGGCCAGAAAGCGGATCGTCCCGACCGCCAGCTTCGCCCGTCCGATGCGGCCTCGCGGGTCGCCCGTCCGCTCGCCGGGGAGGGGGAGAGGATTCAGCGCCTCCCAGGACTTCAGCGAGCGGATCCCGGGGTCCGCCGCGATCAGCCGGTGCAGCAGCGTCGTGGCCGTCCGCTGGAGACCCGCGATGAGGATGATCTTCCCGAGCCGGATGTCGAGAATCTCCGGCTTCTCCCGCAGCAGCCGCTCCACCCGCAGCCGGGTGCAGAGCGCCGATACGATCCGTACGCGCTGGATCCTCGCCCCCAGCGGCGTCAGCCTCGCCTCGGCGTTCATCGATCGCACGAGGACATCGAGCGGTTCCCGGAACCACTCATCGCCGAAGTCGGAGAGCCCCGTCTTTCGCCTCGCCGCGGCGACCATTCGGTCGACGTCCAGGGGGCCGCCGAAGCCGAGCCTCCGGGCCGCGCGTCCCGCGGCGTTGAAGATCGACACGAGCAGGGGCCGGTACGGCCTGCGGTACTCCGTCGAGGTCTGCACCGGGTGCTCGTCCCCCCGACTAGTCGCGGAGCGCGTCCAGCTCCGGGAACTTCACGAGCCGCGTTTGCGGCTGCGGATGCGCCTCCGCTCGGATCCAGCGAAAGCACATCGTCCCGGACGTGTGGCCAGCGGTCTCGATCCAGTTCGGGAGCCCGGGGTTCTCGTGGGCCACCACCAGGCGTATGGAGCCGTCCTCTTCGCGGTGCGCGAGGTGCTTGTTCGTGTGGATGGTGTGATAGCGGTAGTCGAGCGATTCCATCCAGTAGTTGTTCAACTGGAAGTTCCAGTGCTCGCACTCGGGGGGCACCGCCTCGATCACCAGCGCCTCGTCCTCCGCCACCGCCCAGTGGCTGTGATAGTAGACGATATTCGGGTCGCCCCCCGCCTGAAGCGAAACGTCCGGATCGAACATCGGCAGGGTGTTCGAGTGCTTCCGGAAGCCGCGGGCCCAGTTCGCGAACAGCATCGCCGCGCCCGCGACCAGCGTCCCGGCGGACTTCAGCCCCTCATCGATCTGCTCCGGTGTGAGAGGGCCGGGCCGCTTCTCGTCGTCCGGACAGCCGATGCGCTCGATGTGCAACTCGGCCGGCTCCTCGGTCTCCCGGTCGAGGAAGGTCTGGCGCACGATCAGCGTCCGGCTCTCCGCCGTCATCGGAAGCCAGTTCCCTTCGTGGTGCCGGGTGCTGACGATGAGTTCGAAGGTGCCGACATCGCCGATCTCGATCTCGCTCGCCTCGACATAACCCGTGGGGGGCAGACCTCCGCCCTGCCCGTAGTGGCCGGCCTGCGTTCCGAAGCCGAGGTACCTCACGGTGTTGCGCCGCCCCGAGATCCGGTACTCGAAGTCGCCGTGAATCGCGGCCGTCTGATAGTAGTTGTCAGGGTTGTCGCTCCCCAGCTTCACGGTCTCGTGGGCCACGCGGTGCAGCACGGGTGCCCGTGGGTCGGCGTGTTCCACGAAAGCCATGAGCCCCCCGCGGGCCAGGCGGCTGAGATACCGGTATCCCTCCGCCTGGTTGAAGGGATCGCGGGGCGCGCCCGGGAAGGTGAGCGCGGCTCCGGCCGCCTTGAGCGTGTCGCAGAATTCATCCCACGACTTTCCGCTCACCACGCGCTGCGCGGCCGTGTCCGCCGGCGTTCGGCCCCGAAGCTTCTGCGCCGCGAGCGAGAGGCGCCGAAGAAACCCGAGCAGTCCGATGACGAGCCCTCTCATCGCGTCTCCTTTCGGCCCGAGCCCGTGGCCTCGATGTGCCGCGTGCTGCGGGCGATGAGTCGGATCGCCGTTCGGCGCGGCAGGAGGCGTCCGAGCAGTTGCGCCGACAGGCGATTGATGAGTCCCGGCACGATCCGGGGATCGCCGCCGAGTCCGTCGAGCCGGCCGCTAGCCGGGCGCCGCCTCGGCGATGAGGGCGGCGATGCTCTCTCCCAGCGTGTCGACGCCGGCGCCGGTGCGGGCCGACGTCTCGACCAGCTGATCCGCATCGAGGTCGAGCGCCTCGCGCAGCTTCTTCGTTGCCCGTCCGCGCGCGGACCGGTTCAGCTTGTCCGTCTTCGTGAGTGCGAAGAGCGTCGGCGTCCCCGTCGCCCCCAGGAACTCGATCATCCGCTCATCGTCGTCCGTGAGTCCGCGGCGCGCGTCCACGAGCAGCACGAGCCCGAGCAGCTTCGGCGTCCGGCGCAGGTATCCGTCGATCAGCCGTCCCCACTTCTTCCGCACGGTCTTCGGCGCATTCGCGAACCCGTAGCCCGGCAGATCGACGAGCATGTAGCGGTCGTCGACGAGGAAGAAGTTGATCTCGCGCGTGCGCCCCGGCTGCTTCGAGGTTCGCGCGAGGCTCTTCCGCCCCACGAGCCGGTTGAGCAGCGAAGACTTCCCGACGTTCGAGCGCCCGGCGATCGCGACCTGGGGGACGTCGCACGGCGGCTCCTGGCCGGCCGCCCCGATGGCGCCGACAAATTCCACCGTCCTGACACGCGCGACGCCCCGATCCGTCGGCGGCACCGGCCCGCTACGCTTCCCTGCGCTTGGCCCCGGGCTCGAGGATGAGGAGCGGCTGGTTGCTCTCCTCGACGGTTTCCCGCGTGACGACGACCTCGCGGATGTCCATGCGCCCCGGCAGGTCGAACATCACGTCGAGCATGATGGATTCCATCACGGCTCTCAGTCCGCGGGCGCCCGTCCCGCGGTCGATCGTCTTGCGCGCGATCGCGCGCAGCGCCTCCGGGTCGAGCGTGAGGCCCACGCCCTCGAGTTCGAACATCTTCGTGTACTGTTTGAGCAGCGCGTTCTTCGGACGCTGCAGGATCTCGACCAGCGCATCCTCGTCGAGGTCGTGCAGCGCAACGAGCACCGGCAGCCGCCCGACGAGTTCGGGGATGAGCCCGTAGCGGAGCATGTCCTCGGGCTCGACGCAGGCGAGGAGGTTCTCCTCGTCGTTCGGCGCCACCCCTCCCGCGATGAAGTCATCCCGGAAACCGATCTGCCGACGTCCCTGCCGCTCCTGGATGATCTCCTCGAGCCCATCGAAGGCGCCGCCGCAGATGAAGAGGATATTCCGCGTGTCGATCTGGATGTACTCCTGCTGCGGATGCTTGCGCCCGCCCTGGGGCGGCACGGATGCCACCGTCCCCTCGAGGATCTTGAGCAGCGCCTGCTGGACGCCCTCGCCGGAGACATCGCGCGTGATCGACGGGTTGTCCGATTTGCGCGCGATCTTGTCGATCTCGTCGATGTAGACGATGCCGCGCTCGCACTCCGCCACGTTGTATTCGCCCGCCTGCAGGAGCCGGACGAGGATGTTCTCGACGTCCTCCCCCACATACCCCGCCTCGGTGAGCGTCGTCGCGTCCGCGATCGTGAACGGGACCTGGAGAATCCGCGCCAGCGTCTGCGCGAGCAGCGTCTTGCCCACTCCGGTGGGGCCGAGCAGCATGATGTTCGACTTCTCGATCTCGACGTCGTCGACGAGGCTGCGGTGGTTGATCCGCTTGTAGTGATTGTAGACGGCGACCGAGAGCGTCTTCTTCGCCATCTCCTGGCCGATCACGTACTCGTCGAGCGTCGCCTTGATCTCCGCCGGCGTCGGGATCTCCGTGAAGCGCCCGCACTGTTCGCGTTCCTCTTCCTCGGCGAGGATCTCGTTACAGAGCGCGATGCACTCGTTGCAGATATAGACGTTGGGTCCGGAGATGAACTTCTGGACGGCGTCCTTGGACTTGCCGCAGAAGGAGCAGCGCAGGTGCTTGTCGCTCGGCATCGTCGCCTCCCCTCGGTCCCTCGGGTTGCTCCGGCGCTACTTTGCCACGGCGGGGCCGGGTCGGCCGTTCTTGCCGTCGACCTCCGCCTCGCGCGCGACCACGAGGTCGATGAGCCCGTAGTCCCGCGCTTCCTCGGGGGACATGAAGCGGTCGCGGTCGACATCCTCGGCGATCCGATCGAGGTCCTGCCCGGTGTGTTCGGCGAGGATCCCGTTCAGCCGCTCGCGGGCGTTGAGGATTTCCTTCGCCTGGATCTCGATGTCCGCCGCCGTCCCGTAGGAGCCGCCGGAAGGCTGGTGGATCATGATCCTCGCGTTCGGCAGCGAGCGCCGCCTGCCGGGCGTACCGGCGGCGAGCAGGAACGCTCCCATCGACGCCGCCATCCCCATGCACATCGTCGCCACCGGAGCGTTCAGGAACTGCATCGTGTCGTAGATCGCGAGTCCCGCCTGGACGCTCCCCCCCGGCGAGTTGATGTAGATGTTGATCTCGCGCTCCGGGTTGTCCGCCTCCAGGAAGAGCAACTGGGCGATCACCACGTTCGCCACATCGTCGTTGATCGGAGCTCCGAGGAAGACGATCCGGTCCATGAGGAGACGCGAGAAGATGTCGTACGTGCGTTCCCCGCGGCTCGACCGTTCGATGACGTACGGTGCGAATATCGTGCTCAAGTCAGTCCCTCACGTGGTTTGCGAAGTCCATCAGCTCACCTCCGAGCCGTCGATCAGAAATCGGAACGCCTTGTCGATGGCAAAGCGGCGGCGGAGCGGATCGAGCTGCTTCTCCTTCGCGAGCTGCCTGCGTGTTTCCACCAGGCTCTTGCCCCTCGCCTTCCCCAGTTCCGACAGGCGCTCGTCGAACTCCTCGCTCGACAGATCAAGTCCCTGATCCTCGATGAGTCGCTCGAGCACCAGATCCCGCTTTATCTGACGCTCCACCTGGGGGGTCACGGACTTGCGGGCCTCCTCGACCTGCTCGGGATCCGCTCCCTCGGGGGCGTCGATCACCCGGTCAAGATAACGCGACGTGAGACTCGGCGGCACCTCGAAGGCGTTGGCTTCGATCACCGCGTCGAGAAGTTGTTCGCCGACTTCCTCCTCCGCCTGACGTTCACCGCGTGCCAGGAGTTCCTTTTCGACCGCTTCACGAAGCGCCGCCAGCGTCTCGAAATTTCCGATCTCGCTCGCGAACTCGTCCGTGAGCTCAGGCAGCTCGCTGGCACGGACCTCGTCGAGACGGATCTGCAGCGACCGGGTGGTTCCCGCGAGTTCCGCGGCCCCGAAGTCATCCGGGTAGGAGACCGTGAACGTGCCTTCCTCGCCGGGCGCCAGCGCGAGGATCGCGTCTTCCACGTCCGGAATCGCGTAGCCCGCACCGAGCTCGAACCGGTACGGTTTCTCCTCGGCGCCGTCGCCTCCCTCGTGTTCCCTGATGGCCACGGCGACGACATCCCCGCTGCGCGGCGCCCGGTCCACGGGCTGGAGCACGGCGTTTTCCTTGCGGATGTTCTCGATGACCTCATCGACGTCCGCTTCCTCGACGGCCACATCGCGCCGCTTGATCCGGAACCCTCCGGTCCGCGCGAGTTCGACCACCGGCATCACCTCCACGTCGATGCGGAAGGAGAGCCGCTCCCCCGGCCGGTAATCCAGTTCGCTCACCACGGGTTCCCCGATAGTGGAGAGATCGTGCCGCCGCACGGCGTTCCGGTACGCCCGGTTGACGAGCGCATCGACCGTCCGTTCGTCGATGAGAGGCCCGTAGCGTTCCTCGATGATCCGCACCGGGACCTTCCCCTTCCGGAACCCCTTGATGCGGGTCGTCTTCCGGAGTCTGGCGGCTTCCCGGCGGCGGGCCGCCGCCACCTGTGCGGGGTCCACGGTCACATCGAGACGGCGCAGGTAGTCGTTCTCCCGCTTGATCGCGATGTCGAACGGATCCGTCGCGGTGGCTTGTGAATCGGCTGCGGTCAAGGTCGGTATGGCTCCCGCTCGTGCCCTGCTGCGTTCGAGTGGCGAAGTGCGAAAGGGGGGATTCGAACCCCCACGGCCAAGGGCCACCAGCTCCTAAGGCTGGCGCGTCTGCCAGTTCCGCCACTTTCGCGCGACTCCGCTCGGCCCGGCGCGGCACCGGATCGGGCGGGAATCTCGGGACCGATTGAGGCAGGGGCAAGCAAGCGCCTGCCCCCGCCCGGTTCGGCCCCGGCGGTTCAACGCTCCGGGATCACGACGCTCCGGAACTGGCTCTGCCGGCCCCCATCCGGCGTGGGGAAGCTGTACTGCAGGCTCACCGCGTCCCCGGGACCGAGTCCGGAGATGATTCGCTCGTAGTCGGCCCCCGAGCGGATCTCCTCGCCGTTGATGTCGACGATGAGCGCGCCGGGAAGGATGCCCGCCCGTCCCGCCGCGCCGCGCGAATCGGCGTCGACGATGAGGACGCCCGTGAACCCGGGATCGATCCGATAATCGTCATGGCGCGCTTCGAGTTGCCTGTCATCCCGGACTTCGAGGCCGAGGACGTCACCCGTCGGTTCGGGCGCTTCGGGGCGCGCCGCGAGCCGGGGAGGCAAGTCGCTCTCCGCCGGAATGAGACGGACGCGCGCCTGATCGCGCTCCAGAGTGGCGCGGCGCACGACGTCCAGTTCCACCGTCTCCCCCGGCTCGAAGGCGCGGATCCGCCGCTGCAACTCCGACACGCCGGAGACGGGTTGTCCCGCCACGCCCACGATGACGTCCCCGCCTTCGAGTCCGGCCAGCCGGGCGGGACTGTCATCGAAGGAAAAGGTCTGGATCTTCGCCCCCCCGACTCGATCGAGTCCGTAGAAGGCGGCGTCCGCTGCGTTGACATCCGTGATCGAGACGCCAATGAGGGCCCGGCGGACTTCCCCGAACTCGATGAGATCGTCGACGACCTCCCGCGCGAGTTCGATCGGCACGGCGAAACCGTACCCCTGGTAGTTTCCGGACGTTGAGAGAATCGCGGTGTTGATGCCGATCACCTCCCCCGCGGCATTCACGAGCGGACCGCCCGAGTTGCCCCGGTTGATGACCGCGTCGGTCTGAATGAAGTCCTCGATCGCGAGTGGGGAGCGGTTCTGCAGGATGCGGATGTTGCGCCCCTTGGCGGAGACGATCCCCGCGGTCACCGAAGAGAGGAGCGGCCCCGTCTGCGTGCGGAAACCGGGGCTCCCGATGGCGAGCACCCACTCCCCGACCCCCGTCTCGTCGCTGGAGCCGATCGGCAGGACGGAGATGTCGTCCCCCTCGAGGCGAAGCAGCGCGACGTCCGTCTGCGGATCTTGCCCCACCAGCTCCACGTCCTCGAAGACCCGTCCGTCGTGGAGTTCGATGTCGATGCGTTCGGCGCCCGCGACCACGTGATTGTTCGTGACCACATAGCCGTCCTCGGAGACGATGAACCCGGATCCGCTCCAGGAGTCCCTACGCACGGGCGGGTCGGCCTCGGGCGGCGCATCGTCGGTTGGGGGCTCATCGCCCGAGGGCGGTCGGACGCCGGGCGGGAATTCGAAGCCGGGGGGAAACTCGAAACCGGGCGGGAACTCGAAACCGGGCGGGAAGTCGGCCGTGCTCACCTCCCGGACGGCCGTGAGGTAGATGGTCACGACGGCGGGAGCCACGCGCCGGGCCACTTCGGAGAAGCCGTCCTCCATCGTCACCGCGGCGCCCGAGGGGGCTCCGATCACCCACCCCGGATCGCTGTCCGTGTCCGCCGCGATCGAAACCGGGGTCAGGTCCAGCACCGAAGCCAGCCCCACGCCGAACGCGAACGCGATCGCCGTGGCGATCAGCAGATTCAGTCGAGTACGCAACGATTCGCTCATCACTCTGTCTCCCTCATCACCAGCCGCGACTCCACGGCCGAAGAACCCAATATAGCAGACCCGATTGGCGTTCCTTCAACTCCCGCACCAATGACGGCGACGAGACCCCACCCGTCACCTGGCACGCCGAACCATGGGATGAACGGCGCGCGACCCGGGGTTGCCCGTGGAACGCCCCCGGGTCGCGCGGCGCCGGGCTGCGCCGGAGGGCTACTTGTCGTCAGACTCCTCGACGATCTCGTAATCCGCCTCGACGACTTCCTCTTCAGCCGCGTCGTCCGCCTCCACCTCGACCTCGGCCTCTTCGTCGCCGGCGCCCGGCATGTCGCCCGGCGAAGCGTCGGCCCCCATCCCGGCCGCGGCGTACATCTTCTGCGCCGCCGCGCCGACCGCTTCCTGGATGGCGGTGCTCGCCGCGCCCACCTCCTCGGTGTCGTCCTGCTTGAGCGCCGCCCGCCCCCGCTCCAGCGTCTCCTCGATTGCCGACCGGTCCGCGTCGTCGAGCGACTCTTTCCAGTCCTCGAGGTTCTTCTCCGTCTGGTACACGAGGGAATCGAGCCGATTGCGGGCCTCGACGGTCTCGCGACGCTCCTGGTCCTCCGCCGCATGCGACTCCGCGTCCCTCACCATGCCCTCGATCTCGGCGTCGGAGAGCCCCGAAGACGCCTCGATGCGGATCTTCTGCTCCTTGCCCGTCGCCTTGTCCCTGGCGCTCACGTGCAGGATGCCGTTCGCGTCGATGTCGAAGGTGACCTCGACCTGGGGCACGCCGCGCGGCGCGGGCGGGATGCCCGTGAGCTGGAAGCGGCCGATCGTCTTGTTTCCGCTCGCCATCTTCCGCTCGCCCTGGAGCACGTGGATGTCGACCGTGTTCTGGTTGTCCTCCGCGGTCGAGAAGATCTCCGACTTCTTCGTGGGGATCGTCGTGTTGCGCTCGATGAGCGACGTCATGACGCCGCCCAGCGTCTCGATCCCGAGCGAGAGCGGGGTGACGTCGAGGAGGAGGACGTCCTTCACGTCGCCTCCGAGCACGCCGCCCTGGATCGCGGCCCCGATGCCCACGACCTCGTCCGGGTTCACGCCCTTGTGCGGGTCCTGCCCGAAGAAATCCTTCACGACGTCCTGGATCTTGGGGATCCGGGTCGAGCCGCCGACGAGAATGACCTCGTCGATCTCGTCGACCGAGAGACCGGCGTCTGCCAGCGCCTTCTCCATCGGCGGAATCGTGCGCTGGATCAGGTCGTCCACCAGCTGCTCGAACTTCGCCCGCGTGAGGGCGAGGTTGAGGTGCTTGGGTCCCGACGCGTCGGCGGTGATGAAGGGGAGGTTGATGTCGGTCTGCATCGTGGAGCTGAGCTCGATCTTCGCCTTCTCCGCCGCCTCCTTGAGGCGCTGCAGGGCCATCGGGTCGGCCGACAGATCGATCCCCTGGTCCTTCTTGAACTCGTCCACGAGCCAGTTGATGAGGCGCTGGTCGAAGTCGTCGCCGCCGAGATGCGTGTCGCCGTTGGTGGCCTTCACCTCAAACACGCCGTCCCCGAGTTCGAGCACGGAGATGTCGTAGGTGCCGCCACCGAGATCGAACACGGCGATTTTCTCGTCCGACTTCTTGTCGAGGCCGTAGGCGAGCGCCGCCGCCGTCGGCTCGTTGATGATCCGGCGGACCGTGAGGCCGGCCACGCGGCCCGCGTCCTTCGTCGCCTGCCGCTGGGCGTCGTTGAAGTAGGCCGGGACCGTGATCACGGCCTCGGTCACTTCCTGTCCCAGGTAGTCCTCGGCCGTCTGCTTCATCTTCTGCAGCACCATGGCCGAGAGTTCGGGCGGCGTGAAGGTCTTGTCCGCGTGCGCAATCCGCACCTGAACGCGGTCCTGGTTGTCGCCCTGGATGTCGTAGGTGACGAGCTTCATCTCCTCGCCCACCTCGGACCGCTTGCGGCCCATGAAGCGCTTGATCGAGGCGACGGTGTTGAGCGGGTTCGTCACGGCCTGCCGCTTGGCGACCTGCCCGACGAGCCGCTCTCCCTCCTTGGTGAAGGCGACCACCGAGGGCGTGGTGCGCGCGCCCTCCGCGCTCGGGATGACGACGGGGTCTCCACCTTCCATTACGGCGACGACCGAGTTCGTCGTCCCGAGGTCGATTCCGATGATCTTGCCCATTGGTTTTCCTTGTCCGGTTGTTCTTCCATCGGGTTTCGATTCGCGCGGGTCCCGCACCGCGATTTTCCGGCACGCCCGCGAACAGGAAACGAAGTTGCAAGCGCCGTGCCGCGCGGCGGCCCGCCTGTACGCCGTCTTTTCAGACAAAATGGCATTCGCCGGAGCCGTTGGCCGGCGCGAGGTGCCAAATTGGCATGTAGGCGTGCATGGCGTGGCGCGGAAGACGGGACGGGGTATGTTTCCGCCGTTCCCGTCGCCCCGAACCCCAACCGGAGTGCGCCGATGTCCCAGCGTCGCGACCGACCCCGCTCCGCAGTGGCCGCGGCGGCCGCAACGGCGGTGCTCTGCGTCCTGCTGGCCGCGGGCGCGGCGCCGCTGGCGGCGCAGGGACTCGAGGGGGTGGGCGGCGCGATCGACGAATCGTTCCTCTCCCGCCTCCTGCGGGGCCTGCTCGGGATCTCCTTCCTGCTCACGACCGTGTGGCTCTGCTCCGCGCACCGGAAGTCGATCGCCTGGCCGCTCGTCGCGAAGGGGCTCGGGCTTCAGGTCGTCTTCGCCCTCCTCGTCCTCAAGACGGGGCTCGGACGGACCTTCTTCAGTGCCGTCAACGACGTGTTCGTCGCGCTCATCGGGTACACGAACGCCGGCTCGCGCTTCGTGTTCGGGTCGCTCGTGGATTATGGGACCCCGGTCGACGGGGGTGCCGGCGGCGTCGTGAACATCGGCGCGAATTTCGCCTTCAGCGTCCTGCCCACGATCATCTTCTTCTCCTCTCTCATGGCCCTCGCCTATCACCTGGGGTTCATGCAGCGCGTCGTGCGCGGCGTCGCGTGGGCGATGCAGCGAACCCTCGGGACGAGCGGCGCGGAGACGACCTCGGCGGCCGGCAACATCTTCGTCGGCCAGACGGAGGCGCCCCTCCTCATCCGGCCCTTCGTGGACCGGATGACGATGTCCGAACTCAACACCGTGATGACGGGAGGCTTCGCGACCGTGGCGGGCGGCGCGCTGGCGGCGTACGTCGCGATCCTCGTGGGGGTGTTCCCGGGGATCGCGGGGCACCTCCTGGCGGCGAGCATCATGGCGGCGCCGGCGGGGATCGTGGTGAGCAAGATGCTGATGCCCGAGACGGAAGAACCCGAGACGCACGGCACGCTGGACATCGACCCGCCGCAGGCGCACGCGAACGTGATCGACGCGGCGGCCGGAGGGGCGGGGGACGGGCTGAAGCTCGCCCTGAACGTGGGGGCCATGCTCCTCGCCTTCCTCGCCATCATCGCCCTGGGGAACGGCATCATCGGCTGGGTGACGGGGCTGTTCGGCGTGGATGGAATCACGCTCGAGCGGATCTTCGGCTGGGTCTTCGCGCCGGTGGCCTGGCTCATTGGGGTGCCGTGGGCCGACGCGGTCGACGTCGGGACGCTGTTCGGGGTGAAGATGGTCGCCAACGAGTTCCTCGCCTTCACGAACCTCGGGGCCGGCCTCGCCGGCGACCTTCAACTCTCGAACAAGTCGCTCATCATCTGCACGTACGCGCTGACGGGCTTCGCGAACTTCAGCTCGATCGCGATCCAGATCGGGGGCATCGGAGGGATCGCGCCCGGCCGCCGCGAGGATCTGTCGAAACTCGGCCTGCGGGCGATGCTCGGGGGGACGGTCGCGACCTGGATGACGGCGACGCTGGCCGGAGTCCTCGCGTGACCCGCGCCGCCGACATCCGCGCCGGCGTCGAAGCGGCGGCCGCGGCGCTGCGGGTCCCCATCCGGGATCGGCTGAACGGCGACGCGCCGCACGTCGCAATCACGATGGGCTCCGGACTCGGCGGCCTCGGCGAGGAGATCGAGGACCCGGTGCGGGTGCCGTACGAGGATCTGCCCGACTGGCCCCTCCCGACGGTGATAGGGCACGCTGGCCACGCATTGATCGGGACGCTCGGCGGCCGGCCCGTGCTGGGTCTCAGCGGACGCGTCCACCTCTACGAGGGAGGCCCGCCGGACCGCGTCGTCTTCTACGTGCGGGTCGCGGCGGCGCTGGGGATCCCGATCCTCTTCCTCTCTAACGCGGCCGGGGCGATCCGGGAGGGCTGGCACCCCGGCGAACTGATGCTGATCTCGGACCACCTGAACCTGACCGGCACGAGCCCCCTCCTCGGCCCCGCCGTCGGAACAGAAAGTCGCTTCCCCGACCTGACGTTCGCCCATGATCGGGAACTGCGCGCGATCGTCCGCGGGACCGCGTCCGACCTGGGCCACACGCTGCACGAGGGCGTCTACGCGGCCATGCACGGCCCCGCCTTCGAGACCCCGGCCGAGATCCGCATGCTGCGGGCGCTGGGCGCCGACGCCGTCGGCATGTCCACCGTGCCCGAGGTCATCGCGGCGCGCGCCGTCGGCATCCGATGCGTCGCCGTCTCCTGCCTCACGAACTACGCGGCGGGGGTCCTCGACGAACCGCTGAACCACGAAGAAGTGCTGGAGACGACGAAACTCGCCCAGGCCGACTTCCAGCGCCTCGTCGCCGAGTCGATCACGCGTTTCCCATAAGAAGCGTAGGTACATGACTCTCCGATCCTGGGCGCTTACATCGGTCCTTGCCGCCGCGGTCGCCGGTTGCGGCCGGTCCGGATCCCCCGCGTGTGAGGTCGCAGACGCCGATGGTCGAGCTGTAGGGAACACGGGCGTCGGGATCTGGCCCGCGGAGCTCTCCTGGCGTGAGGTGTGGCGTGCCGGGGGCACCGAGGAAGCGGAGGAACTGATCTTTCCGGCTGACGTCGCCGTGAGTCCCGACGGATCGGTGGCCATCGCGGACTGGGGCCTCGCCGAAGTCATCCTGCTCGACCCCGATGGAGAGTGGTTGGGGCCGGTCATGACACGCGGCGAAGGCCCGGGCGAAGTCCAGGCGCCGGCCGCGGTGACCTGGGTCGATGCCAACACCATCCTCGTGTTGGACCTCGGCACGAATCGGCTGACTTCACTCGACCTGGCGCCGCGTTCGAGCGGCGTGACGGCGGTCGATCCGACGTTGCTCATGCCGGTGGTCATGTCCGGCGAGGTTGGGTTCCTCTCCCTCCAGCCGGACCAGAGCGTGTGGATCGAATCCCCCGGCCCGGTGGAGGATGGCTGGGAGGAGCGGTCCTTCGTGCGCTGGTCTCCCGACGCGGCCGCACACGATACCGTGGTACGGTCGCGCGTGAGAGTGCCCTCGGGCGTGGCACTCGCCGCCTGGCCGCGATCGCTGCTCGGTGTCGGGTCGGAGACCCGGGTCGTCTCCGACCCGGACGGGCGTTACGAACTGGAGGTCTTCGACCGGGACGGCACCAGCCTCGTGCGGTTCTGCCACCCGGGGGAACCGCTCCCGCTCTCGTCTGCCGAGCGCGGGGAGGAGCTGAATGAGGAGCTGCCCGACGCTCGGCGGAGCACCCTCGGCGAAGCCCTGGCCGAAGCCGGCGAGCCCCCGCTACCGGCCGCCATCTCCCGCATCGTCGTCGATGTGGACGGACGCATCTGGGTCCAGCGGGACCGCCCGGCCCCCGGGACAGCCGGCCCACACGGGGCCCCGGGAGCCAGGCACGACGTATTCCTCCCGTCCGGGCGATTCCTCGGTTCGATCCGCCTTCCGGAGGATCACCGATTGCTGGAAGCGAGAGGGCGCAGGGTGTGGGCCCTCCACACCGGCAGCCTGGACGAATCCTCCATCGTGGCCCTCGACATGGAAGGACTCTGAGGTCCGGCACCGGACCCCCTCGCCCGCGGTGCGGTGCGGATCAGGTCAGATCGTAGCGGTCGAGGTTCATCACCTTGTTCCAGGCGGCGACGAAGTCGTGGACGAAGACCTCCTGCCCGTCGTCGCACCCGTAGACCTCCGCGAGGGCCCGGAGTTCGGAGTTCGAACCGAACACCAGGTCCACCTCGGTGGCCGTCCACCTGACGTCGCCGGAGGCCGCGTCGCGGCCCTCGAAGGCGCCATCGGAGGACGCCCGCCACTCGGTGCTCATGTCGAGCAGGTTCACGAAGAAGTCGTTCGTCAGCGCGCCCTGCCGGGCCGTGAACACGCCGTGCGCGGCCCCACCGGTATTAGCGTTGAGGACGCGCATGCCGCCGACCAGCGCCGTCATCTCGGGCGCGGTCAGCGTGAGCAGGCAGGCCCGCTCCACCAGCTGCTCGGCCGCGGACGCCCCGTTCCCGTCCCTGACATAGTTGCGGAATCCGTCCGCGGCGGGCTCCAGCACGGCAAACGACCCCGCGTCCGTCCACTCCTCCGACGCGTCCGTGCGCCCCGGCGAGAACGGTACCTGCACGTCGTGTCCGGCAGCGCGCGCGGCCTGCTCGACGCCCGCACACCCGGCGAGGACGATGAGGTCGGCCAGCGAGACCCGCTTCCCGCCCGCCTGCGCGCCGTTGAACGCCGCCTGAATCCCCTCCAGCGTCCGGAGCGCCTCCGCCAGCTCCGCCGGGTCGTTCGCTTCCCAGTCCTTCTGCGGCGCGAGGCGGACGCGGGCCCCGTTCGCGCCGCCGCGCTTGTCGGTGCCGCGGTACGAGGCCGCCGACGCCCACGCAGTCGCAACCAGCCGGGAAACCGACAGGCCGGAAGCGATGACCCTGGCCTTGAGGTCCGCGACATCCCCCTCATCGATCAGCTCGTGGTCGACGTCGGGCACGGGATCCTGCCACAGCTGCGGCTCCGCCGGGACCAGCGGCCCGAGGTACCGGCTGCGCGGCCCCATGTCGCGGTGAAGCAGCTTGAACCATGCCTTCGCGAAGGCGTCTTCGAGGTCCGCCGGGTTCTCGTGGAAGCGCTTCGAGATCGGCGCGTAGACGGGATCTTCGCGCAGCGAGAGGTCCGTCGTGAGCATCATGGGCGCGTGCTTCTTCGAGGGATCGTGCGCGTCCGGCACGGTGGCGACCTCGGAGGCGTTGACCGGCGTGTACTGCGACTTGCCCGCGGGGCTCTTCGTCAACTCCCACTCGTGGTCGTGCAGGTTCTCCATGAAGTTGTTGTCCCACCGGGTGGGTTCGGTGGTCCAGGCGCCCTCGAGGCCGCTCGTGATCGCGTCGCCGGCCTTGCCGCTGCCGTGGCTGCTGTGCCACCCGAAGCCCTGCGCCTCCAGCCCGGCGCCCTCCGGCTCCGTGCCGACGTGCGACTCGGGGCCGGCGCCGTGCGCCTTGCCGAAGGTGTGGCCGCCGGCGATGAGCGCGACCGTCTCCTCGTCGTTCATCGCCATGCGGGCGAAGGTCGTGCGGATGAACCTCGCGGCGGCCGCGGGATCCGGCTTGCCGCCCGGACCCTCCGGGTTCACGTAGATGAGACCCATGTGGTCGGCGCCGAGTCCTTCCTGCAGCTCCCCGTCATCGTCGTGGCGTTCGTCCGCGAGCCACTCGGTCTCGGATCCCCAGTCCGTCTCGTCGGCCTCCCACACGTCCGGGCGGCCGAAGGCGAACCCGAACGTCCGGAACCCCATCGACTCCAGGGCGCAGTTGCCCGCGAAGATGATGAGGTCGGCCCACGACAGATTGCGGCCGTACTTCTGTTTGACCGGCCAAAGCAGCCGGCGCGCCTTGTCCAGGTTGCCGTTGTCGGGCCAGCTGTTCAGCGGCGCGAAGCGCTGGTAGCCCGAGCCGCCGCCCCCGCGGCCGTCGGTGATACGGTACGTGCCCGCCGCGTGCCACGTCATGCGGATGAAGAGCGGTCCGTAGTGGCCGTAGTCCGCCGGCCACCAGTCCTGCGAGGTCGTCATCACCTCCTCGATGTCCCGCTTCAGCTCTTCGACGTCGACGTTCCTGAACGCCTCCGCGTAGTCGAAGCTCTCGCCCATCGGGTCCGACGCGGGCGAGTTCTGCCGAAGAGCCTTCAGGCTCAACTGGTTCGGCCACCAGCTTTCGTTGGTCGTCATGGGATTCTCCGGATGGTCAACCGTAGGGTTCTCTCAGGGTGTCCGGGCAACAGCTTCGGCCCGGAGGCGGCCGAGCGTCAAGAAACCGTCGGCGCCTCGTCGCGGACAACACCGTCCTCCGGGCGGAAGGTACATTCGCCTGAGCTCGGCGTCCTAACGATATTCCAACGATGGACATCTTCCAGCGATCATCGGAACCCGCGGACGAATCATGACGAGAGCGGCGAAACGCGGCGTCACGCCCGCAGATGCGGCTTCGTCGTCCCTGGGCGTCTTCGCCGGAGCGGATGCCGATGTCGTTCCCATGCGGGGGCGCAATGCCGGAACGCCGCTCGATCTCGATCTGATCCGGGGGCAGGCCGCGAACCGCAGTGCGATCGAGCGCCGGGCCGCGACGCTGGGGAAGCGCCGCAGCGTCAAGAAAGAATGGCAGGCCGCCTGGCTCCTCCGCGCCGTGACGATGATCGACCTCACGACGCTCGCCGGCGACGATACCCCGGGACGGGTGGCCCGCCTCGCGGCCAAGGCCCGCCAGCCTGTGCGCCCCGACCTCCTCCGCGCGCTGGAAGTGGAAGATCTCGGCCTGCGCGTGGCCTCCGTCTGCGTGTATCCGACGATGGTTCCGGCCGTCGTGGAAGCGCTCGCCGGCCACGACATCCCGGTGTGCGCGGTCGCCGCCGGCTTCCCCGCCGGACTCACCCCGTTCGCGCAGCGCGTCGAGGAGATCCACGAAGCGGTCGAGGCCGGGGCGCGCGAGATCGACATCGTCATCACCCGCCGCCACGCGCTCACCGGCGACTGGCAGGCGCTGTACGACGAGGTCCGCGCCTTCCGCGAGGCGTGCGGCGAGGCCCACCTGAAGACGATCATGGCCACGGGCGAGCTCGGGAGCCTGCGCAACGTCGCCCGCGCGAGCTGGACGTGCATGATGGCTGGAGCCGACTTCATCAAGACCTCGACCGGCAAGGAGAAGGTCAACGCGACGCTCCCCGTCGGGCTCGTGATGGCGCGCGCGACCCGCGCCTACCGCCAGCTCTCCGGCTTCCACGTGGGCCTGAAGCCGGCTGGCGGCATCGGAAAGGCGAAGCAGGCGATCGAGTGGCTGATCATGGTCAAGGAGGAACTGGGCGGGGCATGGCTCCACCGGTCGCTGTTCCGCTTCGGCGCGAGTTCGCTGCTCGCGGACATCGAACGCCAGTTGGAGCACCACGTGACGGGGCGGTACTCCGCATACCACCGGCATCCGCTCGGATAAGGCCGGTGGTGAGGTCGGGTTGAGAGGGGGTTGAGGGAGATGCCGAAGATCGCGGAACTGTTCGAGACGATGGAGTACGGTCCCGCCCCGGAGGCCGCGGACGAGGCGCGGGCGTGGATCGCCGAACGGGGGCCCCGCTTCGGGCACTACATCGGCGGCGCCTGGTGCGAACCGGCGGACGGGGAGTTCTTCGCGACGCTCGACCCAAGCAACGAGGAGCAGCTGGGCGAGATCGCGCAGGGCAGCCCCGGCGATGTGAACCGCGCGGTGGCGGCGGCGCGGGCGGCCCAGGCGGCCTGGCGTGACCTCGGAGGACACGGACGGGCGCGCTACCTGTACGCGATCGCCCGTCATCTGCAGAAGCACTCGCGACTCTTCGCGACGCTCGAGACCCTCGACAACGGGAAGCCCATCCGCGAATCGCGCGACATCGACATTCCGCTCGTCGCGCGGCACTTCTACCACCACGCGGGCTGGGCCCAGCTCATGGACGCCGAACTCGCGGACTGCGAGCCGCTCGGCGTCGCGGGTCAGATTATCCCCTGGAACTTCCCGCTCCTCATGCTCGCGTGGAAGATTGCGCCCGCCCTCGCGACCGGGAACGCCGTCGTCCTCAAGCCCGCCGAGTTCACATCGCTGACCGCGCTCCGGTTCGCGGAACTCTGCCGCGAGATCGATCTCCCGCCGGGTGTCGTGAACATCGTCACCGGCGATGGCCGCACCGGCGCCGCGATCGTCGAACATCCGGACGTCGACAAGATCGCCTTCACGGGCTCGACGGAGGTCGGGCGCCTCATCCGCGAAGCGACCGCCGGGACCGGTAAGAAGATCTCGCTGGAACTCGGCGGGAAGTCGCCCTTCCTCGTCTTCGACGACGCGGACCTCGACAGCGTGGTCGAGGGCGTGGTCGACGCGATCTGGTTCAACCAGGGCCAGGTGTGCTGCGCCGGCTCGCGCATCCTCGCCCACGAAGGGATCGCCGACGCGCTTGCCGACCGGCTGCGCGCCCGCATGGAGACTCTCCGCATGGGGGCTCCGCTCGACAAGGGCGTCGACATCGGCGCGATCATCGCCCCGGTCCAGTTGAAGAAGATCGAGTCGCTCGTCGAGGAGGGCCGCGAGGAGGGTGCGGCGATCTGGCAACCGTCCTGGAGCGTGCCTAGGGACGGCTGGTTCTATCCGCCCACCCTGTGCACCGACGTGTCGCCGGCCGCGCGGATCGCACAGGTCGAGATCTTCGGTCCCGTCGTGGTTCAGATGACGTTCCGCACGCCCGACGAGGCGGTCGCGCTCGCGAACAACACGCGCTACGGCCTCGCGGCGAGCGTCTGGACCGAGAACGTGAACCTCGCCCTCGACATCGCTTCGCAGATCAAGGCGGGGACGGTCTGGATCAACTGCACGAACGTGTTCGATGCCGCCTCCGGGTTCGGCGGCTACCGCGAGAGCGGATTCGGCCGCGAGGGCGGCCGGGAAGGACTCCGCGAGTATGTCCGCCGGAACCCGGAGCCGGTGGAGCCGACCCCCGAAAAGCACGCGGAGACCGCGGAAGATGACGGACGGGAAGAGGCGCGCGACGGGCGCGGAGACGCCAGCGAGACGGCCCGGGCACCCGCGGCGCCGATGCCCACGATAGACCGGACGGCGAAGCTCTACATCGGTGGGCGGCAGGCCCGGCCGGACGGCGGCTACAGCCTCGAAGTCCTCGACTACAGAGGACGCGCCGCGGGAGATGTGGCCCGCGCAAACAGAAAGGACGCGCGCAACGCGGTCGAGGTGGCGCTCGCCACGGGCTGGGCCCGCACGACGGCCCACCTGCGGGCGCAGATCCTCTACTACCTGGGCGAGAATCTCAACGCCCGCCGGACGGCGTTCGAGGACCGGCTGCGCGCGCTCACCGGTTGCGATGCGGAAGCGGCGGGGCGGGAGGTCGAAGCGTCCGTGCGCCGCCTCTTCACCTACGCGGCGTGGGCGGACAAGTGGGACGGGGCCGTCCACCGGACGCCCTTCCGCAACGTGACGCTCGCCATGCCCGAACCGCTGGGCGTGATGGCGGTCGTCTGTCCGCCGGAGCCCGGCCTCCTGGGCTTCATCTCCACCGTGATCCCGCCGGTCGCGCTCGGGAACTCCGTCGTCGCCGTCGCCTCGGAGCGCTGGCCGCTCCTCGCCACCGACTTCCAACAGGTGATCGAGACCTCTGACGTGCCTCCGGGGGTCATCAACATCCTTACAGGCCTCGAGGAGGAATTGCGGCCCACCCTCTCCGGCCACGCTGCGGTGGATGGGATGTGGTACTTCGGGACGGCAGAGGGGGCCGCCGACGTGGAGCGCCGCTCCGCCTCCAATCTGAAGTGCACGTGGACGGAGGCCATCCGCCGGCGGGACTGGTTCGGTGCCGGCGGCGAGGGACGGGAGTTCCTCCGGCACGCCTCCCAGATCAAAAACATCTGGGTTCCGTACGGAGAGTAATCTTCAGTCGCGGGAGCCGGCGCCGGGGTCGGCCCAGTGATCCAGGGGGCCGCGGCCGGAGCCGAGACCCGGCGCCGCGGCGATGGCGGCATGAGTGAAGGCGAGCCCTCGTTCGATCGCCGGTTCGAGGGCGAGCCCCGAGGCCATCCCCGCCGTGATCGCGGCCGAGAGCGTGCAACCGGTCCCGTGGGTCTCCGTCGTCCGGATGCGGGGCGTCCGCCACACGCGCTCGCGATTCCCGTCCCGGAACAGGTCGACGACCTCCTCGCCGTCCAGGTGCCCGCCCTTCACGAGCACGGCCCCGGCTCCGCGCGCGAGGATGGCGCTCGCGGCCGCCGGCATGTCGGCTTCTGTGCTCACGGTCCGTCCGGCCAGGATCTCGGCCTCCGGCAGGTTCGGCGTGACGAGGGCGGCGAGAGGCAGGAGTTCCTCGACGATGGCGGCGACGGCGGCCGGGTCGAGCAGCCGGTCGCCGCTCGTCGCCACCATCACGGGATCGACGACCAGCGGCGCTTCAAAGCCATGCAGCCCCGCGACGACGGCCCGCACGATGTCCTCCTGGGCGAGCATCCCCGTCTTCGCGGCCCCCGGCGTGAGGTCCGCCCGCACCGATTCGATCTGGCCCCGCACGATCGACGGCTCGAGCGCCTGCACCGCCTGGACCCCGAGGGTGTTCTGCGCGGTCACGGCGGTAACCGCGCTCGTTCCGAACACGCCGAAGGCGTGGAAGGTCTTGAGGTCGGCCTGGATGCCGGCTCCGCCTCCCGAATCGCTTCCCGCGATCGTCAGGGCCGTCGCTCGGGCCGCTTTCATCGGGTTCACGCTCGACTCCGTTCAGGTCCGCAAGGTCGACAGGCTCGTTCCCGCGTGCGCCCCGATGACACCCCGTTGCGCCGCGGCGTAAAATAAGGGCATGCCGACGCGCGCGGAGATCAAGACCTGGCGGTCGCTGCACCGCGGAAAGGGACGCCGGGAAACCGGGTGTTTCCTGGCCGAGGGGCGGCGGCTCGTCGGCGAGATGCTCGAGTGGCCGGGCCGCACGGTCGCGGTGTTGCACGCGGACGCGGCCGGGGCCGAGCCGGACGTGAAGAAGTTGCTCGCGCGTGCGGCGGCCCGGGGCGAGCGCACCGAGGCGGTGCCCGAAGCCGTCGTCCGGACCCTGGCGGATGCCGCCACGCCCCAGCCCATCCTCGCGGTCGGCGAGATCCCGGCGTACGGCTGGGACGACGTGGGCGAGGGCGCGATCGTGCTTCTCGACGGCGTGCAGGATCCGGGCAACGTCGGCACCCTCCTGCGCACCGCGCTCGCGCTCGGAGCGGCCGCCGTGATCGGCGTCGGGGAGACTGCGGATCCCTGGGGGCCGAAGGCGCTGCGGGCCTCGGCGGGAGCGTCGTTCCGCGGCCCCGTCTTCCGCGCGGACGCCCGGGAGGCGGTGGAGCGGCTCGCCGAGCGGGGGATCCCGATATGGGTCGCCGCAGCCGATGCCCCGCCGCTCGAGGGGCCATCTCCCGGACCTGTGGCGCTCACACTGGGGAGCGAGGCACACGGCGTCTCCGCCTCTCTCCGCGCCGTCGCCGACCGCGCCGTCTCCGTGCCGCTCGCCGGCGGCGTGGAGTCGCTGAACGTGGCGTCGGCCGGCGCCATCCTGCTCGACCGTTTGCTGGCCCGGACACCCGATTGACGGGCGCCGCTACCCTGGGCGCGGCCGCCGTGCTCGGCGCGGCGCTCGGCTCCTTCCTCAACGTGTGCATCACGCGTCTGCCCGCCGGAGGCAGCGTCGTGGGTCCGCGCAGCCGCTGCCCGGCATGCGGGGCGACGATCCGCTGGCGCGACAATCTCCCCGTCCTCTCCTGGTTGCTCCTGCGGCGACGGTGCCGCGACTGCGGCGTCCCCATCTCCTGGCGCTACCCGGCCATCGAGGTCGCGACCGCTCTGGTCTGGGGAGGCATGGCCTGGGCATACGGCGCGTCGCCCACGGCGCTGGCGGGCGCGGTCCTCTTCACCCTGCTCATCGGAATCGCGGTCATCGATGCGCGCCACTACATCATCCCCGATGAGCTGTCGCTCGGGGGGTGTGCCGCGGGCCTCGCCCTCTCCGCGCTCCCGGGATCGACGACGCCGCTTGCGGCGGTTGCCGGGGCGGCGCTCGGGTTCGCAATTCTCTACCTGGTCGGTTGGTTGGGCGAGAAGGTGCTCCGGAAGCCGGCGCTCGGCGGCGGCGACGTGAAGATGATGGCGATGGTGGGAGCGTTCCTCGGGCCCGCCGGCGCCCTTCTCACGATCTTCATGGGAGCGCTCGCCGGGTCCATCGTCTTCGGGCCCATCGCACTTCGCACCGGGAGGCCCGTGCCCTTCGGAACCTTCCTCTCGCTCGGCGCGGCCCTCGCGTTCCTGTTCGGCGACGCCCTGTTCGACTGGTACCTGCGATCGGCCGCACCGGGCCCTGCGGCGACGCCGCCGCCGGATCTTGCCGCGGCGCCGCGCTAGCGGCGGCGGATGCGGGCCCGCGTCACCTGCGTGTCCGTGCCCGCGACGACCCGGATTCGAACATCGCCATGTTCGACGGTCTCTCCCGCGGCCGGAACCCGGCCCAGTACGCCGAGCAGGAACCCGTTCAGTGAGCGGTACTCGTCCACCGGAAACGAAGTGCCGAAGGCATCGTTGATCTCGCGGAGCTCCGCCCCGGCGTCCACGGCGATCTCGTCCCGCCGGAGCCGGATGATCGGCTCCGGCGGCAGGTCGGTCTCGTCCACGATGTCGCCGACGAGTTCCTCGAGGATGTCCTCGAGCGTCACGAGCCCGTCGAGCCCGCCGTGTTCATCTACAACGAGCCCCATGTGCACGCGTCGCGCCCGGAACTGCTCGAGCAGTTCGATGAGGGTGATCGTATCCGGGACGAAGTAGGGTTCGCGGGCGATGCTCGAGAGCGCTGCGTCCTGCTGGCCGCCGAGCAGCGCCCGGTACGCCTCCGTGCGGTACAGCACGCCCGTCACGTCATCGAGCGATTCGCCGTACACGGGGATCCGGCTGAAGCGCACGTCGGCGAGCTCGTCCGCGATGTCACCGAGGCTGCGCGAGTCCTCCCAGGCGAGGATCTCGACCCTGGGAGTCATGATCTCCCTCGCCCGCAGGCGGTCCAGAGTGAACACGCGGTCGATGAACTGGCGCTCGTGCGCTTCGATGTCGCCCGACTGATGCCCGAGGCGCACCATGGAGCGGATCTCCCACTCGCTCACGTGCGTGTCGCCGCCGCCGTCGGGCAGCACCCGTCGCGCGAGCCATTCGAGCGGGAGGATGACCGGCAGGAGCAGGCGCCCCAGGCCCGCGAGAAACGGGGCGGCCCACAGCGACAGCCGGTCCGCGTGGCGCGCCGCGAAGCTCCGCGGCGTGATCTCTCCGAAGAACAGGACCAGGAGGGTCATGGCGCCCGCGGCGAGCCCCACCCCCGCGGAACCGAAACGTTCGGTCGCCGCGTAGGTCGTGGCCGCCGCGGCCCCGATCCTGGCGCCGTTGTTCCCGATCCGGAGGATGATGAGCAGGCGCTCGGGGTTTCGCTTCAGCCTCTCGAGCGCGCGCGCTCCCGGACGCTTGGCGCGTACCAGGGCCCGGACCCGGGGTTCTCCGAGCGAAAAGAGTGCGATCTCCGCGCCGGAGAAGACCCCGGAGAGGATGAGAAGGAAGACGAGCAGCGCGAAGGTGCCGGTCACGGACGGGGGACTCCGGCCCGAGCCTCACGGCCCGCGCGAACGGTCGACCAGCGCTGCGTACTGTCGGTTTCGTCCAACGTCTACCAGCCGCGGCTGTGTTCGATCAACTCCGCGACGATGTCGTCCGCGGTCTTCCCTTCGGCCTCCGCCTCGAATCCCGGAACCACCCGATGCCGGAGCACGGCGGGCGCAACCGCCCGCACGTCGTCGAGATTGGGGGCGGGGCGGCCATCGAGCGCCGCCCGCGCCTTCGCCGCCAACACCGTGTGCTGCGAGGCCCGAGGCCCGGCGCCCCAGCTGACCATGCGGCGCACGAATTCCGGCGCGGAAGCCTCGCGGGGCCGCGTGGCGCGCGCCAGCCGCACCGCGTAGCCGACCACCGATTCCGAGGCCGGAACCCTCTGCACGAGCGCCTGGTAATCGAGAAGCTGGCCCGCCGTCACGACGGGGTTCACCTGGGCGGGCGGTCCGCTCGCCGCCATGTCCGCGATGACCGACTCCTCCTCCGCCGTCGGATACCCGATCCGAAGCTCGAACATGAAGCGGTCGAGCTGGGCTTCGGGCAGCGGATACGTTCCCTCCTGCTCGATCGGGTTCTGCGTCGCGAGGACGAAGAACGGGCGGCCCAGCGGGAACGTCTCGTTGCCGACCGTGACCTCCCCCTCCTGCATCGCCTGCAGAAGGGCGGCCTGCGTCTTGGGCGGCGTCCGGTTGATCTCGTCCGCCAGGATCACATCCGCGAAGATCGGCCCCCGGACGAAGGCGAAGCGGCGCTCCCCCGTGCGCTGATCGTCCTGCAGCACCTCCGTCCCGGTGATATCCGAGGGCATGAGGTCCGGTGTGAACTGGATCCGGCTGAATTCCAGGTGAAGCGCTTCGGCGAGCGTCGAGACGAGCAGCGTCTTGGCCAGGCCGGGGACGCCGACCAGGAGCGCGTGTCCATCGGCGAGCAGCGTGATGAGCAGCTTCTCGACGATCTCCCGTTGCCCGATGATCCGCTTCCCGACTTCCTCCTCGATCCGAAGCCGGGCGTGACCCAGTTCCTCGAGCAGCCGAACGTCATCCGTCTCGACCTTTCGACCGGCTTCCAAGACTCAATCGGCTCCAGGCGTGAGGGGGGCCGCGGGAATGCGAGACCCGGGCGTCGGCGAGGCCATTTCGGAGTTGACCAGAGGCCTTCAATATGGTGGCAGCAACCTAGGCCTTCTCTGCCCAGCGTCAAGCGAAACCGGCATTGCGAAATTTTTCACAAGCGGACAGATTGGGCTTGGGAAATTTTTCACAAGCGGTCGGCGTGGGGCTCTGACGACGGAGATGTATCCCCATGTACCAGCCGCCTCCCGGTTCGACAAACCGGCCGGAACCCGAGAAACCACAGGGGAGCATCGGCCGCCGGTACGCGAAGGCGGCGGGCTCGGAATTCGCGAGCCTCGGCATCGCGATGGGCCTGGCGATTGCGCTCCTCGCCGTTGGCGGCAACTGGCTCGACGACCGTCTCGGGACCGCGCCTCTCTTCGTGCTCCTCGGAGTGTTCGCGGGGTTCGCGGGAGGCTGCTACAGCATGTTCGGCCGGCTGGCCGCGCAGCGCGACGGCTCCGGGGCCGATGAGACGGACGGGGAGGCGGACGGCAGGAAGTGAAGAGATTTCCCGCCGGTTGGACGCGGCGTACGCCGACCTATGCGCTGGCCACGTTGGGGCTCGCGGCGGTGGCGGCCGCGTGGCTGCAGGACGGCGAGCGCACGTGGGGGATCGCGACGGCCTGGCTGATTCAGGTGGTGGCGGTCTGGCCTCTGAACCGGGCGCTCCTGGAGGGACGGCGGGCGACCCGGCCCTGGATGACCGGGATCGGCCTCCGCATGGGAGGGCTGGTCGTGACGGGCGGACTCGCATGGACGGGGTCGGCGACGCCCGACCTGCCCATCGCGTACGGACTCGCCATGCTGGTGCTGTTGTGGACGGAAGCCTTGTGGCTCGCGCTCGCGCGCACGAAGAGCAAGAAGACCAACTCGACACGGAACGCACAACCGGATGAACCCGGTGCTCGATAGATCGATGGCCCCCTTCCGAAATCTCGGCGGCTGGCTCCAGGAGCACGCCGCTCCCGTGGCTGCGTCCGCCCAGGAACACCACGGCGAAGCCGCCGCGGCGGGCGAGCACGCCGAGGAGTGGGGCACCGAGGTCATGATGCACCACGTCGTGGACTCGAACATCTGGGAGTTCAAGCCGTTCGGCGAGATCCATCTCCCGGAGTTTCCTCCGTTGCCGTTCGAGATCGCGGGTCACCCGATCGACCTCTCGATCACGAAGCATGTGCTGTTCCTGATGTTCGCGACCGTCCTCACGATCGTGACGATGTTCCTTGCCGCGCGCTCGACGGAGCGGCTCGAGGAGGGCGAGAAGGCGCCCGGAGGGCTCCTCAACGGGATCGAGGCTTTCTATCTCTACCTGAGAGATGATGTCGTGATGGCCAACATCGGCCGCGGCGGAGAGAGGTTCGTCCCCCTCGTCATCACCTTCTTCTTCTTCATCCTCTATGCGAACCTGCTCGGCCTCATCCCCTTCGGCGCGACGGCGACGGGGAACATCATGGTCACGGCCGCCCTCGCGATCATCGCGCTTGTCGTGATCGAGACGGCGGGGTTCATCGCCCTCGGCCCGCTGGGCTACGCGAAGACCGTCTTCTTCCTCCCGCCCGGCTTGCCCGGGCCGCTGAAGCCGGTCACGCTGCTCATCATGGCCCCGGTCGAACTCATCGCGAAGTTCTCGAAGATCATGGCTCTCGCGATCCGGCTCTTCGCCAACATGACGGCGGGACACTTCGTCATCCTCGCCTTCATGGGTCTCATCCTCACCTACGGCTCGATGGTCGGCCAGGGAATTTTCGGAACGACGGTCGGCGCCGCGACGATTCTGGGGTCCATGGGCCTCGCGCTGTTCGTAATGATGCTGGAGATCTTCATCGCGCTTCTTCAGGCTTACATCTTCGCGATGCTGGTCTCGGTATTCATCGGGTTGATTCGCCACGCGCACTGATCCGGAAGGGTCCGCGGGCAACTTCCGCGCCGGGGAGGCGCGGATGGAACGGGGGGTGTCGTCCGAACCCCCGACTGAGAAAGGGAACTGGAGCAAACGATGCTGAACATGTTGACGCTGCTGCAGGGCATGTCGACGGGAGACGGCCTCGCGATCGGTCTCGCCATCGTCGGGGGCGGGCTCTCCGTGCTCGGAGCCGGTATCGGAATCGGTCTCATCGGCGGGCGCATGACGGAAGCGATGGCCCGCCAGCCCGAGGAGGCGCAGACCATCCAGACGGCCGCGATCGTGCTGGCCGTGTTCATCGAGGGTGTGGCGCTGTTCGGACTCGTGATCGCCGGCTTCATCCGCGGATGATGCGTTCGCCCGGGGTCGCCGGCTGCTGCGGGCTCGCTACGCCGACGGCGCTGGCGGCCCAGACGGAGACCGGGATCTTCTCGCTCAATCTGGGACTCTTCGTCTGGACGGTGATCCTGTTCGGGCTCACGCTCCTCGTCCTGGCGAAGTGGGTCTTTCCGCTCATCGCGGGCGGACTTGAGCAGAGGCACGCGAAAATCCAGGGCGCGATCGACGATGCCCTCTCCGCGCGCGACGAGGCGAAGGGGCTGCTCTCGCAGCAGGAGGCCGCGCTCGAAGCGGCCCGCAGCGAAGCTCGCGAGATGCTCGAGAGCGCGCGGCAGCACGCCGACGGTCTTCGCAAGGAGATGCTGGAGGAGGCGCGGGCTCAGCAGTCGCAGATGCTCGACGACGCGCGCCGCGAGATCGGTCATGAGCGGGACCGCCTGCGCGAGGAGATCCGGCGGGATGCCGTGGATCTCGCGCTGGCAGCCTCCGAGCGGCTGATCAGGACGCGGCTGGACGCCGAAGAGAACCGGCGCCTGGTCCACGACTTCGTGTCGGACGTCTAGCGGAGCGATGAGCGCGTCGGCGGTGGCCCGCAACTACGCGGCGACCCTCTTCGAACTCGCGGCCCGGGACGGGAGCGAGGCCGAGTACGGGCGGCTGATCGAAGAGATCGGGGACCTGTACGCGAACGTCCCGGACTTCCAGCGCTTCCTCGAAGTGCCCGCGGTGTCGCTGTTCGAGAAGAAGGAGGCGATTCAGGCGGCTCTTGCCGAAAGGGCGCCGGATCTCTTCGTCCGCTTTCTGCTCATCATCCTGGATCGCCACCGACAGCGGGCCCTCCCCGGGATCGCGCGCGCCTACCGCGACCTTCTGGACGAGAGGGCGGGACGTGTCCGCGCCACGGTGACGCTGCCCTTCGAGGCGGATGACCGCGTCCGGAGCGAGGTCGTTTCGGCGCTCGAGCGGCGCTTCGAGCGGGAGGTCGTCCCGGAGTTCCACGAGGACCCGAAGATTCTGGGTGGCGTGATCATCCGCGTCGGCGACGAGTTGCTGGACGCCTCGCTGCGGCGGCAACTCGAACAGATGCGGCGCGAACTGTACTGAGACGCTCGGTAGCGAAACGCTCGGTAACGAAAAACAGAGAAGAGAAGACGATGACAGGTTTCGACAGCTCCCTTCGAGCGAGCGAGATCAAGAAGGCCCTGCTCGAGCAGATCGACCGCTACGAGGAGGAACTCCGGGTCGAAGAGGTGGGCGAGGTCCTCGAGGTGAAGGACGGCGTGGCCCGCATCTGGGGCCTCTCCACGTGCGTCGCGAACGAGATGCTGGAGATCACGTCCCGCGACACCGGGGTCTCCGTGATCGGTCTCGCCTCGAACCTCGAGGAAGACAACATCGGCGCCGTGATCCTCGGCGATTACCTGGCCCTCAAGGAGGGAGATCCGGTGCGCCGCACCGGCCGCGTCCTCTCCGTGCCCGTCGGCCCGGAGATTCTCGGCCGCGTCGTGGACACGCTGGGGCAGCCGCGCGACGGCCGCGGGCCGATCGAGTCCGTCACCTACATGAAGGTCGACCGTAAGGCGCCCGGCATCGTGTACCGCCAGCCGGTGAACGAGCCGCTCCAGACGGGCCTCAAGGCGATCGACTCGATGATTCCGATCGGCCGCGGCCAGCGGGAGCTGATCATCGGGGACCGGGGCACGGGCAAGACGGCTGTGGCGATCGACGCGATCATCAACCAGAAGGGCGAGGACGTCGTCTGCGTCTACTGCGCGATCGGGCAGAAGGGCTCGACCGTCGCCGGCATCGTCGAAAGGCTCCGCGAAGAGGGCGCGCTCGACTACACGGTCGTGGTCGCCGCGAACGCGTCGGAGCCCGCGCCGATGCAGTTCATGGCCCCCTACGCCGCGTGCGCGATCGGCGAGTACTTCATGTACGAGGAGGGGAAAGCCGTCCTCGTCATCTACGACGACCTCACGAAGCAGGCCGACGCCTACCGCGAGGCGTCGCTCATCCTGCGGCGTCCGCCGGGGCGCGAGGCATACCCGGGCGATGTCTTCTATCTGCACAGCCGCCTGCTCGAGCGGGCGGCCAAGATCAGCAATGATCCCGAGGCGATCGCCGGCCACCCGGACATCAGGAAGCCCGGCGGTTCGCTGACCGCGCTCCCGATCATTCAGACGGCGGCCGGCGACGTGTCCGCCTACATCCCGACGAACGTCATCTCGATCACCGACGGCCAGATCTTCCTCGAAACCGACCTCTTCTACTCGGGCGTGCGCCCGGCGGTGAACGTGGGGATCTCGGTCTCGCGCGTGGGCGGAAACGCCCAGATCAAGGCGATGAAGAAGGTCGCCGGACGTCTGCGGCTCGACCTGGCGCAGTTCCGTGAGATCGAAGCCTTCGCGCAGTTCGGCACGGAACTGGATGCCGCGACGCAGCGGCAGCTGGACCGGGGCCGGCGCACCGTGGAGATCCTGAAGCAGGGCCAGTACGAGCCGATGCCGGTCGAGGAGCAGGTGATGGTGATCTTCGCGGCCACCCAGGGGTTCCTGGACGCCCTGGACGTGTCGCGGATTCGCGGCTGGGAGGTCGGGTTCCTCGAGTACATGGGCACGAACCATCCGGAGGTCGGGGAGGCGATCCGGGCGGAGAACGTGATGTCGGACGAGACCGAAGCCGCGCTCCGCGAGGCGATCGAGTCCTATTCCGACACCTTCGTGCATGACGACGCCTCCCGAGGGGACGCCTCGGACGCCGCGGCATGAGCAAGTCGAGGGACATCTATCGGCGGATGAAATCCGTCGACAGCACGAAGAAGATCACGCGCACCATGGAGATGGTCGCGACCGCCAAGCTTGCGCAGGCGCAGGGGCGGGTGATTCGCGCACGTCCCTATTCGGCCGAACTGATGGACATGATCGCCCGGCTCGCCACGCCGGATCTGGCGGAGTCCCGGCCGCTTCTGCGCCAGCCCGCGCGCATCGAACGCGCCGCGGTGGTGCTCGTGACGAGCAATCGCGGGCTGTGCGGCGCCTTCAACGCGAATCTCATTCGCACCGCGCAGGCGCAGCTCGCCGAGCTGGAGGAAGCGGGAGCCCGGGTCGAGTTCCACGTCTACGGGAACAAGGGGATCTCGTACTTCCGGTTCCGCGGCGTCGAGATGGCGCACACGCGCAACGACCTGGGGGATCCTCCGACGACGGATGACGCCCGCGCGCTCATCGACGACCTGGCCGCCCGCTTCGTGGCCGGCGAGCTGGACGCCGTGCGGCTCGTCTTCGCGGAGTTCCGGAACATGGTGAGCACGCCCCCTTCGGTCCGGCAGGTGCTCCCGGTCGGCGTAGGGGAAGCGCGCAAGGGCCCGCAGCCCTTTTACATCCTGGACCCGTCGGAGGAGGCAATCCTCGACCACCTCCTGCCGCTCTATGTGACGAACTCGACATACAGCGCGCTCCTGGAGACGGCGGCGGCGGAGCAGGCGGCCCGCCGGACGGCGATGAAATCGGCGACGGACAACGCCAACGACTTCCTCGACAACCTGCGGCGGACGTACAACCGCGCCCGCCAAGCCGAGATCACGAATCAGATCGCGGAGATCATCGGCGGCGCGGACGCGTTGGACGGGTAACGGACGAACAGCGTACAGGGGCGGCGGCGCCCCCGAGAACCCGATAGCCATGAGGCTGACATATGTCTGAAGGATCGACCGAACGAGGCACCGGCAAGGTCGTGCAGGTCATCGGACCCACGATCGATGCGGAGTTCGAGCCCGAGCATTTGCCGGAGATCTACAACGCGCTCTCCGTGTCCTGGGAGGACGATGACGGGACCGTGCACGATCTCGTGTGCGAGGTGGCGCAGCACATCGGACGCAACCAGGTGCGCGCCGTCGCGATGGACGCGACGGACGGCGTGACGCGCGGGATGGAAGTCGTCGACACGGGACATCCCATCTCGGCGCCCGTCGGCGAGGCCTCGCTGGGCCGCATCCTCAATGTCCTCGGCGAGCCCGTGGACGAGCTGGGTCCGGTCGATGCGACGGAGCGATGGCCGATCCACCGCAAGTCGCCCACGCTGCAGAACCTCGAGCCGAAGACGGAGATCTTCGTCACCGGGATCAAGGTCGTGGATCTCATCGCCCCCTACGTGAAGGGCGGCAAGACGGGACTCTTCGGCGGCGCCGGTGTGGGCAAGACCGTCATCATCATGGAGCTCATCAACAACATCGCGCAGGAGCACGGTGGCCGCTCCGTCTTCTGCGGCGTCGGCGAGCGCACCCGGGAGGGGAACGACCTCTGGCTCGAGATGAAGGAATCGGGCGTCATCGACTCGACCGCGCTCATCTACGGGCAGATGAACGAGCCGCCGGGCGCGCGCCTGCGCGTGGGACTCACCGGCCTCACGGTGGCGGAGTACTTCCGCGAAGTGGAAGGGCTCGACGTCCTCCTCTTCATCGACAACATCTTCCGCTTCAGCCAGGCCGGGTCCGAGGTGTCCGCACTGCTCGGCCGCATGCCGAGCGCGGTGGGCTACCAGCCGACGCTCGCCACGGAGATGGGCAACCTCCAGGAGCGCATCACGTCGACCACGCGGGGCTCGATCACCTCGGTGCAGGCGATTTACGTGCCGGCGGACGACCTCACGGACCCGGCGCCGGCCGCGGCCTTCACGCACCTCGACTCCCAGACCGTCCTTTCGCGCCAGATCGCCGAACTCGGCATCTACCCGGCCGTGGACCCGCTCGACTCCAGCAGCCGCATCCTCAGCGAGCAGTTCCTGGGCGAGCGGCACTATCGCGTGGCGACCGCCGTGCAGCGCACGCTGCAGCGCTACAAGGATCTGCAGGACATCATCGCGATCCTGGGGATGGACGAACTCTCCGAGGAGGACAAGGTCATCGTGAACCGGGCCCGGCGGATCCAGAAGTTCCTGTCGCAGCCCTTCCACGTGGCCGAGCAGTTCACCGGCATCCCGGGTCGCTACGTTCCGCTGGAGACGACGATCGAGTCGTTCGAGCGGGTCGTCGAGGGCGAGTTCGACCACCTGCCGGAACAGGCTTTCTACATGGTCGGCGGGATCGAGGAAGCGATCGAGCAGGCGAAGAAGCTGGAGGCGGAGGCCGCATGACGGCGACGGCGTCCGCCGACCGGCGACTCAACGTCACGGTGATCTCACCGTCGGCCGCCGCCTTCTCCGGCGTCGCAACGTCGATCATCGCCCCCGCGCACGACGGCGAATTGGGAATTCTCTACGGCCACGCGCCCATGGTCGTCCTGCTGGGCGAGGGCCTGCTTCGCATCCGTACGGACGACGGCCCGCGCCGTTTCCGCGTTGCCCGGGGCTTCCTGCAGGTCCTCGACAACACGGTCGCCGTCCTCGCCGAAGAGGTCGAGCCGGCCGCGGAGAACTGACGCTTTCTCGCTCCGTGGCAGGTGCTTGACGCCCCTCCGAAACGACCCTATTTTATCCGTCTTCCCTGCGAGCGCCCTGGGGCGTCTTGCGGGGTCCGCTTTTTTGACAATCTGGTAGCGAGTGAGAGTGCTGGGCGCCGAGTGCGTCTGAGGTGCTTGATGCCGTCAACGAAGATGGATCAAGCGATCAAGGGCACAGGGTGGATGTCTAGGCACGGACTGGCGATGAAGGACGTGGCAAGCTGCGATAAGCCGGGGGTAGCTGCAAGCAAGCGTTAATCCCCGGATTTCCGAATGGGGAAACCCGGCCGGGGTGATGCCCGGTCATCCCTTCGCTGAATACATAGGCGTTGGGAAGCGAACCGAGGGAACTGAAACATCTAAGTACCTCGAGGAAGAGAAAACAACCGTGATTCCCTCAGTAGCGGCGAGCGAACGGGGAAGAGCCCAAACCATGGAGGTGTCAAGGCGGCAGCCGTTGCTTCCATGGGGTAGCAGGGTGGTTCGTGAGAGTCTGCCGGCTCTCGGAGCGTCGCGCGGCGGTGAGTCGAATCCGTCTGGAAAGCCAAGCCATAGAGGGTGACAGCCCCGTAGGCGAAGCCGACGTCGCGATCTCTGGATCATTCCTGAGTAGGTCGGGACACGTGAAATCCCGATTGAATCCGGCAGGACCACCTGCCAAGGCTAAATACACGTCCGTGACCGATAGCGAACGAGTACCGTGAGGGAAAGATGAAAAGTACGCCGGGAGGCGGGTGAAACAGATCCTGAAACCGTGTGCCTACAAGCGGTGGGAGCTCGACCCTCTCTTCGTGAGAGACGTCGGGTGACCGCGTGCCTTTTGCATTATGATCCGGCGAGTTGTTCCTCAGTAGCGAGGTTAAGCCGTTCAGCGGCGGAGCCGAAGCGAAAGCGAGTCTTAACTGGGCGTAAAGTTGCTGGGGACAGACCCGAAACCAGAGTGATCTATCCATGGCCAGGTTGAAGCGAGGGTAATGCTTCGTGGAGGACCGAACCGTTGTGGGTTGAAAACTGCTCGGATGAGCTGTGGATAGGGGTGAAAGGCCAATCAAACCTGGAGATAGCTGGTTCTCCCCGAAAGATATTTAGGTATCGCCTCTGAGTGTAGACTGCGGGAGGTAGAGCACTGGAAGGGCTAGGGCCCTAAACCGGGTACCAACCCCTACTAAACTCCGAATGCCCGTTAGTTGGTCTCAGGGAGGAAGTGCACGTGCGATAATGTTCGTGCGCGAGAGGGAAAGAGCCCAGACCTTCAGCTAAGGTCCCCAAGTGCTAGCTAAGTGACAAAGGTGGTGGATTTGCGGAGACAACTGGGAGGTTGGCTTAGAAGCAGCCATCCTTGAAAGAGTGCGTAATAGCTCACCAGTCAAGCGGATCTGCGCCGATAATGGTCGGGACTCAAGTTAGCCACCGAAGCTAAGGCTGCGCGCATCTGCGCGCGGGGTAGGGGAGCGTTGCCTGAGCTGTGAAGCGGGGCCGGAAGGCTACCCGTGGAGCGCAGGCAAGTGAGAATGCCGGAATGAGT
Source organism: Candidatus Palauibacter polyketidifaciens (assembly GCF_947581785.1). Classification (NCBI taxonomy): domain Bacteria; kingdom Pseudomonadati; phylum Gemmatimonadota; class Gemmatimonadia; order Candidatus Palauibacterales; family Candidatus Palauibacteraceae; genus Candidatus Palauibacter; species Candidatus Palauibacter polyketidifaciens. The sequence goes on along the minus strand of NZ_CANPVO010000015.1, from coordinate 224,371 downwards.
ACGCGAGAAACAAGGTGAGAACCCTTGTCGCCGTAAGCCCAAGGTTTCCTGAGCCATGCCAATCAGCTCAGGGTTAGTCGGCCCCTAAGGTGAGGCCGAAAGGCGTAGCCGATGGAAAACGGGTCAACATTCCCGTACCACACGATACTGCGCTTGAGTTCGCGGAGGGACGCAGAGGTGAAAGGTCCGTCGTTTCAATGGACATGAACGATGTAAGGAGGTAGGCGTTTCCGGGTAGGCAAATCCGCCTGGTGAAGCCGAGATCCGATGCCGAAGAAGTCTTCGGACTTCGCTAAGGGACCGTAATCGTACTGCCAAGAAAAGCTTCGTGAACGAGGAGTGCGTGTGACCGTACCGCAAACCGACACAGGTGGGCGAGGCGAGTAGCCTCAGGCGCTCGAGTGAGTCTTGGTTAAGGAACTCGGCAAAATGTCCCCGTAACTTAGGGAGAAGGGGAGCCGGCGGTAGGTGATCCTGCCTCGCGCAGGGGAGCCGAAATCGGCCGCAGAGAATCGGCCCAAGCGACTGTTTAGTAAAAACACAGGTGTCTGCAAAGTCGTCAAGACGACGTATAGGCACTGACGCCTGCCCGGTGCCGGAAGGTTAAATGGAAGGGTTAGCTTCGGCGAAGCTCTGAAATGAAGCCCCGGTAAACGGCGGCCGTAACTATAACGGTCCTAAGGTAGCGAAATTCCTTGTCGGGTAAGTTCCGACCTGCACGAATGGCGTAACGACTTGGGCACTGTCTCAACCAAGAGCTCGGCGAAATTGGAGTCTCGGTGAGGATACCGAGTACCCGCGGCAGGACAAAAAGACCCCGTGCACCTTTACTATAACCTGATATTGGGTTCGGGCACCGTCTGTGTAGGATAGGTGGGAGGCATTGAAACAGGGCCGCCAGGTTCTGTGGAGCCACTGGTGAAATACCACCCTTGCGATGTCTGGATTCTAACCTGGGGCCGTGAATCCGGTCTGGGAACAGTGTCAGGCGGGTAGTTTGACTGGGGCGGTCGCCTCCCAAAAGGTAACGGAGGCGCGCAAAGGTTCCCTCAGCGCGGTCGGCAATCGCGCGAAGAGTGCAAAGGCATAAGGGAGCTTGACTGTGAGACCGACGGGTCGAGCAGGAACGAAAGTTGGCCTTAGTGATCCGGCGGTTCCGAATGGAAGGGCCGTCGCTCAACGGATAAAAGGTACGCCGGGGATAACAGGCTTATCGCCCCCGATAGTTCACATAGACGGGGCGGTTTGGCACCTCGATGTCGGCTCATCGCATCCTGGGGCCGGAGAAGGTCCCAAGGGTCGGGCTGTTCGCCCGTTAAAGCGGTACGCGAGCTGGGTTTAGAACGTCGTGAGACAGTTCGGTCTGTATCCGCCGTGGGCGTTGGAGATTTGAGAAGAGCCGCTCCTAGTACGAGAGGACCGGAGTGGAGTGACCGCTGGTGTACCTGTTGTCCCGCCAGGGGCATCGCAGGGTAGCTATGTCGCGAAGGGATAACCGCTGAAAGCATCTAAGTGGGAAGCCTACTTCAAGATGAGATCTCCCGCACCGCAAAGGTGCCTGAAGGATCGCAGGAGACGACTGCGTAGATAGGCGGCAGGTGTAAGGCGTGTGAGCGTCTCAGCCGAGCCGTACTAATCATCCGTGAGGCTTGATCCATATCTTCCATATGAGGTCGATAAGCGCTTCAGCGCGCTCGATCGCCCTGCACTCGACTCGTTAGCCGGATCCCTGATTGCCGGCGGCTTTAGCGAGGGGGAAACACCTGGTCCCATCCCGAACCCAGCAGTTAAGCCCCTCAGCGCCGATGGTACTTGGGCGGGGACGCCCTGGGAGAGTAGGTCGCTGCCGGCGACTTTTTTGAAAACGCCTCGTGTCCGTTGCGGATGCGAGGCGTTTTCTGCATCGGGGTGGGAGAGGGCGAGGGGAGCCGTCGGCTCCCCTCGCCCTCCCGGCCGCCGGTGTGGGGGTAGACGAGGGGTCGTGATGCGGATCGTCGCGGGGGGGGGGGGCAGACCGCGGGTCGGGCGGACCGTGAATGCTGGGGCCGGGGAGGGGGAGGGTGTCGCCGGTAGCGCCAGCCTTGAACGCCTGCGAACTCGGCCCCTTTGCGTCCGGGCCGCCGCGCGACGGGATCCGCCCCGGCCGGTCGGCACGGCCGCGGCGTTCACCAGCAAGCTACCGGCGACACCCTCCTCCTCCCCGGGCGATACGCAGCAACCTCCGTACGACGGCACCCGGGTCCGATGCGGACATCACCGTGGAGAGAACCGCGATACCGGCGTCGATCTCGAGTACCTCGGGGGCGTTTTGCAGCGTGATGCCCCCGATTCCGAGACAGGGGAGACCGCTGGCCTCCCGGACGAGCCGGACTCGGTCGGGGCCGATGGCTTCGTTGGCGAGGCCGGGCTTGGAGCGCGTGCCGAATACGGCTCCGACGCCCAGATAATCCGCCCCTGCAGCCGCGGCGCGACGAGCCTCCTCGGGATCATCGGTGGAATAGCCGATGATGAAGTCCGGCGGCGCGATGTCACGGGCCGCCGGTACGGTGAGATCGTCGGGACCGAGATGGACGCCGTCCGCGCCGGTGGCGAGCGCGACATCGAGACGATCGTTCATGATCAGGGCGGAGCCCGCGGACTCCGTGATCGCGCGGAGCCTCGCGGCGGTCGTGGCGAGCGCCCGGCTGTCCGCGGTCTTGTCCCGGAGTTGGATCGCCGGCGCCCCGGCGTGCACGCATTCGGCCACGACCCGCTCGAGCGGCTGGCCGCAGGCGGGCCGCGGGTGCGTGATCACCATCAGAGGCCAGCCATCCGACGTGGGCGAGCCGGGCATGATCCTTCTCGTCCTACCGTTCCGCCGGCTCGCGGTCGAGGCGTATCCGGTTTATAGCGTTGTTGTGCTCGCGCAGAGTCCGGGTGAATTCGTGCGAGCCGTCGTTTCGTGCCACAAAGAAGATGTACTCGTGGTCGGCGGGCCGGAGGGCAGCGTGCAGCGAGGCCGCGCCCGGCGAAGCGATGGGCCCGGGCGGCAGTCCCTGCTGCGTGTAGGTGTTGTAGGGGTGATCGGCGACGGAGTCGATGTCGCGGTAGAGCAGGCGCGCGCGCGGCTCGCCGAGGGCGTACTGCACCGTGGGATCCGCCTGCAGCAGCATGTCGCGCTGAAGGCGGTTCCAGTAGACCCCCGCGACCACCGAACGCTCGTCGTCCCACCGGACTTCCTTCTCGACAATGCTCGCGAGCGTCACGATCTCTCGTTCATCGAGGCCGAGCACGGCAGCTTGAGCGCGCTCCTCGGCCCCCCAGAAAGCCCTGTACCGTCCGACGATCGCCTGGACGATGACCGGGAGTCCGACACCATCGGCGAATCGATACGTCTCCGGGAACAGATACCCTTCCAGTGTGGGGCCCGGCACGCCCAGCTCTCCGACCCGCTTCGGGTTCGTCAGGTAGGCGAAGACGGTCGCGGTCGAATCGCCGACGTACTCGGCCAGGCGTTCCGCGACCTGCGGGACCCGAAGACCCTCCGGGATCGTGAGTGGCGTCGTAGCGACGGCTCCGGTTCGGAGCACCTCGAGCAGGTAGGTGTACGAGGCGCCGCGCGGAATCTCGTACCGGCCAGCCTTCAGCTGCCGCCCCTGACCCTTGAGGCGCACGTACGCGTCGAAGATGCGGGGATGGAAGATCAGCTCCTGCGACCGGAGCACGCCGGCGACCTCGAGCGACGCGGCGCCATCCGGGACGAGAACCTCGACCACCGACCCATCGGGAACGCCGCGGCCCCGGAACTCGACGGAGAAGAACCCGTATGCCACGGGCGCCATGGCGCCGAGAGCCGCGAGCAACAGGCGAATACCCATCCCCTTCGACCGGCGTTTCATGAGCCGCGGGGGACGCTGGCACCGGCAGGGGCGCTGCGCAGGTAAGCGGCGAGCATCAGTGCCGCGGCCATTTCGTCCGTCCGGCCCTTCCGCCGCCGTCGGCCTCGAGGCGGATCCATGCTGAGGATCTCCCGTTCCGCCCGGGCGGTCGACAGCCGCTCATCCCACTCGATCGTTCGTACTCCCGTCGCATCCTCCAAAGCCCGGGCGAAGGCCCGCGCCTCTTCAGCCATCTCGCCCGCGGTTCCATCCATCGAGAACGGAATACCCACGAGGATGGCGGACGGATCCATTTCCGCCACGAGTTCGGTCAACCCACCCGGGATCGCGGTTCCCGGAGCCCGTCGGTTGGACCTCTCCACCACGCCGTGGGGCGCCGCGATCGTCCGTGTCGGATCCGTGACGGCCACCCCGATGCGACGCCGGCCGTAGTCGAGCGCCATCAAACGACCGCGGGGCATGCTCAGTGCGCCTGGTCCCCGGCCCGCGATTGACCGCCGGCCCGCAGTCGTTCGATCGTCTCCGCGGAGCCGAACACGAACCACCATGGCTCCGTGCCGCCGCCGGATTGCACCTCCGCGACCTCCACCGCGCGGTCCGCCACGCGGCTGAGAACGCCGCGCAACAGCGCCGCCGAAAAGTGGCAGCGGACGTTCCCTGCGGCCGTGGCCTCCGCCGGGTCACGCCAGGCGATGGCGGCGGATGCTCCTCCCCCGGGCTTGAACGATATCGATCCGAGGCCCGCCTTCCGGAGGATCTCGTCGAGGAAGGCCCAGAACTCCGCTGCGGGAAGCGCGTCCGGCGAGTCGCCGAGCAGGGCGACGGCCGCCGCTCCGGTACGGTCCCCTGCCTCGTTCAACGCCGCGATACCGGCGTCGCCCAGACTCGCGCAACGGTGAAAGAGATCCGCGAGGACCGACCTCGGCAGGATGGCGGAAGGGACCTGCGTGGGGGTGATCATCGCCAAAAAAGCTAGACAGGGCGCCGGGGCCGGACAAGGTTGGCGCCCCATGCTCCCCACCCGGCTCATCGAGAGAAAGCGGGACGGCGGGCGGCTCTCGTCCGCCGAACTCGCGGCCTTCCTGCGCGCATATCTTGAGGGAGACGTCGCCGAGTATCAGATGTCCGCCTTCCTCATGGCCGCCTTCATCCGCGGGCTGGATCCCACCGAGCTTTCCGTGCTCCTGCGGGAGATCCTCGACTCCGGGGAGCGGCTGCGGTTCGAGGACGACGGTCCGCCGGCAGTCGACAAGCACTCCACCGGCGGCGTCGGCGACAAGGTCTCGCTCGTCCTGGCGCCTCTCCTGGCCGAGGCCGGACTTCGCGTCCCCATGATGTCGGGTCGCGGTCTCGGGCATACCGGAGGGACGCTGGACAAGCTCGAGGCGATCCCCGGCTTCGACGTGTCCGTGGATCTGGGACGGTTCCGGGCCATTCTCGACGAGGTCGGGTGCGCGATGATCGGCCAGACGAAGGAGATCGCGCCGCTCGACGGACGTCTCTACGCCCTCCGGGACGTGACGGGGACCGTGCCCTCCCCGCCCCTGATCGCGGCCTCGATCATTTCCAAGAAGGTGGCGGAAGGGATCGGGGCGCTCGTGCTCGACGTAAAGTGCGGGCGTGGCGCCTTCATGACCGACCGCGAGCAGGCGCGTGGGTTGGCGCGGACCATGGTCGACCTCGCGGCCGCCGAGGGGGTACGGACGAGCGCGCTCCTCACCGCAATGAACGCCCCCCTGGGTCGCACCGTCGGCAACGCGCTGGAGGTGCGCGAGGCGATGGAGACGTTGAGAGGCGGAGGTCCCGCGGATCTGCGCGACGTCACTCTCGCGCTGAGCGCCGAGTTGCTCGTCTCCGTCGGTCGCGCCCCCGACGCCGAACGGGCTGCGGCGGAACTCGGCGCGATCCTGGATGGCGGGGCCGCGCTCGAGCGCTTCGTGCGGCTCATCGAGATTCAGGGAGGGGATCCGAGGGTAGCCGACGACCCCGGGCGCCTCCCCACGGCTCCGATCCGCGAACCCTTCCGATCCCCCGGCTCCGGCTGGCTCGACATCCACGCTCGCAGGGTCGGCGTCGCTTCGGTGGAGCTCGGAGCCGGTCGCCGGCGCGTCGAGGATGCGGTCGATCCGAGGGTGGGGTTCGAGTTTCACCGCCACGCCGGCGACAGAGTTTCCGAAGGCGAGCCTCTCGTCACCGTACACGCGGCGGGCGCGGCGGGCGCCGCGACGGCCGCCCACCGCCTCAGGGACGCGATCCGGGTCTCTCCAGAACCGGCCGCGCAGCAACCGCTGATCCTGGAGCGGATCGCCTGAACGGCTAGCGTCGCGCGAAGTCTCCCCGGCCGGGGGCGTGCCCGCTCCACGGACCGTGCTCGTCGCACGTCTCGGTCGGTTCCGTCCCCTCGAGGTAGATCTCGACATAACTGGCTTCCACCGGGCACCAGCGCGTGGACAGCAACCCCGTGGTCTCGTCCACGATCCGCTCGATGAGGCCGGGCGGCCGTTCCCACGGGTCGGGGTGTTCGCGCGTCTCGTAGTAGTGTGCGAGCACTGCGGCTCCGACCGGCGCCGCAGTGCCTCCGCCCGTGGCGCCGTTGTAGATGCGGCGCGGCCGGTCGAGCCCGATCCACGTCGTCGTCACGAGGTCCGGCGTGAATCCGACGAACCAGGTGTTGGTCGCATCGTTCGTCGTTCCCGTCTTGCCCGCCACCGGAACGGAGAAGGGAATTGCATAGCGAGACCTCACCGCCAGCGTCCCGGTCCCCCGGTCCACCGCATCACGCAGCATGGACTGGGCGATCCAGGCGATGTCCGGCTCCAGTACCCGCTCACGCTGGACCCGGCTCTCCCAGAGCACGCGGCCGTCCTTGCTCTCCACGCGGAGAATCGACCGGGGAGAGACCCGGACGCCGAGATTCGCGAAGGTGCTGTAGGCGCTGGCGATCTCGATCGGACGAACGTCCATCGAGCCGATCGCGGCCGACGGCACCCGCGGGACATTCGATGAGATGCCCATGCGCTCGGCCATCTGCGCGAACGACTCCTCGCCGACGCGCTGACCCAGCTTGACCGCCACGATGTTGATCGACCGGGCCAGCGCCCGCCGCAGCGTCAGCGGGCCCTTGAAGTCGTTGTCGAAGTTGCGGGGTGCGTAGGGATCGCCGCCGACATTCTCGAGGTAGTACGGCTGGTCGTAGATGATCTCCGATGCCGGGATGCCGGCCGCGATCGCCGTCGCGAAGACGAACGGCTTGAACACGGAACCCGGCTGCCGGATGGCCTGGGTCGCGCGGTTGAACTCGGAGTCGCCGAAATCGCGCCCGCCCACCATCGCCCGCACGTCGCCGGTCGCCGCATCCAGCGCGATGAACATCCCCTGCACGTACGGCATCTCCGCGCCTCCGCGGCTCACCTGATACAGGCTGTCGGGCGGCCACGCCCGCACCTCCTCGAAGGTGACGCCGGAATAGGCCGGGTGGCGGTCCACCCACTCCAGCTGGGCGAGAAGCGCGGAATCCGCGACCGCCTGGAGATCCGGGTCGAGCGTCGTGTAGACGCGGAACCCCTTCTCGTAGATGTCGGTGCCGTATCGATCGTAGAGCCGCTGCCGCACCCATTCCACGAAGTAGGGCGCGTCCTGCTCGATGCGGGCTCCCCGCGCGAGTTCCAGAGGATACGCCTTCGCCGCCTCGGCGTCCTCGACGCTCACGAGTCCCTGCGCGGCCATCAGTTGAAGGACGAGATTGCGCCGTCCGACGGCCCGCTCGGGGCGGCGGATCGGGTTGTACCCCGCCGGATTCCGCGGGATCGCCGCGAGCAGCGCCGCCTCCGGCAGATTGAGCTGCGCAGCGGTCTTTCCGAAGTAGCGCTCCGCCGCGGCCTGGACCCCGAACACCCCGTCGAAATTGATCTGGTTGAGGTAGGCCTCGAGGATCTCCCACTTGCTGTACGCGCGCTCGAGATCGATCGCGACCCGCATCTCGCGCAGCTTCCTCCGGATGCTGATGTCGCGCCGGTTCACGGAACTCTCGAACATGTTGCCTGCGAGCTGCTGTGTGATCGAACTGCCGCCCGCGGCCCCGTACCCCCTCATCAGGAAATCGAAGAAGGCCCGGGTGGTCCGCAGCAGATCCACTCCCGCGTGCCCCCAGAAACGCTTGTCCTCGACGGCGATGAAGGCGTTGTACACATGGCGCGGAAGCCCCTCCATCCGGATGGGCGTCCGCCGTTCGATGGCGAGTTCCGCGAGGAGCGATCCGTCCGCCGCGAAGAGCTTCGTCGCTTCCCTGGGTTCGAAGGCGTAGATCTGGGCGATGGAGGGACACTCGTCGCAGACGTGCGTCCACCCGCGCCACGCCACGCCTCCCCCCAGTCCGCCGCCGACCAGAACCGCGAGCACCAGAGCCCGGCGCACGTGGCTCCGCGTCCGGGACGTCCGCCTCCGGGACGTCCGCCCATTCGCGCCCCGCGACCGGCCCGCGCCTCGTCGTCGACGGATCATCCCCGTTCCCCCCCTACGTTCTCCCGGCCGTTCACTCTTCACCCCTCGCGTCGAACCGCCGATGGTCCGATTCTATCGTCACGCCGTCCCCCGGCGGGAGCGACCCGCGACGGGACGATAGGGAATATACCGACACCAGGCGCAGATGTTTCTCCCCGTAGACGAACAGATCCGCCGGATCCGGGCGGGGGCCGAGTCCATCGTCCCCGAAGACGAACTCGTGGCCAAGCTCGAGCGTTCGGCGCGAGAGGATCGGCCTCTCCTTATTAAACAGGGGTTCGATCCGACCCGGCCCGATCTCCACATCGGCCACGGTGTGTCGATCCACAAGCTGCGGACATTCCAGGAACTCGGCCACCGCGTGGTCTTCGTGATGGGCGACTTCACGGCCCGCGTGGGCGACCCGAGCGGCAGGGACGAGACGCGGCCGATGCTGTCCGAAGAAGAGATCGAGTCGAACCTGGCCACCTACGAGGACCAGGTGTTTCGCATCCTCGATCCGGAGGCGACCGAGATCCGGAAGAACAGCGAATGGCTCGCCGGCCTCGCGCTGGCGGACATCCTGCGGCTGACCTCGCAGTACACCGTTGCCCGCATGCTCGAGCGCGACGACTTCGCCGCGCGCCACCGGGAGGGGCGTCCCATCAGTCTCGTCGAATTCCTCTATCCGATGATGCAGGCGTACGATTCCGTCGCGTTGCGGGCCGACGTCGAACTCGGCGGCACCGATCAGCGGTTCAACCTCCTGCTGGGGAGAACGCTTCAGGAGCGCGCGGGCCAGGAGCCGCAGGTGTGCCTCATCATGCCGCTTCTGCGCGGGACCGACGGGCATAGGAAGATGTCCAAGAGCTACGGCAACTACGTTGGTATCGCGATGGAGGCGAGAGAGACGTTCGGGCGAGTGATGTCAATCCCGGACACGCTGCTCGACGAGTGGCTCGTGATCGTATCCAGCGCTTCCGGCAGGGCGCTCGCGACCCGCCGCGCTCAGGCGGAGACCGATCCGCTCGCTGCCAAGCGGTGGCTGGCCGGCGACCTCGTGGCCCGCTACCACGGCACGACGGCGGCCGAGGAGGCACGCGAAGCGTTCGACCGCCTGCACCGGCGCCGGGAGGTGCCGGAAGATGTCCCTGCCTTGTCGCTCTCGCTCGGGAATCGGGAGACGCTCTGGATCGCCCACGTCCTTCGAGATTCGGGGCTCGCGGCCTCCTCCTCGGAGGCGGGTCGCCTCATACGCCAGGGAGCGGTACGGGTGGACGGGAGCGTGATCCGGGAGGGCGACTTCCGCCTGGGAGAAGGCGAGTACCTCGTGCAGCGGGGCAAACGAACCTTCGCGCGGGTCGCCCTCCGGCCCTGAGACCCCGGCTTTCGACAGCCCGAGCGGCCGCGCACGGGGTCCCGCAGCGGTCCCTTCAAGGGTCTTGCACGGGCCGAAGTTGGTTCTCATGTTGACCGGTCCCGTTCGTCGGGGAAGTTGCGGGTGTGCGTCAGACTGCCGCACGCCCACGTGTGGAATCGTCGAGCTTCGGAGCGTGGCGGAGAGCGTGGTTTCGGTCCGCCGCGGCCGCGCATCCGACGTTGCGGCGTCCGGTACGTCGCAAAACGGTTCCGCCAATCGTTGTAAAGGAGTAGTGACACGACACGACGCGCAGGTAGCGACGATCGGAAGGCTCTTTTGGTTGGTCTCGACGCGGTGAAATGACCCGGCCGCGTCGGGCGGGGGCTCGGCCCTCGAACAGGTTCGGGTCGTAGAGGATCCCACTGCCACAGGAGGGAGATCCATGTTGTTTCACTTGTCAGGGCGGCGGCGGCGCGCGAGCGCGCTGACCGCTACAGCAGTGAGCGCCTGGCTCTTTATCGGCGCGGCCCCGCTGCTCGCTCAGGGAGCGATCTCGGGGACGGTGACCGACGCGGAGTCGCTGGCCCCGGTGGCCGGCGCGCAGGTGTTCGTTGCGGGAACGGTGATCGGTGGGCTGACAGGTCTGGAGGGCACGTACCGGTTGGACGGCGTACCGGCGGGCGAGCAGACCGTGACGGTCCGCCTGATCGGCTACCGGGAGCTGTCGCAGACGGTGACGGTGGCGTCGGGTCAGGTGGCGACGGCGGACTTCTCCGTGGAGCAGACGGCGCTTCGCCTACAGGACATCGTTGTAACGGGGGTGGTGGGCGAGACGCCTCAGGTGAAACTCCCGTTCACGGTGGAGCGGCTGTCGGCGCAGGACCTTCCGGTCCCGGCCGCGGACGCCTCTTCGCTGCTGGCGGGGAAGGCGGCCGGCGTGTCCGTAATTTCCGGTTCCGGCCAGCCCGGAGCGGAGGCGTCCATCACGCTGCGCGGCCCGACGTCGATCAACGCCACCGGCCGGAGCCAGTCGCCGCTGATCGTAATCGACGGCGTGATCCAGGCCGACGGCGCGTCGCTTTCCGACGTGGGCGCGCTGGACATCGACCACGTGGAGATCGTGAAGGGCGCGGCGGCGGCATCGCTGTACGGTTCGCGGGCGCAGAACGGGGTCATCGAGATCACGACGAAGCGCGGCACGGGCCTGCAGACGAACTCGCTGAACATCACGGCCCGCGGCGAGTACGGCTTCGGCCAGCTCGTCGGCGACGTCGGCCTCGTGCGTTCGCACCCGTACGAGATGAACGCGTCCGGCACGAAGTTTATCGACAGCGAGGGCAGCGAGGTCGACTTCCGCGACCTGAACCGCCCCGGTTTCGGTTCCGCCCGGCTTTACAACCAGATCAATCCGGGCGACGCGGCAACGCCGCAGACCGCGTTCGCGAACCAGGCGTTCCCGGACGAGCTGTTCGACCACATGGACACGTTCTTCGATCCCGGCGAGACGATGGACATCTACGGCGCCGTGACGGGCCGTTTCGGCGAGTCGAGCTTCCGGGTGAGCGTGAACCAGTTCCGCGAGGCCGGTGTCGTGAGTTGCTCCGTCTGCATCGACAACCTCGCCACGCTGAACGCGGACCGCGTCGCACAGGGCCTGTCGGCCTACGACGTCGGACTCCCGAACGACGAAGGCTACGAGCGGCAGAACGTGCGCCTGAACGTCGACACGCGCTTCGGCGATCTTGACATTGCGGCGAGCGGCTTCTACTCGCGCTCCGACCAGGACGACAAGGCGGTGTCGACCGGCGCCTTTTCCCGGCTGACCTTCATGTCGCCCGCGATCGACCTCACGCGGATCGATCCGACGGACGGATATCCCGAGATCGGCGCGGACCCGCAGTCGATCGAGGAGAACCCGCTCTACCTGCTGGCCACGAACGACAGCCGGGACGAGCGGACGCGGACGATGGGTTCCGTGGACCTCAACTTCTCGCCCGCGGCCATCGACTGGCTGACGCTCGAGGCGAACGCATCCTTTGACCGGACGGACTGGAGCGATTACACGATTCGGCCCAAGAACGAGCGTAGCCTGGGTGGCGGCGGCGTCGGCGACTTCACCGGCGGCAGCTTAGAGGAGCGCAACCAGGTGAACGAGGCGGTCAACGCCTCCGTGACGCTCGGCGCGAGCCGAACGTTCATGGACGGCGATCTGACCGTTCGCGGGAAGGCCCGCTACCTGATCGAAGACCAGAGCTTTGCGTCCAACGGCGTGTTCGGCAGCCGCTTTTCGGTGCAGGACGTGCCGAACTTCGGCGCGATCATCGGCGAGACCAGCGGCGAAAACGAAGTCCGCGCTATCAAGGCGGAGGGGCTGTTCGGTATCGCGAGCGCCGACTACCGAGGCCGCTACATCGTCGACGGCCTCATTCGGCGTGACGGTTCCTCGCTGTTCGGACCCGATGAGCGGTGGCAGACCTACTACCGCGGCTCGGTCGCGTGGCGGGTCTCTCAGGAGGACTTCTGGAACATCGATGCGATCGATGAGCTGAAACTGCGCTTCTCGCTGGGGACGGCGGGCGGTCGGCCGAACTTCGAAGCCCAGTACGAGACGTTCGGCGTCTCGGCGGGCGCGATTTTCCCGATCAACCTCGGGAACCGCGCGTTGAAGCCGGAGTTCACGTCCGAGAAAGAGGCGGGATTGAACTTCGTGTTCTTCGAGAACCTCGGTCTCGACCTGACGTATGCGTGGCAGACGACGGACCAGCAGCTCCTGCAGGTTCCGCAGCCGGCGTTCGTGGGCTTCTCGAACCAGTGGCAGAATGCGGGCGAGATCGCGGCATCGACGTATGAGATCTCAATGCGCTACGCCGTGATTGACGAGCAGGACATGGGCCTCCAGTTCCGGCTGAACTGGGACCGGACCCAGCAGGAGATCACGCGATTGGACGTGCCCGACTACACGTTCGGGAACTTCTACGTCTCCGAGGGTCGTCCGCTGGGCGAGCTGTGGGGCGAAGTGTGGGCCACCAGTTGTGCGGACCTGGAGCCGATCGGCGTGTCGGCCTCCGATTGCGGCGCCAACTTCCAGGTCAACGATGACGGCCTCCTCGTCCCGACGGGCGGCGCGGCCTTCACGGAAGGCTTCAGCAAGAAGCTGTGGGGAACCCAGGTCGAGGTCGCCACGGCGGACGGCTCCAACTCGTACCACTGGGGCCTCCCGATCAAGGTTCAGGATTACTCGCCGGCGTGCGTCTCCAAGAATCCCGGCGACTACGAGGAGAAGTGCACGCTGACCGAGTTCCTGCCGTTCGGGAACACGACGCCGGACTTCAACGCGTCCTTCGCGACCAACTTCCGGTATCACGGTCTCAGCGTGAACGCGCTCGTGGAGACTTCGCAGGGCCAGTCGATTTACAACGGCACGGCGCAGTGGGCGCTTCGCGAGCTGCGGGGCGAGGACACGGACCAGACGGGCAAGCCGCTGGAGCACAACAAGCCCGTGGGCTACGCCTCCGCGGTCTACTCGGTCAACGCCGACAACTCCTGGTTCCGCGAGGACGGCAGTTGGGTCAAGCTGCGTGAGTTTTCGCTCGGGTATACGCTGCCCCAGAACATGGTCGAAAGCCTGTTCAGCGGCGTCTTCGACCGGGTTACGCTCAACGTGATCGGTCGCAATCTATTCACGATCACGGACTACCGCGGCTACGATCCCGAGGTCGGTGGGGGCGGTGGCCAGCTCGGTAGTGCCGCGCTCAACCGGGTGGACAGTTTCGGATATCCGAACTTCCGGTCGTTCACCTTCTCGGCTGAGCTGGTATTCTGATTCCCTGCCCGTGGCAGTGGCGGGTCGCCCTCTTCGGAGGGCGGCCCGGCCTCGTCGCGACACGGGGTCCGAAGACACCCGATTGAACAACGGAGAGATCATGAAAACGAAGCTGACGCTACCGGCCTTTGCGCTGGCGCTGACGGTCGGCTTTTCGGGCTGCGACCTTCAGGTCGACAACCTGAACGAGCCGGACCGGGCGCGAGCCCTCGCCGGCCCGGACGATGTGGAGACGCTCATCGCGAGCTCCTTCCTCAAGGTCTGGGAAATCGGACACTACTGGAACAACTCGAACTTCGCGTTCGGCCACATGGCGAGTCGCCACACGGCGACGTGGGGCAACATGGGGATGAACGACCTCGGCCGTGAGCCCCGCGAGTCCCTGCCCAACTCGCCTTCGTATCGCTGGGCCTACGTTTTCGAGGCCAACTGGGGTGACGCGTACGGCGGAATCTCTGGAGCATCGGACGGGATCCGGGCCATCGAGGCCGGCCTCGAGATCGGGCCGGGTGGTGAGCGGAACGCTCGCGCCCTCGCCCTCGCGGCGGGCAACCAGGCGATCCTCTCGTGCCTGCTCGCGCTGTGGTACGACCAGGCCTTCATCGTCGATGAGACGACCGACCTCAGCGGCGAACTCGAAACGGTCGATTACAGCGGCATGTTCAGCTACGCGATGGGCAAGCTGGACGCCGCGGAGTCGCAGGCTCGGGCGAGTTCGTTCACGCTCGACGACGCGTGGGTCAACGGAAATGCGTGGGACAACAACCAGTGGGCGGACTACCTCGTGAGTTGGAAGGCGCGCTGTGCGGCGAACATGCCGCGAACCGACGCCGAGGCTGCGGGCGCCAACTGGGGCCAGATCATCTCCGACGCCCAGAACGGCATCCGGGACGTCGTGATCACGGGTGAGGACTCGTCGTCCGACAGCCCGTGGTTCGACGGCCTCAAATCGCTCATGCAGGAGAACAACACCTGGCACCGGATGCACATGGACTGGGTGGGCATGGCCGACCAGACCGGCGAGTACCAGGACTGGCTTTCGATCCCGACGCAGCAGCGCACCGCGCGCAAAATGTCGTTCGGAGACGACATGCGTTTTCCGGCTAATGAGAACGGCGCGAAGTCTGAGGTCGTGAGTCCATCGATTGCCTCCGACGGTCCGCGGTCGAAGTACAACTCGACGATCATCTTCCGGCCGGAGCGCGGTACGTACCGCCAGTCGCACTACGGCGACATACGGTACGACGCCTACACGCTCAGCTGCAGCTTCTGCTTCTTCGGCGACATGGAGCACATGACGTCGCAGGAGATGGATCACTACGTCGCCGAGGGTCACTACCGCATGGGCAATTTTGCGGGCGCTGCGGAGATCGTGAACAAAACGCGGATGGAAGCCGGGCTGCCTCCGGCTCCGTCGAATCCGACGGATGCCGTCCCGTCCAACGGTACCGGCGAGTGCACGCCGCGGAAGCGGTACGACGTGCAGGGGCGTTGCGGCAACCTGCGGGACGCGATGTGGTTCGAGCACTTCGAGAACGTGTTCAACGTGTTCGGCGGACTCGAGTTCTGGCATGGGCGTCGCAACGACATCCTGCCGGCGGGTACGGCTCTGCAACTGCCGCTGCCGGCCGCCGACCTCGAAGTGCTTCAGCGCGACATCTACACGTTCGGTGGTGGAGAGGCGAGTTCGGCCGGCGATCCTACTCCGAGCGTCGTTCCCGGCAGCCTCGACGCTGCACTGGAGCGGGTGACCTTTGCGCTTGAGCGCATTCGTGAGCAACAGGCTGCGGAACGTCGGGCGCGGGATCTCGTCGTTCGGTAGCAGGCAGTAGGCCCGGCAAGGCCCGGGCAGGGGATGGGTTCTACCCCAAGGTTTTGAACCAGGAAGGCGGTTGTTTGATTAGGCAGCCCTTCCAGGGAGAGTGGACGCCTCCCGGCGCCGTCAGTGACGGTTCCGGGAGGCGTGCGCTTAACGACGAGGCGAACGCTTACGAAACGATGATCGGGGGTCGCGGTCCTGCGCCCCCCGATCATTTCCATTTGTGGGGTGGGGAAGGGGTTCGGGTCGCCGAGGCTATGACGCTAGAGAAAGGGCAGTCCATGTTGCACAAGTCGTCAGGACGGCGGAGGCGCGCGAGCGCGCTGGCCGCCACGGCAGTGAGCGCTTGGCTCTTTATCGGCGCGGCCCCGCTGCTCGCTCAGGGAGCGATCTCGGGGACGGTGACCGACGCGGAGTCGCTGGCCCCGGTGGCCGGCGCGCAGGTGTTCGTTGCGGGAACGGTGATCGGTGGGCTGACAGGTCTGGAGGGCACGTACCGGTTGGACGGCGTACCGGCGGGCGAGCAGACCGTGACGGTCCGCCTGATCGGCTACCGGGAGCTGTCGCAGACGGTGACGGTGGCGTCGGGTCAGGTGGCGACGGCGGACTTCTCCGTGGAGCAGACGGCGCTTCGCCTACAGGACATCGTCGTAACGGGGGTGGTGGGCGAGACGCCACAGGTGAAGCTCCCGTTCACGGTGGAGCGGCTGTCGGCGCAGAACTTCCCTGTCCCGGCGGCGGATGTCTCTTCGCTGCTGACAGCGAAGGCCGCGGGCGTCTCCGTCGTTTCCGGCTCGGGCCAGCCCGGAGCAGAGGCATCCATCATGCTCCGCGGTCCAACCTCCATCAACTCATCCGGTCGATCGCTATCGCCGTTGATCGTGATCGACGGGGTGATCCAATCGGAGTCGGCCTCGCTCTCCGACATCGGATCGCTGGACATCGACCACGTGGAGATCGTGAAGGGTGCGGCGGCGGCGTCGCTGTACGGTTCGCGAGCGCAGAACGGCGTGATCGAGATTTCGACGAAGCGCGGCACGGGCCTGCAGACGAACTCGCTCAACATCCTGGCCCGTGGCGAATACGGCATCGCCCAGCTGGTGGGGGATGTGGGCCTGACGCGGTCCCACCCCTACCAGATGAACGCGGCGGGAACGCTGTTCATCGACACCGACGGGAACGAGGTCACCTTCACCGACCTGAGCCGCGGCGGATTCGGTGCTCCGGTCCTCGCGAACCAGATCAACCCCGGCGAACCGGGCGACTCTTTCACGTCGTTCGCCAACCAAGCGTTCCCCCACGAGCTGTTCGATCACATGAGCACGTTCTTCGATCCCGGTGAAACGTTCGATGTCTACGGCGCGGTGACGGGCCGTTTCGGCGAGTCGAGCTTCCGGGTGAGCGTGGACCAGTTCAGGGAGGGCGGCATCGTGCGGTGCACGCCGTGCATCGACAACCTCTCCACTTTGAACGCGGACCGGGTCGCCCAAGGCTTGACGGCCTTCGAGGTAGGGCTGCCGGACGACGACGGATACGAGCGACAGAACGTGCGTCTGAACGTGGACACGCGCTTAGGGGACCTGGACATTGCGGCGAGCGGGTTTTATTCGCGCGCCAACCAGGACGACAAGGCGCTCGAGAACGGCGCATTCAGCCAGCTGACTTTCGCCTCGCCGGCCGTCGACCTGGCACAGATCGACCCGGTGGACGGATATCCGCTGATCGATGCGGATTCGCAGTCGATCTCCAACAACCCGCTCTACCTCCTGGCGATCGTCGACAGTCGGGACAAGCGGACGCGGACCATGGGCTCGGTCGACCTCAACTACACTCCTTCGGGTCTCGACTGGCTGACCCTCGAAGCGAATGCGTCCTTCGACCGGACGGACTTCTACGATTACGAACTTTATCCGAAGAACGAGAAGACTCGTGAGGGCCCAACCGGCGGCAGCCTGCGCGAAGGCAACTTCGAGGACGAGGCGATCAACGCATCGGTGACGCTTGGTGCGAGCGAGACGTTCATGGACGGCGACCTCACGGTGCGCGGCAAGGCCCGCTATCTGATCGAGGACCAGCGCTTCGAGTCGAACGGCGTTTTCGGAACTCAGTTTTCGGTGCAGGATGTCCCGAACTTCGGCGCCATCACCGGATCCACGACGGGCAGCAACTCGACCCGTGCGATCAAGGCGGAAGGGCTCTTCGGTATCGCGAGCGCGGACTACAAGGGCCGCTACATCCTCGACGGTCTGATCCGGCGCGACGGTTCGTCCCTCTTCGGGCCGGACGAGCGGTGGCAGACCTATTACCGCGGTTCGTTTGCATGGCGCGTGACGCAGGAGGACTTCTGGAACATCGACGCGATCGATGAACTGAAGCTGCGCTTCTCGCTTGGTACGGCGGGCGGGCGGCCGAACTTCCAGGCGCAGTACGAGACCTTCGGCATTGCGGGCGGCGCGATCTTCCCCGTCAACCTCGGGAACACGGCGCTCAAGCCGGAGTTCACGACGGAGCGCGAGGCGGGGCTCAACTTCGTCTTCTTCGACAACCTCGGTCTCGATCTGACGTACGCGTGGCAGACGACGGACGATCAGTTGCTGCGCGTCCCGCAGCCGGCGTTCGTGGGTTTCTCGAGCCAGTGGCAGAACGCGGGCGAGATCTCGGCGAAGACGTATGAGATCTCCATGCGCTACGCGCCGATCGACACGGAGGAGATGGGCCTGCAGTTCCGGCTGAACTGGGATCGGACGCGCCAGGAGATCACGCGACTGGATGTTCCCGCGTACCGCCAGGGGACGTTCTTCGTCTCGGAGGGTCGTCCGCTGGGCGAGATGTGGGGACACGTGCTCGCGACGACCTGCGCGGACCTCGAACCCGTCGGCATCGCGGCGTCCGACTGCAACGCGAACTTCCAGGTGAACGACGACGGCATCCTCGTGTGGACGGGCGGAGCCGATTACACCGAGGGGTTCAGCAAGAGGCTCTGGGGCACGGATGGGACGGTGCCCACGACCGATGGTGGCGAGAACACGTATCTGTGGGGCATCCCGATCAAGGTTCTGGACTACTCGCCGGCGTGCGTGGCGAAGAACCCGGGCAACTACATGGAGAAGTGCCAGCTCACGGATGTGCTTCCGTTCGGGAACACGACGCCGGACTTCAACGTGTCGTTCGGGTCCAACTTCCGTTACAAGAGCCTCGCCGTGAACGCCCTCGTCGAGTCGTCGATGGGTCACTCCATCTACAACAACACGGCGCAGTGGGCGCTCCGGGATGACCGGGGCGAGGACGTGGACCAGACCGGGAAACCCCTCGAGTTCAACAAGTCCATCGGTTACGTGGCGGGGGTTTACCTCTCGAACAACGACAACGACTGGTTCCGCGAGGACGGCGACTGGATCAAGATTCGCGAATTGTCGATCGGGTACACGCTGCCGGACGGGATGCGGCAGAGCCTCTTCGGCGAGATGTTCGACCGGGTCACACTCAACGCCATCGGCCGTAACCTGCTGACGATCACGGACTATCGCGGATACGATCCCGAAGTCGGCCGGAGCGGCGGCGAACTCACGAACGCGGGCTTGCAGAGGTACGACAGCTTCGGCTATCCGAACTTCCGCTCGTTCACGTTCTCGGCGGAACTGGTCTTCTGACGCTCCCTCCGCGAAACGGAGGTCGGACGGGAATTGATCGAGTTAACGGAGGGGTCATGAAAAAGAAGCTGACACTGCCGGCCGTCACGCTGGCTCTGGGAGTCGGCTTTTCGGGTTGCGACCTTCAGGTCAACAATCCGAACGAGCCGGACCGGGCCCGCGCTCTGGCCAGCCCGGATGACGTCGAATCGCTCATCGCCAGTTCCTACCAGCAGGTGTGGGCGATGGGCCACTACTGGAACAACGCGAACTTCGCGTTCAACCACATGTCGAGCCGGCACACGGCGACGTGGGGCAACAACGGCCAGAACGATCTCGGCCGGGAGCCCCGGGAGCCGATGCCGAACTCGACCTCCTATCGCTGGTCGTACGTGTTCTCGGAGCACTGGAACGACGCCTACGGAGGGATCGCGGCGGCGTCGGACGGGATCCGTGCCATCGACGAGGGCTTGGAGATCGGGCCGGGGGGCGAGCGAAACGCCCGGGCCCGTGCCTTCGCCCTTTCCAGTCAGGCGATGCTGAGTTGCCTGCTCTCGCTGTGGTACGATCAGGCCTTCATCGTCGACGAGGCGACGGATCTCACCGGCGAACTCGAGACCGTCGACTACAACAGCATGTTCAGCTATGCGATGGGCAAGCTGAACGAGGCCGAGTCCGCCGTGCGGGCGACGTCGTTCTCGCTGCCGGACACCTGGATCAACGGGAACGCCTGGGACAACAACCAGTTCGCCGATTATCTGGTGGGGTGGAAGGCGCGCTGCGCGGCGAACATGCCGCGGACGGATGCCGAGGCGGCGGGGGCGAACTGGAGCCAGATCATCTCCGACGCGCGGGCCGGCATCCAGGATGTCGTCGTCGTAGGCGAGGACCGTTCGTCCGACACGGCCTGGTATGACGACATGAAGGCCAAGGCGCAGCAGAACGGTACCTGGCACCGGATGCACATGGATTGGGCCGGCATGGCGGACCAGAGCGGGCAGTACCAGGACTGGCTCTCCTTCGAGACCTCGAAGCGGACGGCGCGCAAGATGGACTTCGGGGATGACCGGCGTTACCCCGCGGTGAACGAGAACGGGACGCTGGGCGAGAGCGTGAGTCCCACGGCCGCGTCCACGGGTCCCGTCCACCGCTACAACGCGAACATCATCTTCATCGCCTCGCGCGGGACGTACCGGCAGTCGCACTACGGAGATGCGCGGTACGACCACTACACCCTGAGCTGCAACTTCTGCGAGTCCGGGGACATGGAGGAGATGACGGGCCAGGAGATGGAGCATTACGTCGCGGAAGGCCTGTACCGGATGGGCGACTTCGGCGGGGCCGCGGACATCATCAATGTGACGCGGATGCAGGCCGGATTGCCTCCCGCACCGTCGAATCCGACGGACGCCGTCCCGTCCAATGGTGCGGGCGAGTGCACGCCCCGGAAGCGATACGACGTGCAGGGGCGCTGCGGCAACCTGCGGGACGCCATCTGGTTCGAGCACTTCGAGAACGTGTTCAACGTGTTCGGCGGGCTCGAGTTCTGGCACGGGCGACGCAACGACATCCTGCCCGCGGGCACGGCGCTGCAACTGCCGATGCCGGCCGCGGACCTCGAGGTCCTGCAGCGGGACATCTACACCTTCGGCGGGAGCGCGGGCGGTGCGGCCGGCAATCCGACGCCGCCGTCGATCGTACCGGGCAGCCTCGACTCGGCGCTGGAGAGGGCGGCCTTCACGCTGCATCGCCTCCAGCGGCACCAGAAGGCCGCGCGCGCCAGCGAGGATCTGGTCGTGCGTTGAAAGTTGAGGAGAAACGTCCGGGGGGCGCCACCGGGTGCCTCCCGGTCTGACTTCAGATAAAGGACGGTCGTATACGAAGCACCAACGGATCTCACTGCTACAAGGAGAGTGATCCATGTTGTTCAGGTTGTCAGGACGGCGGAAGCGCGCGAGCGCGCTGGCCGCCACGGCAGTGAGCGCCTGGCTCTTTATCGGCGCGGCCCCGCTGCTCGCTCAGGGAGCGATCTCGGGGACGGTGACCGACGCGGAGTCGCTGGCCCCGGTGGCCGGCGCGCAGGTGTTCGTTGCGGGAACGGTGATCGGTGGGCTGACAGGTCTGGAGGGCACGTACCGGTTGGACGGCGTACCGGCGGGCGAGCAGACCGTGACGGTCCGCCTGATCGGCTACCGGGAGCTGTCGCAGACGGTGACGGTGGCGTCGGGTCAGGTGGCGACGGCGGACTTCTCCGTGGAGCAGACGGCGCTTCGCCTACAGGACATCGTCGTAACGGGGGTGGTGGGCGAGACGCCACAGGTGAAGCTCCCGTTCACGGTGGAGCGGCTGTCGGCGCAGGACCTTCCGGTCCCGGCGGCGGACGCTTCCTCGCTGTTGGCGGGTAAGGCCGCGGGCGTGTCCGTCATCTCCGCTTCGGGCCAGCCGGGCCAGCCGGCCTCGATCATGCTTCGCGGCCCGACGTCGATCAACGCGGACGGACGGAGTACGTCACCGCTGATCGTGATCGACGGCGTGATCCAGTCCGAGGGCGCATCGCTTTCGGACGTGGGCGCGCTGGACATCGACCACGTGGAGATCGTGAAGGGCGCGGCGGCGGCGTCGCTGTACGGTTCGCGAGCGCAGAACGGCGTGATCGAGATCACGACGAAGCGCGGCACGGACCTGCAGACGAACTCGCTGAACGTCCTCGCGCGTGGCGAGTACGGCCTGGGCCAACTGGTCGGTGACATCGGCCTCGTGCGTTCGCATCCGTACACCATGAACGCGTCCGGCACGAAGTTCATCGATTCGCAGGGCAACGAGGTCGACTTCCGCGACCTCAATCGGCAGGGGTTCGGCTCGGCGCTGCTCTACAACCAGATCAATCCGGGCGAGCCGGGCACCACATCCACCGCGTTCGCGAACCAGGCGTTCCCGGGCGAACTGTTCGACCACATGGACACGTTCTTCGATCCCGGCGAGACGATGGACCTCTACGGCGCGGTGACGGGCCGTTTCGGCGAGTCGAGCTTCCGGGTGAGCGTGGACCAGTTCCGCGAGGCGGGTGTAGTGAGCTGCTCGCAGTGCATCGACAACCTCGCCACGCTCAACGCGGATCGCGTCGCGCAGGGCCTGTCGGCCTTCAACGTCGGCGTTCCGAACGACGAAGGGTTCGAGCGACAGAACGTACGCCTGAACGTCGACACGCGCTTCGGCGATCTCGACATCGCGGCGAGCGGCTTCTACTCGCGCTCCGACCAGGACGACAAGGCGGTCACGACAGGCGCCTTCTCGCGGCTCACCTTCATGTCGCCCGCGATCGAACTGACGGGCGTGTCGCCGTTCGACGGATACCCCGACATCGACGCGGATCCGCAGTCGATCGAGGCGAACCCGCTCTACCTGCTCGCGGTGAACGACAGTCGGGACAAGCGCACGCGGACGATGGGTTCCGTGGACCTCAACTTCTCGCCCGCGGCCATCGACTGGCTGACGCTTGAGGCGAACGCCTCCTTCGACCGGACGGACTTCAGCGATTACACGATCCGGCCCAAGAACGAGCGGACGTCAAGCGCCAGCGGCACGGGCGAACTCACCGGCGGCAGTCTGCGCGAGTTCAACTTCACCGATGAGGCGATCAATGCGTCCGTGACGCTCGGCGCGAGCCGGACGTTCATGGACGGCGACGTCACGGTGCGCGCGAAGGCCCGCTACCTCATCGAAGACCAGAGCTTCAAGTCGAACGGCGTGTTCGGCAGCCGCTTTTCGGTGCAGGATGTGCCGAACTTCGGCGCGATCATCGGTGAGACCAGCGGCGAAAACCAGGTCCGCTCGATCAAGGCGGAGGGGCTGTTCGGGATCGCGAGCGTCGACTACCAGGGCCGCTACATCCTCGACGGCCTGATCCGTCGCGACGGCTCCTCTCTGTTCGGGCCCGATGAGCGGTGGCAGACGTACTACCGTGGCTCGGTCGCGTGGCGGGTGACGCAGGAAGACTTCTGGAACATCGACGCGATCGATGAATTGAAGCTGCGCTTCTCGCTGGGTACGGCGGGCGGCCGCCCGAACTTCTATGCCCAGTACGAGACGTTCGGCGTCGCACAGGGCGCGATCTTCCCGATCAACCTCGGGAACCGGGCGCTGAAGCCGGAGTTCACGACGGAGCGCGAAGCGGGGCTCAACTTCGTGTTCTTCGAGAACCTCGGTCTCGACCTGACGTACGCCTGGCAGACGACCGACGACCAGCTGCTGCAGGTTCCGCAGGCGGCGTTCGTGGGCTTCTCGAACCAGTGGCAGAACGCGGGCGAGATCGCGGCGCAGACGTACGAGATCTCGCTGCGCTACGCGGCGATCGACGAGCAGGATATGGGCCTGCAGTTCCGGCTGAACTGGGACCGGACCCAGCAGGAGATCACGCGTCTGGACGTTCCCGACTACACGGTATCGACCTACTACGTTTCCGAGGGTCGTCCGCTGGGCGAGATGTGGGGCGAAGTCCTGGCCACGAGCTGTGCGGACCTTGCGCCGGTCGGCGTGTCGGCTTCCGACTGCAGCGCCAACTTCCAGGTCAACGACGACGGCCTTCTCGTCTACACCGGCGGGCACAACCACACGGAAGGCTTCACGAAGAAGCTGTGGGGCACGCAGGGGACCGTGTCCACTCCGGACGGCGACCGCACTTACAGGTGGGGACACCCCTTCATGGTGCAGGACTACTCGCCGGCCTGCGTCTCCAAGAATCCGGGCGACTATATGGAGAAGTGCCGGCTGACGGACTTCCTCCCGTTCGGGAACACGACGCCGGATTTCAGCGCTTCGTTCGCGACGAACTTCCGGTATCGGAACCTCAGCCTGAACGCGCTCCTCGAGTCGTCGGTGGGTCACTCGATCTACAACAACACGGCGCAGTGGGCGCTTCGCGAACTGCGGGGCGAGGACGTGGACCAGACGGGCAAGCCGCTCGAACTGAACAAGCCGACCGGCTACGCCTCGGTCATCTACAACGTCGGGTCGGACAACTCCTGGTTCCGCGAGGACGGCGACTGGCTCAAGGTCCGTGAGCTGTCGCTCGGCTACACGCTGCCGGCATCGCTCACCTCGTCCGTGTTCGGAGACGTGTTCGACCGGGTCACGCTGAATGCGATCGGACGCAACCTGTTCACGTTCACCGCATACCGCGGGTACGATCCCGAAGTCGGGCGAGACGGCGGGGAGGTCGGAAGCGCGACCTTGAACCGCTACGACAGCTTCGGTTACCCGAATTTCCGAACGTTCACCTTCTCGGCGGAACTCGTCTTCTGACGCCCTCCAGGAACGGGGGTTCGGATTGACATGGATTTGAGTAATGGAGGGGTCATGAAAAGGAAGCTGACGCTGCCTGCCATTGCGCTGGCGCTGACGGTCGGCTTTACGGGTTGCGACCTCGCAGTCGACAACCTGAACGAGCCGGACCGTGCGCGAGCCCTGGCGGGCCCGGACGATGTGGAGACGCTCATCGCGAGCTCCTACCTCAAGGTCTGGGAAATCGGGCACTACTGGAACAACGCGAACTTCGCCTTCAACCACATGTCGAGTCGCCACACGGCGACGTGGGGCAACATGGGGATGAACGACCTCGGCCGTGAGCCCCGCGAGCCGCTGCCGAACTCGGCTTCGTACAGTCCGTCGTACATCTTCGAGGCGAACTGGGGTGACGCCTACGGCGGCATCTCGGCGGCCTCGGACGGGATCCGGGCCCTCGACGAGGGACTGGAGATCGGCCCCGGAGGCGAGCGTAACGTGCGCGCACGAACGTTCGCGATGGCGAGTCAGGCCATACTGAACTGCCTGCTCTCGCTTTGGTACGATCAGGCCTTCATCGTCGACGAGACAGTGGATCTGACGGGCGAGCTGGACACGGTGGACTATAACGCCGTCTATCAGTACGCCGTTCAACGGCTCGATGCGGCGGAGTCTGCCGCCCGCTCGTCCTCGTTCACGCTCCCGGAAACGTGGATCAACGGGAATCCCTGGGACAACAACCAGTTCGCCGACTACCTGGTGAGCTGGAAAGCGCGCTGTGCGGCCAACCTGCCGCGGACGGATGCGGAGGCTGCGGGCGTGAGCTGGGGCAAGGTCATTTCGGATGCCGAGAACGGCATTCGCGAACTCGTGGCCATCGGCGAGGACCGCTCCTCAGGCACTCCATGGTGGAGCGGCATCAAGATCTTCATGCAGGAGAACCGGACCTGGCACCGGATGCACATGGACTGGGTCGGCATGGCGGATCAGAGCGGCCAGTATCAGGACTGGCTCACGTTCCCCACGGAGCAGCGGACGGCACGCGAGATGACGTTCGGGGACGACAAGCGGTTCCCGGCGGTCAACGAGCACGGTACGCTCGGGGAGCCGGTGAGCCCTTCGGCGGCCTCGTACGGCCCGCGGCACCGGTACAACGCGACGATCATCTTCCGGCCGGAGCGCGGAACGTACCGGCAGTCGCACTACGGCGACTCGCGATACGACGACTACACGCTGAGCTGCAGCCGCTGCGAGTTCGGCGCGATGGAGTCCATGACGCACCAGGAGATGGACGCCTACGTCGCGGAAGCCCATTACCGCATGGGGAACTTTGGAGCCGCCGCTGACATCGTGAACAAGACGCGCATGGAGGCGGGCCTGCCGCCCGCGCCGTCGAACCCGACGGACGCGGTGCCGACCAACGCGGCGGGCGAGTGCACGCCGCGGAAGCGGTACGATGTGCAGGGCCGTTGCGGGAACCTGCGCGACGCGATGTGGTTCGAGCACTTCGAGAACGTGTTCAACGTGTTCGGCGGACTCGAGTTCTGGCACGGACGGCGTAACGACATCATGCCGGCGGGGAGTGCCCTGCAACTGCCGATCCCGGCCGCGGATCTCGAGGTGCTGCAGCGGGACATCTACACCTTCGGCGGGGGGGAGGCGAGTTCGGCCGGCAATCCCATCCCGCCCGCGATCGTGCCGGGCAGTCTCGACGCTGCGCTGCTGCGTGCGGCGTACTCCCTGGAGCGTATCCAGAGGAGTCTCGCGACTGAGAGCCGGGCGGCAAACGCCGATCTCGTAGTCCGTTAGCGGAGGATCCGTGCGGGGGTGCCCGCGGGGGTCTTTGGGGCTGGCGGCGGAGGCCACCGGTTCGTCCCGGTGGCCTCCGCGCATCCCGGACTCGGCGTGTCAGAAAAGGCGGACTTCGGACGTTTCCTCGTTGTGCGGCGGTCGTCCGCCCCACTAGCTTCCGGCCGCGGAGAACGACCCCCGAGCAAGAGTACAGAGGCATACATGAGATTGAGAGCGAGACTGAGGGCCACGCACTTCCTGGCGACATGTGCGATCCTGATCGGTTTGGCCGGGGTGTCGGCGACCGGGTGTCTGGACCTCACCGTCGGGCCCACGGTTCCGTCCGTCGATTCGACGGAAGACACCGCGCTCGATGAGCCGGGCAACACGAATCCGGGGAACAACATCGTCCCGATCCTCCCGGAGAGTCGTTAGCGATTCGGCGCCCGGCGCGCCTTGAAGGGGTCCGATCGGCCATCCTCCGGTGTCCCATCCTCCGGTACCGACGTCTCGCTGCGGGAGGTTGCCCTCGGGATGGGATCGAATCTGGGTTCTCGCATCGACCATCTGCGCGCCGCCGCGCGGCGTCTGGCGAAGGCGGTGCTTGTCGAACCCCGGTTCTCCAGGGTCTATGAGACCGCGCCCGCGTACGGCCTGGACCAACCCGCCTACCTGAACGCCTGCTGCGTGGGATGGACCCGTCTTGAGCCCGGCGCTCTGCTCGTCTCCCTCAAGGAGCTCGAATCGAACGCGGGACGCGACCCGGACGCGCCGAGATTCTCCTCCCGCCCTCTCGATCTCGACATCCTTCTCTACGCGGACGAGATTTCGGAGACACCGCGCCTGACGATTCCACACGCCGCCCTCGCGGAGCGGGCCTTCGTTCTCCTGCCGCTGGCGGAGGTCGCCGGCGCCTGGCGACATCCCGCGCTCGGGCGCTCGATCGCCGAGTTGGCGGCCGCTATCGAACCGGAGGGTGTCGCCGTCACGGATCTGCGCCTGACCGGTGCTTCCGATGGAGGCCCATGAGCCGCAGGACTCTGGAAGTTCAGGTTACCGGAAGCGGGAGCTACCCGATTCACATCGAACCGGGCCTGCTCGCCGAAGCGGCGTCGGTCTGCCGACGACACGCGCCGGCGCACCGGTATGCCGTGATCGCGGATTCCCAGGTCGCGCGGCTCTATGGCGCCGGGGTCGTTTCCGGTCTGGAGGATGCCGGTCTCGCCGCCGATCTCTTCCCGTTCCCCGCGGGCGAGTGGAACAAGAGCCGGGAGCAGTGGGCGGCTCTGAGCGATCGCATGCTTCACGCGCGGTTCGGCCGCGATTCCGCCGTCGTCGCGCTCGGAGGCGGCGTGGCGGGCGATCTGGCGGGTTTCGTCGCGGCCACGTACATGCGCGGCGTCCCCGTCATTCAGATTCCCACGACGCTTCTGGCCATGCTGGACAGTTCGGTGGGAGGGAAGACGGGGGTCGATACCGAAGCGGGCAAGAATCTGATCGGGGCTTTCCATCACCCATCGGCCGTACTCATCGATCCCGCCGTGCTCGAGACGCTGCCGCGGCACCAGCGCAGCGCCGGGTTGGCGGAGGCCATGAAGACGGCGGCGATCCTCGATGTGGAACTATGGGACTGGATGGTGCGCGGGTCTTCGGCGTTGTCGAGCGGCGACCCGGACGCATCCGCGGAGCTCATCGAGCGCGTCGCGCGGCACAAGGCGGAGGTGGTCGGCGACGATCCGCTGGAGCGCGGCCGCCGCGAGATCCTGAATTTCGGACACACCGTCGGCCACGCGCTGGAAGCTCTCGAGGGTTACAGGCTCCTCCACGGCGAGGCCGTCGCCGCGGGCATGCGCGTCGAATCGCGCCTCGGGGAACTGCTCGGGATTACGGAGCAGGGAACCTCCGAACGGCTCGCCGCGCTGCTGGAGGCGTGCGGGCTCGGCGGCGACTGGGAGACCGACCGCGAGCCAACCGAGATCCGGGATGCGATGTCGAAGGACAAGAAGGCGCGTCAGGCTCGGATCCGCTGCGTATTCCTATCGCACCTCGGCGAGGTGGCCACCGACGCGGATGGACGACACAGCTTCGCTCTCGCCGAGGAAGATCTCGCAGAACCTCTCGCAACGGCTTTACGACCGGCCCGGGGCGTTTGACATTGTCGGCGACCGTAACGGAAAGCGCCCGGGGCTCGCAGACCCATTTACCGACCGGCACGAAGTGATCCCAGCCGAACCGTCACCGACCGCCGCGCTCAGCGTCGCCGACCTCTTCGCCCGACACGCGGAGTTGAGCCCGCACGCGCCCTGCATACGGGCGCGGGACGGGTCGTGGAGCTATTCCCGTGTCGCGGCGCAGGCGCGCGCGCTGGCCGTGGGGCTCCACCGCCTGGGGGTCGAACCCGGCGACCGCGTCGCGGTCCAGCTGCCCAACTGGCCCGAATTCGTGATCTCGGCCCTCGCGGTCGCGGAGGCGGGCGCCGTCCTCGTGCCCATCGGTCCAAACTGTTCGGCGCGCGAGTTGCGTTTCACGCTGCGGAATTCCGAGGCCGCCGTCGCGATCTCGGCCGAGAACTGGGACGGTGTGGACTATCTGCAGCGCTTCGAGAACCTCCTTACGCGGCTGCCGGACCTCCAGTACGTGGTGACGGTCGGAGAGGAGGACCTCTGGTACGACGACCGGATCTTCCAGTTCGAGGACCTCATCGCGAGCGGCCGCGGCCGGGAATTCGCGCCGACGGAGGTGGACCCGCAGCGGGATCCGTGCGCGATCCTGTACACGCCCGGGACGACGGGGGCTCCGAAGGGGGTCGTCCTCACGCACGACAACCTGGTGCGGACCGCCCTCGCCACGGCGGCGCGGCTGGGGTTGGACGGCGACGATCGAACGCTGTGCATCGTCCCGCTGCCCAACATCTTCGGGCTCACCGCCCTGCTCATGACGCTCGGCACCGGCGGGACGCTCGTGCTGCAGGAGACCTTCGACGCGGCGGTCGCGCTCGCACTCGCGCGGGAGCACGAGGCCACGGTCGTCCACGGCGTCCCGACCATGTTCGTGATGCTGCTGCGGGCGCTGGAACGCGGCGGGGTCCGGCCCGACTCCCTGCGCACCGGGGTCATCGCGGGCGCCCCGGTCGGCGCCGACCTGGTGCGCGACGTGCGCCGACGCCTGATCCCCGATCTCGAAAGCGCCTACGGCCTCACCGAGACCTCCCCCACGGTCTCGATCACGACCCCGTCGGATCCCGAGGCGAAACGGGCCCACACGGTGGGCCGCCCGCTCAAGGGGGTCGAACTCAAGGTGCTTGACGAGGCGGACGCGGAGCTCCCCATCGAGTCCGTCGGTGAGCTCGCCGTGCGCGGTTTCAACGTGATGCGGGAGTACTTCCATCAGCCCGGCCGGACCCGGAAAACCATGACGGAAGACGGCTTCCTCAAGACCGGCGACCTTGCGATGGTCGACCCCGAGGGTTACCTGCATATCGTCGGCCGCCTGAGCGACGTGATTCTTCGCGGGGGTAACAGCGTTCACCCCGCCGAAATCGAAGCGCAGCTCCGGTCCCACCCCGCGGTGGAAGAAGCGGTGGTTCTCGGGATCCCCAACGACGTGCTGGGTGAACTCATCTGCGCCTGCGTGGTCACCGCCGAAGGGGCCCTGATCACGGCCGACGAAATCCGGGATTTCTGCCACGAATCTCTGGCAGAGCACAGAGTGCCGGATCTCATTCACTTTCTGGATGAGCTTCCGGAGGCCTCCAGCGCACAAGCGCGCCGCGTGAGTCTGGCCCGCATCGTACGCGCCGAGGCCGACTAGACCAGATCGCCGCGGCGGTCGTCGGGCAAAGCGGCCCGCGATCGGACCGGCGAGAACGCGAACGGCTGTCCGTAGACCCCTCTCACCATCCCCCCCGCCACCGGGGGCGAGGCAGAGGGGCCACCTCGGACCGTTCGCGGCAAACGAACGGACAAGAGGGACATGAACGACATGTATACGCGGGCGCCTCACCGGCGCCCCTCCGCCGATATGGCAGACGCCGCGGCGCTTCTCATCGACTTCGACAACGTGACCATGGGGATCCGGTCCAACCTGGGACAGGAACTCCGGAACTTCCTCGATTCGGACATCATCCGCGGCAAGGTGGCCGTCCAGCGAGCGTACGCGGACTGGCGACGCTACCCCCAGTACATCGTGCCGCTCTCCGAGTCCTCCGTCGACCTCATCTTCGCGCCCGCCTACGGGTCGTCGAAGAAGAACGCGACCGACATCCGGCTCGCGATCGACGCGCTCGAACTGGTGTTCACGCGCCCCGAGATCGGAACCTTCATCCTCCTCTCCGGGGACTCCGACTTTTCGAGCCTCGTGCTGAAACTCAAGGAGTACGGGAAGTACGTGATCGGCGTGGGGCTCCAGGAGTCCACTTCGGACATCCTCGTCCAGAACTGCGACGAGTACTACAGCTACAACCGACTGTCCGGGCTCACGGCGGCCGACGAACTCCAGACCGAGAAACACGACCCGTGGGAGTTGACGAGCAGGGCCGTCGCGCGCATGGCGGAGCGCGGCGATGTCATGCGGTCGGATCGCCTCAAGCAGGTGATGCTGGAGATGGACCCGGGCTTCGACGAGAAGACGGCCGGTTTCTCCCGATTCAATCGATTTCTGAGCGAAGCGGCCAAACGCAATCGAATCGTGCTGCAGAAGCGGGAAAACGGCCAGTACGATGTCGGCCTGCCGTCCGGCGCGGCGTCGGCGGCGGGCGGCGACCCGGTTTCCTCCCGGGGGGAGGCCGCGACGGCGAAGAGCCGCAGTCGGCGCGGCCGTCGCGGTGGCCGCGGCCGCGCGTCCGCTCCGAAAGCCCCGGAAGAACGCGCACCCGCGAAGGCCGGGAAACCTTCGGCAAAGACGACGGACTCCTCCGCAGCCGCCGTCGAAGGTGCTTACGAGGCGCTGAAGCGCGCGGTGGCCGAACTCTCCCGGGACGGAGCCCCGGTCCGCGATTCCATGGCCAAGCGCAAGCTCCTGCAGTACGACGCCGCTTTCGATGAGGGCGTCTTCGGCTTCAGCAAGTTCAGCCTGTTCCTGCGGGCGGCGCACGACGCGGGCGTTGTCCGGATGTCCCGGCACGAGGACGGCAATCACTATCTGACCGCGACGGCCGCCCCGGCCGCCCCGGCCGTGCCCGCGCGCAAGGCGGAGCCAGCGCCGGACGGGAGCCCGGACGAGGCGGGTGGGCGGTCTCCCCTGTCCGCTGCGGCGAGGGCCGCGCGCAAGACGCTCGACCGCCTCCGGCGCGGGCCGGCACCCCGCCACGAGGCGGCGTCCCCGGGCAAGCCGGCGTCCCGCAGCGAGGCAGCGCCCCGTAGCGAGCCGGCACCCCGTAGCAAGCCGGCACCCCGGCAAGAGCCGGTGCCTCGGAGTGCGCCGTCGTCCCGGGCGGCCGGTGCGGACGCGCCGGGTCAGCGGAAAAGGCCGGCTCAGCAGCGGAAGGCGGAGTCGGCTCGACCCGAACGAGGCGGTAAGGACCCGTCCGGCGCGCGGGGCGCGAAGACAGCCGCGAAGGGTCGGGCGGATCAGGGCCCGGCGGACCAGGGTCGGCCGGATCGGCGAGGTGGCAGCTCCGCCGAGCGCCGCCGCCAGCCGAAGGCGCGCGAACAGCGGAAGCGGGATGCGGGGCCGAATCGCGAGGAAGCGGCGCCGAAGCAGCCCGCGGCGTCCGCGCCGAAGCGCGAGCCGGAGACCCGGGACAGCCAGCCGAGCGCCCGGGAGAAGACATCTTCCCGGCGAACGCTGGGACGTTACCGGTCGGGGTCCCGCGGGCGGACGGCTGCGCCGAGCGCGGCGAAGAAGGGGGGGGCGCCTCGCATCGGCCTGGTCGCCGATGACGAAGCGGCCGGGGGAGAGGCAAAGAAAGACGCAAAGATCGAGGACGTTCCGACTCGCGACAGGCCTGCGGCGCGCAAGACCGGAGGGGCCGGCAAGTCGGCCGGCGGAACCGCAAAGCCGGCTGCGAGGTCGGCCGCGAAACCGGCCGGAGGGCCCATCGGGCACATGGTCCGCAACTATGCGGGCGTGGGGAAGCGGACCGCGGAGGTGCTCTTCGACCATTTCGGCGACCGCGTCTTCGACGTCATCGACTCCGAGCCGGCGCGCTTGACGGAAGTGCTCTCGGAGGGCCGGGCGAAGGTGGTTCGCGAAGCCCGGCGCGCAGAGCTGGAGAGCTGAACGACGCGGCCGGTTCGGGCCTCGGGTCCGGACCGATCGACGCCGACTTCCTCGCTCGCCCCGCCGTCGAGGTGGCCCGGGCGCTGCTCGGCTGCACGGTGCGCTCCGACTGCGCCGACGGGCGGACGGTCGGCCGGATCGTCGAGACGGAAGCCTACACCGGACCCGAGGACGACGCCTGCCACGCGGCCGAGCGGATCGGCCGCACCGCGCGCAACGCGCCGCTGTTCGGACCTCCGGGCACCGCGTACATCCACCGGAACTACGGTATCCACTGGCTCCTGAACGTGGTCACGGGACCGGAAGGCTTCCCGGCCGGCGTCCTCCTGCGAGCCGTCGAGCCGACCGCGGGTCTCGACGTCATGCGCCGCCGTCGCGGTCGCGCCGAACTCACCAATGGCCCGGCCCGCCTCACCCAGGCGCTCGGAGTAGGCCCCGAGATGCAGGGGCATCGGCTCGACCATCCTCCGCTCTCCCTGCATTGGGGAGAATCCGTCCCGGAGGCTGCCGTGCGGGTCACGACGCGGATCGGGATCTCGCGCGCGGCGGACCAACCCCTCAGGTTCTACGATCGACGGAGCCGCTGGGTCTCGAAGCGCTGAGAGGGGAGGAGCTGAATGGCCGAAATCGCTCTGCAGGAAGTCGGTACGTACGGCTTCGCCTCGCTTCTCCCCCCCTTGCTGGCCATCGGACTCGCGATCTACACGCGCCAGGTCTTTCTCTCCCTGGCGGCCGGCATCTGGCTCGGCCACACGATACTCGCCGGCTGGAACCCGGCCGCGGGCGCCGCGGGGGCGATCGATGGCGCGATCGGCGTGCTCGGCGACGCGGGCAACGCGCGGGTCATCGTCTTCACGTTCCTCATCGGCGCCCTCATCGCCACGGTGGAGGCGAACGGCGGCATGCGGGGCTTCGTGCGCTGGGTCGAGGAGGCCCGATGGGTGACGAATGCCCGGCGCGCGCAGATCATGGCCTGGCTGATCGGGATCGTCGTCTTCATCGAATCGAATCTCACGATCCTCGTCGCGGGCTCCGTGTCCCGGCCCCTCTTCGACCGTTTCCGGATCTCGCGGGAGAAGCTGGCCTACATCGTCGACTCGACCTCGGCGCCCGTCTGCATCCTCATTCCGTTCAACGCGTGGGGCGCGCTGGTCCTGGGGATTCTGACGGAGCAGGGCGTAGGCAACCCGCTCGGTGTCTTTCTCATTGCGATTCCGCTCAACCTCTATGCCGTCGTGGCTCTCGTGCTCGCGGGCCTGACCGCCTTCCGGGGCTGGAACTGGGGCCCGATGAAGAAGGCCGAGGCGCGCACGCAGGACGGGCGTCTCCACTGGGACCATGCCGTGGCGCTCGCGGACCCGGAGGAGATCGCGCCGCCGCCGGCCGAGGGCGTCGTCCTCAAGCCTCGCAACATGCTGATCCCGATCGCGGCGATGGTCGTCTCCATGCCCGTGTTCATGTGGGTGACGGGTGGCGGCGACATCAGGGAGGGTTCGGGCTCGACGAGCGTCTTGTGGGCCGTGATCGTCGGGCTGGGGCTCGCCTGGGTTCTCGCGCTCGCCCACCGCTCACTCAATCTGGAGGGCCTGAGTCGAGTGGGACTGAAGGGGGCGGGGGCGCTCACCGGAATGGCGGTCGTGCTCTGGCTCGCGCTGTCGCTCGGCGACGTGACGAGGTCGCTGGGGACCGGTCTCTATGCGGCGGGCATCGTCGGAGACACCTTCCCGCTCATGGCGCTGCTGCCGCTGGTGTTCGTCGTCACGGGCGGGATCGCCTTCGCCACCGGGAGCAGCTGGGGGACCTTCGCGATCATGCTCGCGGTGGCCATACCGCTCGCGAACGCCCTCGGCCTGCCGCCCGCGCCGTTCGTGGCGGTGGTGCTGTCGGGCGGCATCTTCGGTGACCACTGCAGCCCGATCAGCGATACGACGATCATCGCCTCGCTCGCGTCGGCCACCGATCACATCGAGCACGTCCGCACGCAGATTCCCTATGCGCTCGTCGCGGGAGGGATCGCGACCGCTGGCTTCGCCGTCGTCGGAGCGCTGATGTGAAGCACGTCCTGCCCGTCTCGTGGACGGAGAGCGCCGGACGCGGGCGCGTCGGCGGAGTGGCCCTGCCGGAACTCGCCGCGCGATTCGGGACGCCGCTGATCGTCGTCGACGAGGGCCACCTGGAGGATCGCCTCGCCCGCTTTCGCGCCGCTTTCGGAGCGGACGCCGGACTGACGTACGCCGGCAAGGCCTTCCTGTGCGGGGCCCTCGCGCGGCTCCTGGACCGGGAGGGCTGGCTGGTGGATGTCGTCTCCGGCGGGGAACTCGAACTTGTGCGGCGCGCCGGCTTCCCGGGACGAAACGTCATCCTGCACGGGAACGCAAAGTCGGCCTCCGAGTTGGAACGAGCCATCGTCTACGGCGTGGGACGGATCGTCATCGACCATCCGGACGAAATCGGGGGTCTGCGGAAAGCCTCGGCCGCGACCGGTGCCGACCATCGTCCCGACCTGCTCCTGCGGCTGAACGTGGACCTGACCCCGGAGACGCACGAGAAGGTGCGAACCGTGGGGCCGGGCACGCATTTCGGGATGTCGCCGTCCCTCGCGGCGTCCGTCGCGCGCCGGATCGCGGGCGCGGGTGAGTGGCGCCTGGCGGGGGTCCACATCCACGCGGGCAGCCAGATTCGGGATCCCGCGCTCTTCTCCCGGGTCGCGGAGGCGGCGGTGGGTTTCGTGGCGCCGCTGCGGCGCTGTTTTCCGGGGACGGTCGATCTGGATCTCGGGGGAGGGCTCGCGGCGCCCTATCGCGCCGGGGAGGAGGTGCCCTCGCCCCGGGAGTACGCCGAGGCGCTGGAGGCCGGCCTGCGCCGGTCCGAGGCAGAGGCGCGGCTTGGCGCGTACCGGCTCATCGTCGAACCGGGCCGGTCCGTGATCGCGAACGCCGGTCTCACCCTCTACACGGTTCACGCGCGCAAGCGCCTCGAAGGGGCGGGGGAGGCGCTGGCCGTGGACGGCGGGCTCTCCGATAACCCGCGCCCGTCGCTGTACGGCGCGAGCTACGAGGTGCTCAACGCATCGCGCGGGCGCGGCGAGGCCGAGCGGTCCTTCCGGGTCGTGGGAAGGCACTGCGAGTCGGGCGATGTGATCGCGCCGGCGGCGACGCTGCCGGGCGACACGGCCGTAGGCGACGTGCTCGCCATCCCGGGCACCGGCGCCTACGTGTTCGCGATGTCGAGCCGGTACAACGGGGTCGGACGCCCCGCCGTCGTCTTCGTGCGGGCCGGAAGGGCGCGGGAGGTGGTTCGCCGCGAGACGGACGACGACCTCATGGCGTGCGACCTCTCACTCGGCGGTCCGGCCGTCGGCCCGCTGCGCTCCGCGACACAGGAGGCTGTACGCACATGAGTCAGGAAGGGCACCCCTTCGCCCAACTCGGTCTCTCCCCCGACCTCGTCGAGGCCGTGGCAAGGGCGGGCTACGTCGAGCCCACCGGGATCCAGCGCCAGGCGATCCCCGCCATCCTCGCCGGCCGCGACGTGCTTGGCACCGCCCACACGGGTACCGGCAAGACGGCGGCCTTCACCCTCCCGGCCGTGCAGAGGCTTGTGGCCACGGAGTCGTCCACCGCCCCGCGGGGCCTCGTCATCACGCCGACGCGGGAACTGGCGCAGCAGGTCGGGGCGGCGGTCACGACATACGGCGCGTCGTCCTCCATCGAGTCCGTCGTCGTCCACGGCGGCACCCCGCTCGGGCCCGAGAAGGCGGAACTCTCGTTCGGGTGCGACGTGCTCGTCGCCACGCCGGGTCGGTTGCTGGACCACATCAAGCGCGGGAACGCGGACCTGTCCCGCGTCCAGGTCCTCGTGCTCGACGAAGCCGACCGCATGCTCGACATGGGGTTCATCGACGACGTGAAGGAGATCGTTCGCCACACGCCGGACGACCGGCAGACGCTCCTCTTCTCGGCGACGATGCCGGACGGCGTCCGCTGGCTCGCCCATCAACTGATGACTGACCCCGAGGAGGTACAGGTCGGTCGGGAGACCGCGGCGGAGGGCATCCGCCAGGTTCTCCATCCGGTGGACTGGTCGCAGAAGCATGCCCTCCTTCACCACCTGCTCGGCGAGTGGCCGGAGGGGCAGGTGCTCGTCTTCACGCGGACGCGGGTGACGGCGACCTACCTCGCCGACTATCTGCGGTCGCACGACGTCGCCGTGGCGGGGTTGCACGGCGGCAAGCACCAGGACCAGCGCGACAAGGCGCTGCGCCGGTTCCGCGAAGGCTCGATCCGCGTCCTCGTCGCCACCAACGTGGCCGCGAGAGGCCTGGATATCCGCGGCATCCGCCACGTGGTGAACTTCGACGTGCCCGAAGACCCCAGAGACTACGTGCACCGCGTCGGCCGCACCGCGCGCGGCGACGACACCGGCGACGCCATCACGCTCATGGCCTCGAGCGACTGGGTCGAGATCAGAGCGATCGAGCGCCTCCTGGGCGACACGATCGAGCGGCGCGTCATCCCGGGTTTCGAACCCGATGTGGAGCCGCCGCCCCCGGAGGCGCCGGAGGTCGAGCGCCCCGAGCCCACGGCCCTGAGGCGCGGGATCCGACGCCGGCGATAGCCTCGGCCCGGCTTTCGCCACGTGCATGGCGGGGTCCATATTCGGCTGTCGGCTCGCTCGGTTCCTATCCGGAGGATTCCATGATGTCTGTCGCTTTCGGCTCCCGCCCCCCCTGCAGCGTCGCGGCGCCCCGCGTCGCGCTCGCAGTGCTGCTGCTCCTGACTCTGCCCCCGATCGTCGAAGCCCAGCGCACCGCCAAGCCGGTTCTGCACGGGCGCCACTGGATGGCGATCACCGGCAAGCCGCTTGGCGCCACCGCCGGGGCGCGCATGTTCCACCAGGGCGGAAACGCGGTGGACGCGGCCGCCGCCATGCTCGCCGCGACCTCCACCATGTGGGACGTGCTCTCGTGGGGAGGGGAGACGCAGGCGCTCGTCTATCATCCGGGAGAACAGCGCGTCATCGGCGTCAACGCGCTCGGCGTGGCGCCGACCGGCGCAACCCCCGACCACTATCGCGCGGAGGGACACGAGAACTTTCCGCCCGAGGTCGGTCCGCTGTCTGCCGTGACCCCCGGCACGCCCGGCGGGCTCATGACGATGCTCGCCGAATGGGGCCGGCTGAGCCTCGCCGACGTGCTTCAGCCCTCGATCGAGATGGCGGAGGGATACCCGATCGAAGCGGACGCGGCGCGCCGCATCCGGAATTCGGCGGACGACATTCGGCAGTGGCCGTCGTCCATGGCTGTCTACTTCACCCACCCGGACGACGTGGAGAACCCGGGCCCGCGGGAGGGCGAGGTCTTCCGGCAGCCCGGTCTCAAGCGGACGCT
This sequence comes from Candidatus Palauibacter polyketidifaciens, assembly GCF_947581785.1. Taxonomy (NCBI): domain Bacteria; kingdom Pseudomonadati; phylum Gemmatimonadota; class Gemmatimonadia; order Candidatus Palauibacterales; family Candidatus Palauibacteraceae; genus Candidatus Palauibacter; species Candidatus Palauibacter polyketidifaciens. Next base: position 186,704 of record NZ_CANPVO010000015.1, on the reverse strand, counting down.
CGAACGCCTCGTGGAAGCCGAAGCCGAGGCGCTGGCGGGAGGCGCCAGCCGCAAGGAGGCGATCCAGGCCGCCTACGACGCCTTCTACCGGGGCGACATCGCGGCGGACTTCGTCGCGGGCGCGCAGGCGGCCGGCGCGCTCATCACGATGGAGGACATGGCGAACTGGCAGGTCCACCTGGAGGAACCCGTCACCGCGAATTACAAGGGGATCGACGTCTACAAGCTCACGACGTGGGTCCAGGGACCCGTGATGCTGCAGGCGCTCAACATGGCCGAGCAACTCGACCTGCAAGCCATGGGATACAACAGCGCGAACTACCTCCACGCGCTCTATCAGGTGATGAACCTCTCCTTCGCCGACCGCGACTTCTACTACGGGGACCCCTACTTCCCGCCCGCGGAGCCGATCGAGGGACTCCTTTCGAAGGACTACGCACGGGCCCGGCTCGAAACCATCGAATGGGACCGGAACGATCCGAACGCAGGGCCCGGCGATCCCTATCCCTTCCAGGGGGAGGAGAACCCCTTCGCCGACCTGCTCGAGCGCTGGGGGACGCGGGCCGCCGTCACGACGGAACAGGGGGTCGAACTGTCGCTGGAGGACCACGCGACACTCGATGAAGACTTCTATCTCGGCACGACCTCCGTACAGGCGGCGGACGCCGAGGGCTGGGTCGTTTCCATCACGCCCTCCGGCGGCTGGATCCCCGCCGTCGTCGCCGGGGAGACGGGGATCGGGCTCTCGCAGCGGGCCCAGAGCTTCGTCCTCGACGAGGCGGACAACCCGTACAACGTGATCGAGCCCGGAAAGCGCCCGCGCGCCACGCTCACGCCGGGCATGGCGCTCAAGGACGGCCGTCCGTTCCTCTCGTTCGCCGTCCAGGGCGGCGACGGGCAGGACCAGAATCTGCTCCAGTTCTTCCTGAACGTGGTCGAGTGGGACATGAACGTGCAGCAGGCGGTCGAGGCGCCGAACATGAACAGCTTCCAGATGCGCGGTTCGTTCGGCCAGCACGAGACGCGCCCGGGGCGGATGCTCCTGCAGGACGCGACGCCGCCCTGGATCCGCTCCGCGCTGGAGTCGATGGGATACGACCTGACCTTCGCGGAGCGCACGTCGGGGCCGATCAACGCGATCTTCTTCGACTGGGAGAACGACGCCTTCTGGGGTGGATCGAGCCACCACGGCGACGACTACGGCATCGCATGGTGACGGCTCGCTATTCGCCGCGCTCCATCACATCGAACAGATCGTAGCGCCCCGGTAGACGCTCGCGGCCGGTCGCGCCGTCGGCTCCGCCGCGGGGACCGCCCCCGTCCCCTTCGGCGGGCCGGAGTTCGCCGGGGTCCGCGGGTCGCCGCAGGTGCCAGTCCGTTGCGCGCTGATACGCCGCGATGACGGCGAGCAGGTGGTGCTCCGCGTAGGGTTCCGCGCCGAACATGCCGCCGATGGGCCTCGGGTATCCCGTCGATCCGGCCTCGAACCCGATCGGGAAGCCGATGAGCGGCAGCCCCACCATGTCGAAGGGGTAGGGCGCGGTCTGCGTCACCAGGTCGCAGCGGCCGAACACCTCGTCAAGGACCTCCTTCAGGAGGACGAGCCGGGCCCGCGAGCCCCGCACGTACTCCGCCGCGGGAAGGAGCAGCCCGTTGATCCATGGCGCGAGCGAGACGCCGAACTTCCTCACGTCATCCCGAAGGTGTTCGAGGAAGATCTCCGAGCGCTCGGGGAGCCGCACGTTGTTGAAGTTGAAGCTCGTCAACGCCTCCCAGTGGGTGGGGAAGTCGAGTTCGACGATTTCCGCTCCCATCTCCTCGAGGGTCGCGAGCATGCGCCGCCGCGCCTCCACCGTCGCGACCTCGCGACGGTACGCCGCCTGCGTCCGCTCCCGCCGCGGGAACGAACTCCCGATGCGGTCGATATCGGGGTCCGGGTCAGGCCCGGGATCTTCCGGCGGCTCGGGCTCGTCGAGAAAGCCGGGCAGGACGCCGATCCGCACCGGCCCTCCGCGCTCTGGATGCGTGAGCCCGCCGGCATCCTCGCGTACGGCCCCCAGGTAATCCGGGACCGGCGGGAGACCGAGGGACCGGGGGTCCGCGGGGTCCGGTCCCGCCATGATCTGCAGCATCAGCGCGGCATCGACCGCGTCCCTGGCCAGGGGACCCGGGTGATCCCGCGTGTAGGTGAGAGGGAGGATGCCGTGCAGCGAGACCCGGCCCATCGTCGGCTTGATCCCCGTCAGGCCCTGGGCGTTCGAGGGGTTCGTGATCGAGCCGCCCGTCTGCGTCCCGGTGCTTGACGCGGCCATGCGCGCGGCGACGGCCGTCGCCGATCCGCTCGAGGACCCGCCGGGGCTCACATCGTCGTGGTGAGGTGCCCACGCGTTCGCTGTCGTGCGCTCTCCGTTGGGGGTCGAGGCGGCCGTCGTCGCGAGCGGTCCCATCTGCGTCTTGCCGAGCAGGATCGCGCCCGCGTCGCGAAGCCGGGCCCACGAGGTCGCGTCAAAGTCCGGTACGAAGTCCTCGAAGATGAACGAGTTCGCCGTCGTGCGGACCCCGGCCGTGAAGTAGTTGTCCTTGATCGCGAGCGGCACGCCCGTCAGCGGCGCCCGGCCGCGCGTCCGGTCGGCGGTCCGGGCCGCCTCGAGCGCGCCCCGCGAAGCCACGGTGTTGAACGCCTGATAGCGGGCGTCCCAGCGGCCGATCCGCGCGAGATACGCCTCCACGAGTTCGACCGCGCCGACGTCGCCGTCGCGAAGGAGTCGCGCCGCCTCGGCGAGCGTGAATTCGGTCAGCTCCGCAGGTTGCGGACGGCCCGCCGGCGGGAGGTTCAGCTCGTCAGGGTGTCCGGCCACGACCCGGCTGCTCGCTCGGGTCTCGCCGGGGAATCGGGACCCCGCGTTGGCGATCGCGCCCAGCGTTGCAGGCGTCGCCACGGCCGTCGCGGTCAGCGCCGTCATCCGCTCGAGGAAGCGGCGCCGGTTCACCTCACCCACGGTTCCACGCGCTCACTTCGGCGGGATAGATGGCGGGCGCCGGCCCCATCGGGTCGAACTCGAAATCGGCGATCGCGCCGGGCGTCGACCGCAGGAAGCGCCGCGCGGACGCCATGATGCGGCGTTGGTCGGCCGGCGCATCCTCGTCGTCGGCGGGAAGCACGGAGAGATCGACCCCGAGCAGCGCGAGGCGCGTGTGGATGTACGCGTCGAGTTGTTCGTCCGTCACCTCCTGCGATGACGTGACCGAACGCGGCGGAGCGGGTCGGCGGGCCATGGCGCCTCCGTTGGGAAGAGGTTCGGAAGGATCATGACTTCGATGATCGCCGCGCGCCACCGTCGCCCGTTCCTCGAGCGCCAGAGGGATTTGCCGCGAACCCGAAGCCGCACTAACCTTCACGAAGACGGATGCAGGGCCATATTTCTTGAGCCAACAATTGCCCATAGAGTCTCCGATCCGGAGGCGGACGTCATGCCCTGCGGGGACGGCGAAAACCGATGGGAGGGGCCGAACCGTGTTGCGGAGGGCTTCAAGAAATCACCTTGCATCCGATTCTACAGGGGGGGTGACCCACGGGTCGCCCCTTTTGCATCCCGGGCGGGACGGGGCGACGCCCGGCGGTACGGGGCGGCGACATGTTTCTTGAACTCGCTGAGGTCCTGGACTGTCCCGACTGCGATGAGTCGGTCGGGCTCGTCACCTTCGTCGACCGGGCGGAGTCGCGTCGCGTGGTCGAGGGACGGCTGGGCTGCCCCCTGTGCGAGATCGAGGTGCCCATCCGTCGCGGGACGATGCGGTTCGATCTTTCCGATGCCGCACGACGCGCCACGCCGCCCGCCGGGACGGAGCACCCCGCCGGGGAGACCGCTCCGGAGGCGCCACTGCGACTCGCGGCGCTGCTGGGCGTGAGCGACCGGACAGGCATGGTGGTGCTCCTCGGCCCCCGGCTCGCCGCGCACGCCGCTGCGATCGCCCGCCTCGGAGACCGTCTCGAGGTACTTGTCTGGCTGACGGACGCCGCCGACCGTTCCCCCTCGGGCGCCGCGGTCGTCGAGGATCTCGTTGCCGGCGTCGATCCCCTCCTGGGCGCCGCGCCGAACCGCTGGCCGATCCGCTCCGGTGCACTGCACGGCATCGCGCTCGCCGCTCCCATCGCGCTACCACTATCCGAGATCACGCGTTGCGCCCGGCCCGGCGCGCGCCTCGTCGTGGAGACGCCGACCCCCGCGGATCTCGACGCGCTCGCCGCGTCGGAGTTCACGGAGGTCGCCTCCGACGCCACCGTCTGGGTCGGTGAACGGAGTCAGCAAGTTGCCACGGCTTGACAAGAAAGTTGCCACAGCTTGACAAGACGCTATAATTCCCTGTTGTCGCCAGATGTGTGGGGAATGTGTGGAAGGTCGTTGAGTGAGATGTAAGATCCAGCTCGCTCGGGGGAGGATGGCATGGGTGGAATGGTGTGGTGGAAGATCTGGGACAGTGACGGACGGCGCCGACGCAAGCAGCCGGACTTCTATGAGGAAGGCGTGGAGTTGGTTCGGCAGGAGCTCTACCATGAAGCGCTCATCTCGTTTCGTCTCTCCCTGAAGTACAATCCGCGGCATCCGGCCACGCTCGAACAGATGGCCGTGGTGTACACGCACATTGGACTGACCGATGATGCGGTTCGCGCGTACGGGGCCGCCCTCGAGGAGCGCCCGCGCAGCACCGCGGCGCACTACGGCCTGGCGTTCCTCCTGTTGAAGAAGGGCGCCGAGCGGGACGCCTCGCGCCACCTTCAGGAGTTCCTGGCCTACGCGCGCGGAGACCGGGAGGAACCGAGGCACCTCGAGCATGCCCGGCGCACGCTGCAGCGGCTGGGGGTGCCGGCCGCGGAATCGGTCGCGCACTAGCGGCCGCGCACCAGCAGCGTGCAAGCCTCGAGCCCGCTCCCGGACGACTATCGGCCCGGCACCTTGCCGGACCTCTTCCTCGACGGGCTCTCGCGGCCGCGGGATGATGCGGCGCGGACGCGGGGAGCGGACGGCGTCTGGGTTTCGACCTCCACCGATGACATCGGACGCCGCGCCCGCGCCATCGCGCTCGGGCTCCGGACACGAGGGTTCGAGGCGGGCGACCGCATCGCGATCCTCTCGCAGACCCGCCTCGAGTGGGCCCTGGCCGACTGGGGCATCGTCATGGCGGGGCTCACTTCCGTCCCCGTCTATCCGGTGCTTCCCGCCGACCAGGTTCGCTACATCCTCGCGGACTCCGGTGCGCGAGCCGTATTCGTGGAAGACCAGGAGCAGCTGGACAAGGTCGCGGAGGTAGAACACGACCTCCCCGCTCTGGAGCTGGCCATCGCCTTCGGGCCCGTGACCGCACCCGAGGGCTCCTCGCTGGCCGCGATGCAGCTGGACGCCCTCTCCGATCTCGGCGAGTCCGCGCCCGAATCGCTCGCGTCGACCTACGAAACGCACGCCCGAAAGACGCGTCCGGAAGATCTGGCGACGCTCATCTACACCTCGGGCACGACCGGCGACCCGAAGGGCGTGATGCTCACGCACGCCAACTTCCATTCGAACGCGGACATGGCGCTGCGGGTCTTCCCGATCGACTCCACCCACGTGGCCCTCGCGCTCCTGCCCCTCGCGCACGTGTTCGAGCGCACGGTCGGCCACTACATCATGTGGCGGGCGGGGGTCACCGTGGCGTACGCGGAGTCCCCCAACACGGTGGCCCGGGACCTCGGCGAGGTCTCGCCCACCTTCATGGCCGCCGTTCCGCGCGTGTTCGAGAAGGTGCTCGAGAGGGCCGAAGCCACCGCCCGGGAGGCGGGGGGCGCGAAGCAGAAGATCTTCAACTGGGCGCGTCGCGTCGGCGAAGCCCGCGCGATGGCGGAACTCGAGGGTCGCCGGGTCGGGCCGGGTCTCCAGCTCCAGTCCGCGCTCGCCGACCGCCTCGTGTTCTCGAAGCTGCGCGCCCGCACCGGAGGGGAGGTCCGCTACTTCGTGAGCGGCGGAGCCCCCCTCTCTCCCGCCGTGGCCCGCTTCTTCTTCGCCGCGCGCCTGCCCATCGTCGAGGGTTACGGGCTCACGGAGACCTCGCCCGCCGTCAGCTTCAATCCGATCGACGCCATCCGACTCGGCACGGTCGGGAAACCGATCCCAGGCACCGAAATCCGGATCGCCGAGGACGGAGAGATCCTCATCCGCGGGCCGCAGATCATGGCGGGCTACTACAACAAGCCCGGGGCGACGGTCGAAGCCATCGACGGGGACCGCTGGTTCCACACGGGCGACGTGGGCGAGATCGACGAGGACGGGTACCTCCGAATCACGGATCGCAAGAAGGACCTCATCATCACCGCTTACGGAAAGAACATCGCCCCTCAGCCCGTCGAAGCGGAGATCAAGCGGCACCCGATGGTGGCGGAAGCGGTGATGCTCGGCGACGGACGAAAGTTCCCGATCGTCATCGTCGTGCCCGAATTCGAGGCTGTCCGCCCGGAATTGCACGGCGTCGAGGAAGCGGCGGACGCCGACCTCGTCACGGACGCCCGGACGCGGGAAATGATCGAAGGCGCCGTGCGGGAACGCTGCCGGGACTTCGCGCACTACGAGCGGCCGCGCGACGTGCTCCTCGTCCCTGGTCCGTTCACCGTCGAGGGCGGGGAGCTGACGCCGACGCTCAAGGTCAAGCGTCGCGTGATCGAGACCCGCTTCGCCGGCGCGATCGAAGCGCTCTACGAGCGGGCCGAGGACGCCATGAGCGGGCGCGAAAGAGAGCAAGACCGCCCGTGAACGATGTCGTGGCCGGGCTCGTCACGGGGCCCGACCGCGAACAACTCGTGCGGATCGGCCGGGTCCTCGTCGACGAACGGCTCATCGCCTGCCTGAACGTCGTCGACCGCGTGACCTCCGTCTATCGATGGGAAGGCGAGGTATGCGAGGAAGCGGAAGCCCTCGGTATCCTCAAGACGACCGCGTCCCGCAGCGATGCCGTCGAGCGCCGCATCCGCGAACTCCACCCCTACGCCGTCCCGGAGGTTCTCTTCATCCCCGTAGCCGCCGGCTCCCCACCCTACATGGAGTGGGTCACCGAACAGGTGAACGACTAGCGCTACCGCGCCTCAGCGGGCGGCGTCGTTCTCGGAGCGGTACCAGAACCAGAAGACGACGCCCGCCGCCGTCCACAGGATCGTGCCTCCGCCGATCCGCATGATCAGCCCCGCGAGCCGCTGGTCTTCGCCCGCGGAGAGCGTGCCCACCGGAGGCGCGAGTTCGTACGTCGCGTAGAAGGGGAGTTCCGCGAACGTCAGGAAGACATACGGCAGCGTCATCAACACCGTGCTCGCGATCAGGTAGCAGATCCGCACGCCGAGCGGAAAACGCGGCCGGTGCGGGACCGGACTCACGACGGGCCACCAGAAGGCGAGTCCGCCGCCCAGCCAGGCCATGTCGAGCGCGAGCGAGCCTGCCTGCGAAGCCATGAGGCCGTCCACGACCTCCGGCCAGTGCGTCGCGACGACGATCGCGTGGAAGAAGAGCAGCGCGATGAGCGGTCGCGCGAGGAACTCGAGGACGGAGGTGGCCCTGCCGCCGCGCACTCGCTCCAGCGCCTCGCGGGGAAGCCCCGCGATGAGGAGAGGCGGGGCGAGCAGCGCGATGAGGAGGAACTGCACCATGTGCACCGAAGCCAGGTATCCCGAGCCCAGCGCGCCCACCGGCCAGTCCAGCGCGATCCAGAGTGCGAGCGCCCCGCCGGCGAACCGGGCGATCTCGAGTCGCGAAGGCGCGGCGCCACGCGTGAAGGCGCGATAGGCGAGGCACACGAACGCGATGAAGAGCCAGACGCCCGGATAGGGGCGCCACGACCAGTCCCACGGGATGCTCTGGGCCGCACACCACCATTGCATCGCGTGGCCTCAGTCGCCGCTCGTGTCCGCTCCGCCCGCCGGCGGCGAAACCGACCGGTTGAGGCGCAGGAGCAGGGGGAGGTCGTGACGCCAGTCGGTCTGGCGCACGCCGCTCGGGTACAGCGCCCGCGCCACGCCGTCGCCCGTGACGGCGACGATCGGCGTCGCGTGTCCCATCAGATAAGGCTCTCCCGCACCCGGCGGGGGCGAGGTCTCCTCGATCCGCGCCGGCGGAAGGTGGAATCCGGCCTGGATCTCGTTCACCGTCTCCAACTCCCCGCTGAGGCCGACGAAGGACGCATCGAAGAGGTCCAGCCAGCTCCGGAGCCGGTCCGGCGTGTCGCGCTGGGGATCCGTCGTCACGAAGACGACTTCGATCTCGCGGCGGTCCGCGTACGAAAGATCGTCGAGCGCGGCGCCGAGCACCGCCATCTGCACCGGACAGATGTCGGGGCAGTGCGTATAACCGAAGAAGAGCAGCGTGAGCGACCCCGCGGTCTCCGGCCGGAAGTCGAACCGGCGCCCCCGGGAATCCCTGAGGCTGAACTCCGGCACCTCGAACGGCTGTTCGAGCGCGAGCCCGCGCAGCTCCCCCGTGCCCTCCGTGCGGTCGATCGCCGTGTCGGGTGAGGCGCAGGCGGACACGGCGAGACCGACGCTGCACACAACGGCGCCGAGCACGCCGACGCGCGCCGGCCTCATCCGAACAGCCCCCGGAGAAACTCGAGTACCGGGAGGGAATCCAGAATCACGAGCCCGGTGCCGATGCCGGCGCCGAGCAGGTATCCGAGCCGCACAATGAGGTCGAATTCGCGCTGGCTGATATCGCGAACAAGGTGTTCGATCCGCTCGATGGAAAAGTTCTCGATCTTCGTCGAGATACGTTCGGAGATCCGGATCCGCTTCGCCACCTCAGGCACCCGGTTTACGATCCAGTCCCATGCGGGCGCAGCCAGCGTATCCGCCAGCCGTACCGCGGCGTCCTCGCGCAGGAAACGCCCGAGCCGCCCGATCGGCGTGTGAAGGAGCCGGTCCGCCATCGGCTCGGCGATCGAGTCGAAGAGGACGCGTCCCGCGTCGGACCGAAAGCCCGCGGCGAGCGAGGCCGCCACTCGGTCGGCTGGAACCGCATTCAGCACGTCCGCCCAGCTCCTCTCGCCGAAGCGTTCAAGCAGTCCCTCGAGCCGGTCGAGCAGGAAGGCACGCGAGCCCGGGTCCCGCGCCGCCTTCACGAGCCACTCCGCCAAGGCATCGAGCGCGCTCTCGACCTGGGGATCGCCCGCGTCGCCGATGACCTCGGAGGGAGGGTGCCGGAGGAACTCGACGACGCCATCGTTGACGTGCCGCGCGATCGCCGTCTGGACCTCCGGTTCGCGCAACACGCCGCCGAGACGGTCGGCGCCTTCCTCCCGGAGGGTATCGAGTGCGTGCGTCACCGTTTCCTCGGTGACAACGAGGCGGGCCACGACGCGCTGGTGGAAGCGGAGATCCTGCATGAAGCGGTCGAACAGTTCCCCGAGCACGTGTTCGATCCGCTTCCTCGCATCCGGGTCGTCCAACAGTCGGCTCAAACGCTCGATCGCGACCGGGAGATAGTCCTTGATCGCGTGCTCCAGTGCGGCCACGAGCCCCGCGGGAATCAGCTGCTCGAAGGTCCGGTGCGGCCTGAGCAGTTGCCGCGCGGCCTCGTCCAGATGGCGGCGTACCGTCATCTCCAAGGCGGACGAATCGGCGAGCCGCGCGAGCCAGCCGTCCATCGTGTCGCGGATGGCGGCGATCCGTTCCGGCTCCAGCGTCTGCGCAAGGGATTCGTCGCTCAGCGACTCCCGGATCGATTCGAGGAGGCGCCCGGATTCGTCCCCGAAGTCCGGGGAATCCAGCGTCCCCGCCAGGAACTCCCGGCCCTGCCCGAGAATCTGCGTGAGGATCGTGCGGACCTCCACGAGCGCGGCCTCGGGGAGGAGGTCGGCGAGCGCGGGTTGCTCGCCCTCGCTGAGTTCGACCGCGAGTTCCCGCAGCCGCTCCCTGAAGGCGGATTCGAGTTGCCGCAGTTCGGAGGTGATGTCTTCCGGCGTGAGGAGCGCGCCGCCGACGACGCCACCGACCGAATCCGCCAGCCGCTTCTGATTCTTCGGCACGGCTCCCTGCAGCCAGCGCACGGGGCGGCCAAGAACCTTCGGCGGACGGTAGGGATGGAAGATCATCCATACGGCGATCCGGTTCGTAATCCCGCCCGCCAGAGCGCCGAAGGCCACCGTGACGAGGGCGCGCAGCCAGTCGAATTCCATCAGGGAGATGGCAGCGTGGCGGCAAACCCGTTGAAGTAAAGCACTTCCGTTCCGACGTAGACGGTGGCCTCCATGCGGATGAGCGTCCCGTCGCCGGGGTCTCCGTCCATCAGCGGCCGAAAGCTCCCGCGGACCGTCGTACCGGAGATCTCGAACCGCCAGGCCGAGTCCGAACCCCCGGTCCGACCCGCCTCCGGCGATTCGAGCGTGACATCGCCCCAGGCCGCCTCTATCCCATGGAGCCAGGTGTGGGCAACGGTGGGTTGGCCGATGGTGCCCGCATGGACGACGAGTCCGTTCCCGAGCGAGTCGGCGAACACGAACGTCCGGCCATCCGTCGACGCGCCGGGGATGCTCAGCGCCCGGGCGGCGCGACGAAAAAAGAGGATGCCGGGCACGGTCCTGTCGTTCATCACCATCGCCGCGATCCCCAGCGACTCGCGCTGCCCCGTCGGTCCGGTCCAGACGGACACCTCTTCGCCCGCGACGAGACGCACCGAATCCGTGCCTCCGCCGTCGGGTTCGGTGAACAGAAGGCTCACGACCTGGCCGGCGTCGCCGATACGCACTGCCATCGCCGGCGTAGGCAGAAGGCGCCACGCCGCACGGGCCACGGACACCGTGTCGTGCGTCAGAACGAGGGACCGCCACGCGTCTCCTTCTGCGAGGCGCACGTCGTAGTCGAGGAGCAGATCTTCGCCCTCGGCCGTCTGATCGAACGAGCCGATGAACGTCGTCCCGTCGTCGGCGGCGAAGAGCAGGTGCGTCAGATACCGTGCGTCGACCGCCGGCGTGAGCGGGCCGCCGGCGATTTCTCCGCGAGCCTCCGCTGTTCCATCCGGAGGAGGCCCTGCACAGGCGGAGAGGATCAGGGCGGCGCCCGCCACACCGGACGACCATCGCCCGATCACGTCTCCCCCGGCGCGTCCCAGGCGTCCCCGCCGGGAGCGGGGTCGGGCAGCCTGGCTCGCGGTCCCAGGGCCCGGTCTAGCGACTTCAGCATGCGCCGGATCCTTCGCCGGTTCACGCCCAGATCGAAATTTCGCCGCCGCGCGCGAGAGAACGCCTCGACCCGCGTGAGTCCGTTCGCATCCAGGGCGACCCAGATCGTCAGGTCATCGACCCACCGCAGGAGCGGGACCGTGCAGCTCACGGAGATGAGTCCGAGGTCTTCGTCGCGGTGGGCGAGTGTCCACAACCAGCGCCGCCCCGCGTATTTCAGCAGTTGGTCCCAGACCCGGGAGAAGGCCACCTCATAGAGGCGCGGCTCCGGCCCGTCCGGCGCACGGGTATCTGCCGAATTCTGGTGGAACCAGCGGGAAAGCCCGCCGGCCTGCCCGCCGTCGGGAGATGCCTCCGTCACCCCGAAAATCCCCTTTCCCCGGTTGCCCGCGTCCGCTGCGGTCGGATAGCTTGGCGGTCCGCGGGGCCCGGTTGGCCCGGGCTCCCGGCCCCCGCAGACAGCAGGACCACTCTCCCGAAACTCTGACGGCTAAACATGCAGGCCATAATACCGTTGGCGGGAATGGGTACAAGGGTCCGTCCCCACACCCACACCCGTCCCAAACCCTTGCTCCGCGTGGCTAATCGGCCCGTGCTCTCCTACGTTGTCGAGCAGCTCAGAGCCGAGGGCGTCGACGAGTTCATCTTCATCACCGGGCACCTCGCCGGTCAGATCCGGGCCTTCATGGCCGAGGAGTTCCCCGGCCTCTCGATCACCTACGTGGAGCAGGCCACCCAGCGGGGGACGGCCGACGCGGTCGCGCTGGCGGAACCCTGGGTGACCGGGCCGGTCATCATCGTCTTCGTGGACACGCTCTTCGATGCCGACTTCAGCGTGCTGCACCGCCACGCCTCCGCGTCCGGCATCATCTGGGCAAAGGAAGTCGAGGACTACCAGCGGTTCGGCGTCATCCTCACCGATGAAGCGGGATACATGAAGCGGATCATCGAAAAGCCATCGGAACCCGTGTCGAAGCTCGCGAACATCGGCGTCTACTACGTGAAGGATCATGAGCTGCTGTTCGAGGGGGTTCGGCATGTGATGGACCGGGATCCCGGGCTCGGGGAGTTCTTTCTCACGGACGCCTTCCAGTACATGATCGACCGTGGCGCACGTCTCCATACGGCGGAAGTGGGCGGCTGGTTTGATTGCGGGAAGCCCGAGACGCTGCTCGAGACGAACCGGACGATGCTCGAGCGCGGGCACGGAGGGGACCCGGACCTCCCGGACTCCGTCGCCGTCGACGGCGCCATCGCGGTCGCGGCGGACGCCGTCGTCGAGACTTCGGCGGTCGGCCCCAACGTGAGCGTGGCATCCGGAAGCCGGGTCCGGGGGTCGCGCCTCCGCCACACGATCGTCGGCGCGGACAGCGTCATCGAAGACTGCGACCTCGTAGATTCGCTCGTCGGGGACCGCGTGACGCTGCGGGGCGTGCGCGGAAGAGTGAACGTGGGCGACGACGGGGTCGTCGAAGGCGAGCGGACGTGAGCCAGGACGAACTCATATACGACTGGAACGCGCTTCCGGGGAGCCACGACTACGAGGCGACCCGCGTCGAACTAGACGACGAGACACTGCGCGACGGCCTGCAGAATCCGTCCGTCAAGGACCCGCCCATCGAGAAGAAGATCGAACTCCTCCACCTCATGGTGGACCTCGGCATCCACGCTGTCGACATCGGCCTTCCGGGCGCCGGCCCCCGTGCCTACGAGTCGTGCCTCGCGCTGGCCCGGGAGATCACCGAGTGCGCACTCCCGATCGGGGCCAACGCGGCCGCCCGCACGGTCAGGGCCGACATCGAACCCGTGGCGCGCGTCCAGCAGGCGACCGGTCTGAAAATCGAGGTCGCCACCTTCATCGGAAGCTCGCCGATCCGCCAGTACGCCGAGAACTGGGATGTCGACCAGATCCTCTCCTCGACGCGCGACGCCATCGGGTTCGCCATCGGCGAGGGACTCGACGTCATGTACGTGACGGAGGACACGACGCGGTCGCGGCCCAGGACGCTCGCCCGGCTCTTCTCGGCCGCGGTCGAGGCGGGGGCGCGGCGGATCTGTCTCGCGGACACCGTCGGTCACTCGACGCCCCACGGCGTGCGGCGACTCGTGCGTTTCGCGAAGGACATCGTGGCCGGCACGGGAGAGTCCGTGAAGATCGACTGGCATGGACACCGGGACCGCGGCTTCGGGCTGGCGAATGCGCTGGCGGCCATCGAGGAAGGTGTGGACCGCGTGCATGCCACCGCGCTCGGCATCGGCGAGCGGATCGGCAATGTCGAGATGGATCTGCTGCTCGTGAACCTTCACCTGCTCGGGACGCACAATCACCCGATCGACCGGCTTTCGGACTATTGCCGGCTCACGGCGGAGATGTGCGGAGTCGAGGTGCCCCACAACTATCCGGTCATCGGGGACGACGCCTTCCGGACGGGGACCGGCGTACACGCGGCCGCGATCATCAAGGCCATGCAGAAGGGGGACGGCTGGCTGGAGGACCGCGTCTACAGCGGCGTCCCGGCTTCGATCGTGGGACGGAAACAGACCATCGAGATTTCTCCGGTGTCCGGCCTCAGCAACGTCCGCTTCTGGTTGAGCCAGCACGGATACGACGCGGGGGACGAGACGCTGTGCGAGGCGGTGTTCGGGCTCGCCAAGAAGTGCGATCACACACTCTCGCAGGAGGAAATCGAAGCTGAGATCACACGCGTCGCGGCGGCGCGGGCATGAGACGGCGGACGGTGTCGTCCTGCGCGCTGGCTCTTCTCTCAGCCGGGGCGCTGGCGGCCGAGCAGCCTCCGGCCGACGATCCTCCGGCGGTGCCCGCGGGCGTGCCGGTCGTCGTCCTCCCGGTGCAGTCGGCCCTTCCGGACCCCGGAGGGACGTGGATCGGGGGGACGGAGAGCGCGGAGGGCACGATCGACCTCCTCAACGCCGAGATCGAGTTTGCGTTCGGAGAGGAAGTGGGGGCCGCACACTGGGCTCTCGCGCCCGCGGTGGAGGCTCGCCTCGCCCGCAACCCGACGATCGGCGTCGACCCGGGGCGACTCGCCTACCGGGGCCTGCTCACCGCGCCGGATTCCCGGGCGCAACTCTACGAACCGCTCCACACGCAGCTCCGCAAGGTGGCGGCCCTCTTCGGAGCCCGCCTCGTCGTGCTGCCGCTCGCGGTCTCGTATCGGGAGCGTCGGGCCGTTCTGCGCCTCGCGATCATCGACGTGCGGCGCAGCGCCGTCCTCTGGCACGGCCCCGTCGCGGGGGCGGTCGCGGAGGCCGCGTCCCCGTTCGCCCTCACCACGCTCGCGTTGCGCGTGGCCGATCAACTCGCACCTTCCTGACGATGAAACCGCTACACGACGTCGTGTTGATCCCGGGCGACGGCATTGGCCCGGAGATATCCGAAGCCACCGTCGCGATCCTGGAGGCTGCGGGCGCGCCCATCCGCTGGCGCGAGAGCCTCGGCGGCGTCACCGCCATGGAAACGGTCGGAGAGCCGCTTCCGCAGGCGACGCTCGAATCGATCGAGGCGACCGGCGTCGCGCTCAAGGGGCCGCTCACGACCCCCATCGGCTCCGGCTTCCGGTCCGTAAACGTCGCGCTCCGCAAGCACTTCGATCTCTACGCGAACGTCCGTCCCGCAGTCACCCTTCTCCCGGCCGCCCGCTATCCGGACGTGGATCTCGTCATCGTGCGGGAGAATACGGAGGGCCTTTACGCCGGGATCGAGCACTTCATCGGGATGGAGAACGACCCCCGCGCCGTCGCCGAATCCGTCATGCTCATTACGCGCTACGGGTCGCGCCGCATCGTCCGCTTCGCGTTCGAGTACGCGCTCGCCCACAACCGGCGTCTCGTGACCCTGGTCCACAAGGCGAATATCCTCAAGTACACGCAGGGTCTCTTCCTCGAGGTGGGGCGCAACGTCGCGGCCGAGTACGAGGGAAGGGTGGAATTCGACGACAAGATCGTGGACGCAACGGCGATGCAGTTGGCGCTGGATCCGTACCGCTTCGATGTGATCGTGACCGAGAACATGTTCGGCGACATCCTCTCCGATCAGGTGGCCGGACTCATCGGCGGGCTCGGCTTCGCGCCGGGCGCGAACCTCGGCGAGCGGGCGGCGATCTTCGAGGCGGTGCATGGATCCGCGCCGGACATCGCGGGGAAGGGGATCGCCAACCCCACCTCCCTCCTGCTCGCGGGCTGCCTCCTGCTCGACCACCTCGATGAACCCGGGGTGGCCGCGCGCATCCGCGCCGCCCTGCACCGGACGCTGCAGGACGGCGCCGCCCATACCCCGGACCTCGGCGGTTCCGCGAGCACGGCAGAGTTCGCCGGCGCGGTGATCGAACGACTGGATGCCGCCGGTGAATGACCGGGGCGGAACGACCGGCGCGGAATGATCGGCACGGAGCGCGAGCGGATGGAAGAGCTTCACTTCAAGGGCGTGATGTGCGGCGCCTGCGGCCAGATGTTCCCCAAGGGACAGCTGCACCGCGACGACTGGTGCGAGGCCTGCGGACCCCGCATGCAGCGGCGGATGCGGCGCGGGCGCCACGTCGTCGCCGCGAGCATCACGCTGCCGTTCGCCGTCTGGGTCGTCATCTGGCTCCGCACCTCCCCCGACCTCGGTTTCCTGCCGGCGTACGCGTGGGGCCTGCCGCTTGTGGCGGCGTACTATCTCGGCTTCCGCATCGGCCGCGAGGTCGTGAAGGGCTACACCCGATGGCGGCTCGGCCGATAGGCGCGCGGCCCGGCAGGCGCGCCGGCATCCGGACCGTGCTGGGGCTTCCGGCCGCGGCGCTCGCCACCATGGTCGGGATCGTCCTCGTCATCAACGCGCACGTGTACGGCTGGCCGGGAGTCGCCGCGGGCATCCTCCTGGCCGCCGCCGGCGTCGCGCTCGGCGTCCATTGTTTCCGCGCGGATTCGTCCGCCGTCCCTCACCCCGCAGCCACGCGCTGCCCGGAATCCGGAGAAACTCGCGAATGACTTTCGAGGGTGTCGACTACTTCAATCTCGATGCGCTCCTCGACGAAGAGGAGATCGCGATTCGGGATCTGGTGCGTGAGTGGGTGGACCAGGAGGTCCTGCCCATCATCGGCCACCACTACATCGAACGCACGTTCCCTCGGGAACTCATCCCCCAGATGGGCGAACTCGGCTTCTTCGGGGCGAACCTCCCGGAGGAGTACGGCTGCGCCGGCCTAAACAACGTGGCTTACGGCCTCATCATGCAGGAACTCGAGCGGGCGGACTCGGGCCTCCGCTCCTTCGTCTCCGTGCAGGGCGCCCTCGTCATGTACCCGATCTTCGCCTTCGGTTCCGAAGAACAGAAGCGCGAGTGGCTGCCGCGGATGGCGAGCGGCGAGTCCATCGGGTGCTTCGGCCTCACCGAGCCCGACTTCGGCTCCAACCCCGGCGGCATGATCACGCGGGCGGTCGAGGACGGGGACGAGTGGGTCCTCAACGGCGCCAAGATGTGGATCACGAACGGCTCGATGGCCGATGTGGCGGTGATCTGGGCCAAGACCGGGGAACTGGACGACGTCGGCTCGATCCGCGGTTTCATCGTCGAGACGGGGCGCGACGGCTTCTCCGCCAGCGACCAGAAGGGGAAACTCTCCCTCCTGGCGTCCGACACTTCCGAACTCGTCCTGCAGGACGTGCGGGTGCCGCGGGCGAACGTCCTCCCGGCCAGCGGGGGGCTCAAGAGCCCGTTGAAGTGCCTGACGCAGGCGCGCTACGGGATCTCGTGGGGGGCCGTCGGCGCCGCCATGGGCTGCTATCGCGAGTCGGTCGAATACGCGAAGAACCGCGTGCAGTTCGACGGGACGCCGATCGCGCAGACCCAGATCCAGCAGGTCCGGATCGCGGACATGCTCACCGAGATCACGAAGGCGCAGCTTCTCTGCCTCCGGCTCGGCCGGATGAAGGACGAGGGCACGATGCGGCCGCAGCACGTCTCGCTCGCGAAGCGCAACAACGTGAACATGGCGTGCGAGTGCGCCCGCGAGTCGCGGCGGCTGCTCGGCGCGAACGGGATTCTCGCCGAATACGCCTCGATGCGTCACATGGCGAATCTGGAGTCGGTCTATACGTACGAGGGCACCCACGACATCCATTCCCTGATCCTCGGACACGACGCCACGGGACTCCCGGCCTACAACTGAAGAGAGCAGGAAGCGAGACGACATGAGGAACACCGCCGCCAGCTTCCTCCCCGGCGTTCTCCCCATACTTCTGGTGGCGTGTGTCGCCGAGCCCGGCGCCGACGGCGCCGAAGGAGAGGCGACCGACCGCGTGTCGGAGTTCGGCCGCTACGAGGGGTACAGCGAGCCCCGGTTCGACGGCTGGGTCACCACGTCCCGCTACGTCGAGATGCGCGACGGCGTGCGGTTGGCGGTCGAGGTCACCCGGCCGGCGCTTGGGGGCGTGCTCGAGAGCAAGCCCCTGCCGGTCGTGTGGACGCATTCCCGCTATCACCGCCATCCGGGCCAGATCATCCGCGTGATCGCGCCGGACCTGGACCCGGCCCCGGACATCCGCTCCCAGGTCGACGCGAACGAGGATCTCCAGCGGCTCGTCCTCCACGGCTACGTCGTGGCGGCGGCCGGTGTGCGGGGGAGCGGGGCCTCCTTCGGCCGCTACGAGGGGCTGTTCTCGGAGTCGGAGACGACGGATGCGGTCGAACTCATCGAGTGGCTCGCCTCGCAGCCCTGGTCGGACGGCAACGTCGGCATGTACGGCGGTTCCTACCTGGGGATCACGCAGTACATGGCCGCGTCCCGCAATCCGTCGGCGCTCAAGGCGATTTTCCCCGATGTCGCGGCCCTCGACATGTACGATCTCATGTATCCCGGCGGCGTGTACCGGGATGACCTCATCGGGCACTGGGGCGGCCTGACCCGCGAGTTCGACGTCTCCATTCCGGCCCCGGCGGTGGACGAGGATGTCGAGGGGGTGCTCCTGCGGCAGGCGATGGAGGAGCACGAGGACAACTGGGACGTGCTCGAGCAATACGGCGCGGGGCGCTATCGTGATCATGCGGCGCCCGAACTGGCGTGGGAGCGCCACGGACCCAGCGGCGTCCTCGAAGACGTGCTCGAGGCCGGGATTCCGGCGTACCACTGGAACGGCTGGTACGACATCTTCGTCACCGACGCTACGCTCTGGTTCGCGAACTACCGCGGGCCGCAGAAGCTGGGCATCGGGGCCTGGTCCCACTCCGGCATGCCCGATCCCGGGTTGATGGCCGAACGCATCGAACTGTACGCGGTGGAGCAGCACCGCTGGTTCGACTACTGGCTCAAGGGCATCGACAACGGCGTGCTCGACGAGGCGCCGATCCACTACGCCGTCATGAACGATCCCGGCGACTGGCGCTGGGTATCGGCCGACGCGTGGCCGCCCGAGACGACGAGCCAACGCCTCTTCCTCGCGCCCGGGACGAGCGGGAGCGTCGCATCGGTCAACGACGGTGGTCTTTCGCCGGACGCGCCGACGGTCGAGACCGCGTTCGACGAGTACCTGGTCGATCTCTCGACGACCACCGGGACCTCCAGCCGCTGGGACAACGCCGTCGGGGCCGCGCCGGAGATGGTGTACCCCGACCTGCGCGACACGGACGCGAAGTCGCTGACCTACACGACGCCGCCGCTGGAGTCCGACCTCACGGTCACGGGCCATCCGGTCGTGACGCTGTGGGTGACCTCGTCGAAGCGGGACGCCGATTTCTTCGTGCTGCTTGAGGAAGTGGACGCGGAGGGATCCTCTCGCTACGTGACCGAGGGCGTGCTGCGCGCCTCGCATCGCGCGCTCGCGGAAGCACCGTGGGAGAACCTCGGTCTCCCCTTCCAGCGCAGCTACGCGAGCGATGTCGAACCGCTTCCGGAAGAGCCGGCCGAACTGCGGCTCGACCTGCACCCGACCTCGACCGTCTTCAACGCGGGCCATCGCCTGCGCGTAACGGTCATGGGCGCCGATCGCGACAACGCGGAGGAGGTGTCGGAGGACCCGCCGACCGTGCGCGTGTACCGCTCCGCGACCCATCCGTCGAGCGTCGAACTTCCCGTCGCCACGGGTTCCTAGCGGCGACGGGAGCCGCCGGCGGGGCCCCCGGCCCGTCTCCGGTCCCGCGGGCTCTGGCCCGCATCCGTCCAGGGCCGCACGTTTCGTCGCTCAAACGACCCGTTTCACGAGGCAGAGAGCCATGTCCAACGTTCGCCGCTTCTCCATCAGTCTCGCCTTCGCGCTCGCGGCCGCCGCGCCGCTGGCGGCCCAGCAACTCACGCCCGAGCAGTACGAGGGGCTGCGGGCGCGCCACATCGGCCCCGTCGGCAACCGCGTCTCCTCGATCGCCGGCGTCCCCGGGGACCGCAACACGTACTTCGCCGGCGCCGCGACCGGAGGGATCTGGAAGACGGACGACGCCGGCCTGCACTGGCGGCCCGTGTTCGACGACCAGCCCGTGCACTCCATCGGCGCCCTCGCCGTCGCCCCGAGCGACCACGCGGTCGTGTGGGCGGGGACCGGTGAGACCTCGATCCGCTCGAACGTCTCGATCGGGAACGGCGTCTGGAAGTCGACGGACGGCGGCGAGACCTGGACCCACATGGGGCTGGAGGGGACCGGCCGCGTCGGCCGCATCCTGATCCATCCGCACGACGCGGACATCGTGTACGTGGCGGCGCTCGGCCACGCCTACGCGGAATCCGACGAGCGTGGCGTGTACCGGACCTCGGACGGCGGCGCCTCGTGGGAGAAGATCCTCTTCGTGGACCGCGGGACGGGCGCCTACGACATGGTCATGGATCCCGGGAACCCGCGGAAGATCTTCGCCACCATGTGGGACATCGATCTCAAGACGTGGAAACGCGACAGCGGCGGGCCGGGGAGCGGTCTCCACCTCACGATGGACGGCGGCGACACCTGGACCGAACTCCAGGGCAACGGGCTTCCGACCGGTACGCTCGGCAAGATCGCCGTCTGCATGTCGCACTCGGACTCCGACCGCGTGTACGCCCTCATCGAGACGAGCGACGGCGTCCCCATGGAGGGGTACGAGACCGACACCGGCGAGCTGTGGAGCAGCGATGACGGCGGCCGCACATGGCGCCTCGTGAACTACAGCCACAACCTCGCGACGCGGCAGGCCTACTACACGCGCTGCGGCGTCTCCTCCGGCGATCGCGACGAACTCTACTTCCTCTCGTCCAGCTTCAGCGTGAGCCGCGACGGAGGCGCGACGTACGAGATGTTCAACTTCCTCGGCGGCGGCCCTCCGGGAGGCGACCCGGCCGCCCCGGGCTGGGATCTGCACGATGTTTGGGTCGATCCGGAGAACCCGGACCGGATCTTCATTGGCGGCGACAGCGGCGTCGCGATCACCGAGAACCGCATGAAGTCCTGGTCCCGCATGCAACTGCCGATTGCGCAGATGTACCACGTCACGGTGGACAACGCGATCCCGTACAACGTTATGGGGAACCGGCAGGACGGGCCCTCCTACCACGGGCCGTCGAATACGCGCTACACGGGTTTCTGGGCCCGTGGACTCATTCCGCGCGGCGACTGGAGGACCGTCGGCGGAGGCGAGAGCGGTTTCGCCACGCCCGATCCCACGGATCCCAACATCGTGTGGTCGAGCGCCTCGGGGTCGGGTGCCGTCGGCGGCATCGTCGTGCGCCACGACAGGGAGCGCGGCCAGTTCCGCGATGTCGAGGTGTGGCCGGAATCGACGCGCGGACGTCCGGCGAGCGATGTCCGCTACCGCTTCCAGTGGACCTTCCCCCTCCTCATCTCCCCGCACGACAGCGAAACGATCTACGTCACCAGCCAGCACGTGCACCGCACGCGCAACCGGGGCCAGAGCTGGGAGGTGATCAGCCCCGATCTGTCTACGAACGACCGCTCAAAGATGGGGGTCTCGGGCGGGCTCACCCCTGACAACATCGGCGTCGAGTTCTGCTGCGTCATTTACGCCTTCGACGAGTCGCCCATCGAGCAAGGCGTCTTCTGGGCCGGCACGAACGACGGTCTCGTGCAGGTGAGCCGCGATGACGGCGCGACGTGGACCAACGTCACGGCGAACATCCCGAACCTGCCTCCCGACGGCGTCGTGCGGAGCATTGACGCCTCTCGCTACGACGTCGCGAAGGCCTACATCACGATCGAGCACCACCAGGTCGGCGACTTCGACGCGCGCGCCTACAGGACGGACGACTTCGGGGCGACATGGACGCAGATCACCGACGGCGTCGACAACTACCCCGTCGACTACACCCGCTACCTGCTCGAGGACCCGGTACGACCGGGGCTCCTTTACCTCGGCACCGAGACGAACGTCTACATCAGCTACGACGACGGCGAGAGCTGGCAACTCTTCATGCCGAACCTTCCCCCGTCGCCGTACTACGGGCTCATCATCCAGGAGCACTTCAACGACTTCGTGGCCGGGACGTACGGGCGCGGCTACTGGATTCTCGACGACCTGAGCGCGGTCCAGCAACTTACGCCCGAGGTCGCGGCCTCCGAAGCCCACCTGTTCGCGCCGCGCGACGCGTACCGCTTCAACGACATCGCCGAACCGCAAGTGATGTATGAGGACTGGTCGGTGGGCGAGAACCCGCCCAACGGCGCGTCGATGAATTACTGGCTTGCGGACGGGGAAGGGCGCAAAGTCCAGGTGCGGGTCGAAAACTCGGATGGCGAGACGCTGGCCACGCTCGATGGGACGAACCACGACGGCTTCAACCGCGTGTGGTGGAACTTCCGGGGCCCGGACGCCAAGCCGATTCTCTACCGGACGAAGCCGCAGTTCGCGGACTGGATGCCCATGCCCGAGGTCTCGCGGCAGGCTGGGGGCGGCTTCTTCTTCGGGGGCGGTGGGGGACCGAGGCAGCCCCCGGGCACCTACACGGTCACGCTCGTCGTGGACGGTGAGGACGCGGGGTCGCAGCAACTGACCGTCCTCCGGGACCCGAACTCCGAGGGGTCGATGGCGGACATCCTGGCCCAGAAGGCGTTGCTCGACGACATCGTGGAGGATCGTAACCGCCTCGCGGATGCCGTGAACCAGATCGAACTCCTGCGACGGCAGATCCATGACCTGCGCCCGGTGCTCGAGGCGGCGGATGACGCGGAGGATGTGATGGAGGCGGGCGAGGCGCTCGATGAGTCGCTCATCGAGGTGGAGAGCGAACTCGTGCAACTCAAGGACACCGGGTCCGACGGGGTGCGCTGGCCGGCGATGATCAGCGCCCGCCTCTCCTACCTCCAGCGTACCGTGGGGACGGCCGACTTCCCGCCCACGGACCAGCACGCCGAGGTGGCGCAGATGCTGAGCGACATGATCGACGAGGTGGAGGTGCGGCTGCAGGCGGTGCTGACCGACGAACTCGCCGGGTTCAACCGGATGCTCCAGGCACGGGTGGGCCGCGTCATCACCACCGAGGACGGATAGCGGACGTGCGCGGGGCGACCCTCCGGCTGGCGGCCGCGGGCGCGCTGGCCGGGGGGGCGCTCGCCTGCGCGCCCGGCGGTGAGCCCGCGCCCGAGTCGCGCGCCGCGACGGCGGGGTTCTGCTCGAACGTGCCCCGCGGGCAATACGCTGACCTGGAGCGCGTCGAAGTCACGGATGACTGGTTCGAGGTGTATCGCGTCGCCCCGCGCGTGTACGCGATCTACGAGCCGTTTCAGTTCCAGGAGGTCATCTCCTACCTGATCCTGGGTGAGGAGGGCGGCCTCCTCTTCGACACGGGCATGGGGATCGGACGCATCCGCACCATCGTGGACGAACTCACGGCGCTGCCCGTGACCGTCCTCAACTCGCACACGCACATGGACCACGTCGGGGGCAACGCCGAGTTCGAGCGCGTGCTCGCCCTGGACACCGAGTTCACCCGCGCGCACGCCCGGGGCCGCACGAACGCCGAGGTGCGCGGAGAAGTGGCCGGAAGCGCGGTCTGCCGGCCCCTGCCCGCGGGGATCACGGAAGACAACTACCACACGCCCGCCTTCGAGATCTCCGCCTTCATCGACGACGGACACCGGATCGATCTGGGGGGACGCACGCTCGAGGTCGTCGCCGTCCCCGGCCATACGCCGGACGCGATCGCCCTCCTCGACCGCGAAGCCGGGTTCCTCTGGACCGGCGATTCCTTCTACGAGGGCCCGATCTGGCTGTTCGCGCCCGAGACGGACCTGGAGGCGTACCGGACCTCGGTGGCCCGGCTCGCCGAGCTCGCACCCGACCTGACCACGCTGTTCACGGCCCACAACACGCCGGTTGCGCAGCCCTCGCGGCTGCTCGAACTGCACGATGCCGTGGAAGCCATGTTCGACGGCATCGCCGTCGGCAACCGACTGCGGGACGGCGGGGTCGAGTTCGTGTTCGAAGGGTTCTCGATCATGGTCGGCCCGGACCCGCGTTGACCGACCCGATCCGCGACTTCATCGAGCGGGAGGGCTTCCTGGTGCTCGATGGGGGCCTGGCGACGGAACTCGAGGCCTTGGGCTGCGACCTCGACGATCCCCTGTGGTCCGCCCGCGCCCTCATCGAGGCGCCGGAGGCGATCCGCACCGCGCACCGCCGCTTCCTCGAGGCGGGGGCCGACTGCATCGCCACCGCGACCTACCAGGCGACCTTCGAGGGTTTCGCGTCCCGGGGGCTCGACGCGGCGGCGACCACCCGCCTCCTGCGCGACTCCGTCGACCTGGCCATCTCGGCCCGCGCGGACTTCCTCGGCGGCAGTGTGGCGCCCGACCCCGACGACCTGCCTCCCGCCGGCCAGCCGCCCGCGAGCCGCCCGCCGCCGCTCGTCGCGGCGAGCATCGGGCCGTACGGGGCCTACCTGGCCGATGGATCGGAGTACACGGGCGACTACGGCCTCTCCGCGGCTGAGTTGTACGACTTCCACGCCCCGCGCTGGGAGGTCCTCGCCGAGACGGAGGCCGATGTCCTCGCCTGCGAGACGACGCCGTCCGTGGAGGAGACGCGCGCCTACTGCCGGCTCGCGGCCGTCTCCCATCGCCCGACGTGGATCAGCTTCCAGTGCCGCGACGGCGCGCGCCTCGCGGACGGCGCGCCGTTCGAGACCGCCGTCGCCTTGTGCGAGGCCGAACCCCACGTTGTCGCGATCGGCGTGAACTGCGTCGATCCGCGCCTTGTTGCGCCGCTCATCCACGCGGCGCGGCGGGCGACCGGAAAGCCGATCCTCGTCTATCCCAACTCGGGGGAGGAATGGGACGCGGAAGCCAAGCGCTGGACAGGCCCCGCGACCCCGCTGGACTGGGCCCGGAGCGCCGCCGAGTGGCGGCGGGAGGGCGCCGACGGCGTCGGTGGCTGCTGCCGCGTCGGCCCCGCCGAGATCGCCGCCATCCGCGCGGATGCGGTGCGCTGACGCACAGAGCTTTTTTTGGCGCCGGGTCACCGTGGCCCGTAAGGTTTCCCCGGGCTTGATCCGGTAGAGGAGCGAACATCGCCATGTGGCACGAGGACATCCTGGGTACGATCGGCGGTACGCCGCTGGTGCGCGTGAACCGGCTCGCCGCGCACCTGCCCGGCACCGTCCTCGCGAAGCTCGAGTACTTCAACCCCGGCGGCTCCGTCAAGGACCGGATCGGGATCTCGATGCTCGAGGCCGCCGAGGCGCGGGGAGAGATCGCGCCCGGCGGCACGATCGTCGAGGGGACGAGCGGGAACACCGGCGTCGGCCTCGCCCTCGCCGCTATCGCCCGCGGCTACAGGTGCATCTTCGCGACCACGGACAAGCAGAGCCCCGAGAAGATCGCGATCCTGCGGGCGCTCGGAGCGGAGGTCATCGTCTGTCCCACGGCGGTGGACCCCGAGGATCCTCGCTCCTACTACCAGGTCTCGCGCCGGCTCGCGGAGGAGACACCCAACTCCTTCTACATGAACCAGTACGACAACCCCGCGAACACGGCGGCCCACGTCCGGACGACGGGCCCGGAACTCTGGGAGGGGACGGAGGGGAGGATCACGCACCTCTTCGTCGGCTCCGGCACCGGCGGCACGATTTCGGGCTCCGCCGCCTACCTCAAGGAACGGAACCCCGGCGTCCGGATCATCGGCGTGGATCCCTTCGGCTCCGTCTACTGGAAGTACTTCCACACCGGCGAGTTCGACGAGGATGAAATCTATCCCTACGTCACGGAGGGAGTAGGGGAGGACATCCTCGCGGGCAACATGAACTTCGACCTCGTCGACGACTACGTGCGCGTCACGGACCGGGAGTCGATGCTCATGACCCGCCGTCTCGCGCGCGAGGAGGGGATGTTCCTCGGCGGCTCGTGCGGCATGGCGATGGCTGGCGCGCTCCAATGGATGGAGGCGAACCGGGAGACGCTCTCGGACGACGACGTGCTCGTCGTGATCATGCCCGACGGCGGCTACCGGGCCTTCGGGAAGGTGTACAACGACGTCTGGATGCAGGAGCACGGCTTCCTGGACGAGGGCGAGACCCTCACCGCGGGCGCGCTAGTCGCACGTCGCCCGACCGAGAGGCCGCTTGTGTCGGCGCCGGCCGACATGTCGCTCGACGACGCGATCGCGTCGATGCGGGAGCACGCGATTTCGCAGCTTCCCGTGATGGAGGGGGGAGAAGTCGTCGGGAGCCTCATCGAGCAGAGCATCCTGCGTTTCCTCATGGGAGACCCCGACGCGCGGGCACGCCTCGTGGGCGACCTCATGGGCCCGCCCTTCCCGGTGGTGGAGGCCTCAAGCCCCGTGCACGCCTTCGCGAACGAGTTGAGCGGAGAACAGCCCGCCGTGCTGGTGCGGGGAGAAGACGGCACGCTCTCCATCCTCACCCGCTCCGACCTGATCTCAGCCCTGGGAGCCGAGAGCGCCTGAGGAACGGTCAGCCTTCTCCCGGGAGGGAGTAGAGGTGGGCGGTGACCAGCGCGGCGACGAGGAGGAGGAGGGCCACGACCCAGAGGTGTCCGGCGGCCAGCACGGCCGAGACGAGGATCGCGCTCCACAGGAAGATCGTCGCGCCGCGCCGCACGCGGGTGGAGATCACGCCGCGCTCCCGGTATGCGGTGAGGTAGCGTCCGAACACGCGGTTCTCCAGCAGCCAGCGCTCCGCGCGCGGGGAACTGCGCGCATAGCACCAGGCGGCGAGAAGCAGGAAGCACGTCGTGGGCCAGAGCGGCACGACGATGCCGATGATGCCCGCGGTCACGCTCAGCGTCCCGACGCCCAGGAAGACGGCTCGTCGCACGGGACC
This sequence comes from Candidatus Palauibacter polyketidifaciens, assembly GCF_947581785.1. Taxonomy (NCBI): domain Bacteria; kingdom Pseudomonadati; phylum Gemmatimonadota; class Gemmatimonadia; order Candidatus Palauibacterales; family Candidatus Palauibacteraceae; genus Candidatus Palauibacter; species Candidatus Palauibacter polyketidifaciens. The sequence goes on along the minus strand of NZ_CANPVO010000015.1, from coordinate 160,269 downwards.
CGGCAGCGCCCTCGCGGCGCGCTCCGCAGCCCGGTGATCGACCGGGCACTGGGCCGCCTGCGGAGGGGTCGCCGTCTGGCCCCGGGGCATGTTCGGATTCGGCTTCATGTCGGTGAAGTTCGTCGAAGCTCGGCGTTCTCGGGGTCATCGGACGAGGGATCATGCGCCCGGGAGGACTCGAACCCCCAGCCTTCTGATCCGAAGTCAGACGCTCTATCCAATTGAGCTACGGGCGCGGGCGCCGCGAGCCGAAAACGGTAGACGCGGCCCGCGTCCGATGCAACCGAACGCGGCCGCCCCGACGGTCCGCGTCGTCGCCTCCGGGTCGCACCCGGCGTCCGGTCCGGGCTAGATTCGGGGACGCCTTCCACCAGAACCGGAGCGGAACGATGCGACGACTGCGCACACTCTTCCTCCTTGGCGCGCTGGCCGCCGGACCCCTGGCGCTCGCGATGCCCACTCCCTCGCTCGCCCAGGGCCGACCGAACGTGGCCATGGCGGAGAGCTGGCCCGATGCCGATGCCGGCGACGTGGAGTCGGTGGACAGCATCCTGACCGCGCTCTACGACGTGATCTCGGGCCCGGCCGGGCAGGCGCGCGACTGGGACCGCTTCCGCTCCCTGTTCATCCCGGAGGCCCGCCTCATTCCCACGGGCCGGTCCCCGGAGGGCGAGCACGGCTACAGCGTGTGGAGTCCGGGCGAATACGCGGAACAGGCGGGCGGCTTCCTCGAGCAGAACGGATTCTTCGAGCGGGAGATCGCCCGCACGGAGGAGCGCTTCGGCCCGGTGGTGCACGCCTTCTCGACCTACGACTCGAAGCGGAACGCGGACGACCCCGAACCGTTCGCCCGCGGCATCAACTCGATCCAGCTCATGCACGATGGCGACCGCTGGTACGTCGTCACGATCTACTGGGCCGCGGAGCGGTCCGACCTGCCGATCCCGGGACAGTATCTGCCCTCGGGGAACGGAGGAGGTGCCCCGTGAAATCTTCTGCGACGTTCCAACGCGCCGTCTTCCGGCGTATCCCCGTCCGGCCCGCGGGACGCGGAGGCGCGTGGATCTCCGCCGCCGCGATCGCCGTCTCCGCCGCGTGGGTTGCCGCGGCCCCGCCGCTCCAGGCTCAGAATCTGGCCAGTTTCGAGCCCGTCCCCGCGCGCGACAACACCTTCGCGCTCACGCTCGAGTCCATCATGCGGGGCTCCGAGCACGTGGGGCAGGCGCCCGTCGGCGTGAGCTGGTCCGACGACGGCGAGTGGATCTACTTCCGCTGGCTCCCGGGCGGCGCCGAGTGGCACGAGCAGCGCGCCCTCTATCGGGTCCGTTCGACCGGCGGCACGCCCGAGCGCGTCGATGACGAGGAAGAGCTGCGCCTCGGCCCCACCCTGGCGCCGGGCGACGTGTCCCCGGATGGCCGCTGGCGCGTGACGTCCTCCGGTGGAGACCTCTATCTCATCGAGCGGGACGGCGCCGCGACCCGGCGGCTCACCCACACCGAGGACGCCGAGGTGAGTCCCGTATTCTCCGGCGACGGTGCCTCCATCTTCTTCCGCCGCGGGAACAACCTCTTCGCCTTCGACATCGACGACGGCGAGATCCGGCAGCTCACCGCGGTGGGCGGGCCGGAGCAGCCCGAAGACCCCGAGGCGGAAGGACACAAGGCCTTCCTCGAAGAGCAGCAGCGAGAGCTGTTCGAGCACATCCGCGTGCAGGAGATCCGGGAGGAGCGCGCCGAGGAGCGCCGGGAACTCCGCGAGGCCGGACAGCGCGAGACCCTGCACCTCGCGCAGGGCGAGCGCGCGCAGTCGCTCGTCGCCGATCCCACCGGCACGTGGATCGCGGTCACCGCGACCCGCGGCACCTTCAACGATGGCGGCCGGCGCACCGACATCCCCCTCTGGATCACGGAGTCCGGCTACACCGAGAACACCGAGATGCGGCCCAAGGTGGGCGACGAACAGGGTGAGTCCAGGCTCGCCGTGGTCCATGCCGAAACGGGCGAAGCCACTTGGCTCGACCTCACCGGCGATGGCTCCGATCCGGAATCCGGGGAGGCGGAATCCGGGGAGTCGGGGGAGTCGGAATCCGAGGCGGGCGACTCCGAATCCGACGACCGCCTCGCCGTCGCGAGCTTCGCGGGCTGGAACGACTCCGGCTCGCACGGGCTCGTATTCGCGGTCGATTACGACTACAAGACGTGGCGCCTCTACGCCTGGGAGGCGGCGACCGGCGCGCTCACGATGCTGGACACCCACTACGACGAGGCGTGGGTCGGCGGCCCCTGCTTCGGCTTCCAGGGCGCGGGCTGCATCGGCTGGCTCCCGGCGGAGGCGGCGGGCGAGATGCCCCGCGCCTGGTACGTGAGCGAGGAGACCGGCTACTCCCACCTGTACGCGATCAACGCCGACGGCGGGGACCGCGAGGCGCTCACGGCCGGAGAGTGGGAGGTCCTCGGCGTGACGATTCCCGATGGATGGGATTCGTTCCTGATGCAGACGAGCGAGTTGTCACCCTTCGACCAGCATCCGTGGCGCATGGAGTTCGATGGTTCGGACCGGGTTCAACTCCTCGAGGGAGAGGGTTCGTTCACCGTCACGCCATCGCCCGACGGGCGTCGCTTCGCCGTCCTCCATTCGCGCGCGAACCGGCCACCCGAACTCTACCTCGCCGACGCCGCGCCGGGCGCCGCGATGGCCCAGGTCACGACCTCCCCTACCGAGACGTGGCTCGGCTTCCCCTGGCTCAGGCCCGAGATCGTGCACTTCGAGGCCCGCGACGGGGTGCCCGTGCCCGCCCGCATCTACCGCCCGGCCGACTTCGGGGTCGAACCCAACGGGGCCGGCGTCATCTTCGTCCACGGGGCGGGATACCTGCACAACGTCCACAACTGGTGGTCGAACTACTACCGGGAATACATGTTCCACCACTTCCTGGCGGCCCAGGGCTACACGGTGCTCGACATCGACTACCGCGGCTCCGCCGGATACGGGGGCGACTGGCGCACGGCGATCTACCGTCACATGGGCGGCTGGGATCTCTCCGACCAGGTGGACGGCGCCGCGTACCTCGTCCGCGAGGAGGGCGTCGACCCCGACCGGATGGGGATCTACGGCGGCTCGTACGGCGGCTTCATCACGCTGATGGCGCTCTTCACCGCGCCGGAGTCCTTCGCGGCGGGCGGCGCGCTCCGCGCCGTCACCGACTGGGCGCACTACAACCACTGGTACACGAGCCGCATCCTCAACCTCCCCCACGAGGACGAGGAAGCGTACCGCCAGTCCTCGCCCATCTACTTCGCGGAGGGGCTCGAGGGACACCTCCTCATCGCACACGGGATGTACGACACGAACGTGCATTTCTCCGACGTCGTGCGCCTCGCCCAGCGTCTCATAGAACTGGGGAAGGAGAACTGGGAGATGGCCGTGTATCCGGTGGAGAACCACGGGTTCGTGGAGCCCTCGTCGTGGACCGATGAATACCGGCGCATCTACGAGCTGTTCGAGCGCGTGATCGGCGGCGGCCAGGGGGCATCGGCCAACGGCGCATCGCCCAACGGGGAGGGTGGCTGAACACACGGGCCCTCCTCGCGGCGGCCCTGCTCGCCTCGGCCTGCGGGGCGCCGGAGCCCGGCCCCTGGGTCGAGGCGGACGGATACCGGTGGCGGGAGCTGAAGCCACGCGGCTCCGGAGGCTTCCGTCCGCTCGACGCGTCGCGTCGCGGCGTGACCTTCCTCTATGACGTCGAGGAGGAGGCGCGCCTCGACAACCGCGTGCTCGCCGAGGGGCAGGGCGTGGCAATCGGGGATGTGGACGGCGATGGTCTGGCCGACGTCTTCTTCGCCGGCTACGGGGGCGCGAGCGCCCTCTACCGCAACCTCGGCGGTTGGCGCTTCGAGGAGATCACGCCCCCCTCCCTCGCGCTCGAGGGCGTGCTCGCGCGGGGGGCGGCGCTCGTCGACCTGGACGGAGATGATGACCTCGATCTCGTGATCACGGTCCACGGGGGCCGGAACCGGATCTTCCTCGGCGACGGCGCGGGCGGCTTCCCGGAACTCGAGGATGCGGGTCTCGCCGGAGCGTGGGGGAGCACGACCCCTGCGCTGGCCGACACCGACGGAGATGGGGATCTCGACCTCTACATCGCGAACTACAAGACGCGGCAGGTGGACGACCTCCATCCGCCCGATGTGCTGGACATCAATCACATCCGGCGGGGCGAGGACGGTGGGCCCTTCATCCCGCCCGAACTCCGGGACCTGTACGCGGAGCACTACCGCGTGGAGTTGCTCGATGGCCGCTTCGTGCGCCGCTTTGAACTCGGAGAGCCGGACGAGTACTACACGGGATTCGGGGACGGACGATTCGCGCCCGCACCCCCCGGGGCCCCTCTCACGCGTTCCCGCGGGAACGTCACGGTGCCTGCGCGGGACTGGGGACTCGCGGCCCGTTTCAGCGACTGGGACGAGGACGGCGACCCGGACCTCTACGTTGCGAACGACTTCAACAGCGAGGACGGGATCTGGCTCAACGAGGGCGACGGGACCTTCTCGCCCGTCTCGAACGAGGCCGTCCGCGCGACGAGCCTCTCCTCGATGGCCGTCGACGTCGGAGATCTCGACCGCGACGGAGACCTCGATCTCCTCACCACCGACATGCTCGCCCGGGGCGCGGCGGAGCGCCTCACCCAGACGCCGAGCTATGAGGCCGCCCCGGAGCCGCCCGGGGTGACGGATACGCGGGTGCAGCTGAACCGGAACGCGGTGCAGCTGAACCGCGGCGACGGGACCTTCGCCGAGGCGGCGTGGGAACTTGGGCTCGCCGCGTCCGACTGGACGTGGGGCGCGCTCATCATGGACGCGGATCTCGACGGCTGGAACGACATCCTGGTCACGACGGGCCACGCGTGGGATCAGCTCGACGGCGATGCGAACGCCCGGATCGCGGCGATCCCCGGGCTGCCCGCCGACCAGGCGCTGCGGATGTTCCCGGCGCTCCCGCAGCCGAACGTCGCCTTCCGCGGCGGGCCGGGCGGCTTCACCGACGTGAGCGACAGCTGGCGCTGGGGACGGGAGCCGGACATCTCGCACGGCCTCGCCCCGGGCGATCTCGACAATGACGGGGACCTCGATGTCGTCGTGACCCGCCTGGGGGCGCCCCCGCTCCTGTACCGAAACGACGCCGCGGCCCCCCGCATCCTCGTCCGCCTCAGGAGTCCGGGCCCGAACACGCGCGGGATCGGCGCCCGGATCCGCCTCGAGAGCCCCACCGCGCCCGGTGCCGCCGAGGCGCCGGCCCCCCAGCTGCGCGAGATCACGGCGGGAGGCGCCTATCTGTCATCGCCCGAACCCGCCGCCAGCCTTGCCGCGCCTGCCGGCGGAGCGATGACGCTCGTCGTCGAATGGCCGGACGGCCGCCGCACGCGGCTGGAGGGGATTGTTGCGAACCGGGAGTACGTCATCGACGACGCCACCGCCGAGGCGGTCGGTCCCGGCTCGGCGCCCGCCCGCGACGCCGCGGCGACCCGCCCGGCGGGCGCCGCCCATTTCGTCGACGTTTCGGACGGACTCGGGCACCGGCACGTCGAATCGCCCTTCAACGACCGGCTCCGGCAGCCGCTCCTGCCCCATTCCCTCGATCGCCTCGGCCCGGGCGTGTCGTGGATCGACGTGGACGACGACGGCGACGCGGATCTCGTCGTCGGGAGCGGCCGGGGGGGCAGCCCGGTCGTGATGCGGAACGAGGGCGACGGTTTCGCCGCCCCGCGCGCCCTCGTGCCCGCGCTGGCGTGGGACGCGACCGCCGTGCTGCCGCATCGCGCGGCCGACGGTCGCGTCGCGCTGCTCATCGGCACGAGCGCGTACGAGGCGGGCACGCCCGCGGAGGCCGCGGCCGTTCCCGCGGTCATCGCGGCCCCGCTCGGCGCGTCCGCGCCGGCGCCCCCGCTCATCGAAGCTCCCGGCGTCCCGCCCGGGCAGCTCCCCGCCGCGACCGGCCCGCTTGCCCAGGCCGACATCGACGGCGACGGCGACCTCGACCTCTTCGTGGGCGGCCGCGTCGCCCCCGGTGCCTATCCCGCCGCGGTCGACTCCCGCCTGCTGATCCACGACGGCGACGTCCTGCGCGTCGATGCGGAGCGCTCCCGCCCCTTCGCGCGCGTCGGGCTCGTCTCCGCCGCCCTCTTCACGGATTACGATCTCGACGGCGACCCCGACCTCGCGCTCGCCCTGGATTGGGGCAGCGTCCGCCTCTTCCGCAACGACCAGGGCCGTTTCACCGATGTGAGCGACGCGCTCGGGCTCACGCGCCTCAGGGGGCGCTGGAACGGCCTCGCCGCCGCGGACTTCGATGAGGACGGCCGGCCCGACCTCGTCGCGACAGGCTGGGGCGCGAACCTCGACGTCCCGCCCGCTTACTCACTCATCTACGGCGACATGAATCGGGACGGCATCGTCGATCTCGTTGAGGCCCGCCTGGAATCCGGCGTGTGGCGCCCTCTCCGGGGCAGGGACGCGCTCGCCGTCCCGGGCGGACTCTCCACGCTCCTGCGCGTGACGTACGAGCGATTCGCGAACACGCCCCTGACCGACCTTATCGGCGGCCTGGACCCCGAGCGCCGGCTCGACGCGAACGAAATGCGCCACACCGTGTGGCTCAATCGCTCCTCCGGCTTCGAGAGCGCCCCTCTACCCGCCGCGGCCCAGCGCGCCCCCGCCTTCGGCGTCGCCGCCGCCGACCTCGACGGGGATGGCCACGAAGATCTCGTCCTCGCGCAGAACTTCTACGCCGGCCGGCCGGGGGCGCCGCGCCACGCCGCGGGGCGCGGGCTCTGGCTGAGAGGGGACGGCGAGGGGGGCTTCGAGCCCGTGCGAGGCTCCCGCTCCGGGATCGCCGTCTACGGGGACACCCGGGCCGTCGCGCTCGCGGACCACGATCGCGATGGGCGCGTCGACCTGGCCTTCGGCGTGAACGGCGGCGAGACCCGGCTCTACCGCAACGTCGGTGCGATGCCCGGTCTCAGGGTCACGCTCGAGGGCCCGCCCGCGAACCCGCGGGCCGTCGGCGCCCGCCTCCGGCTCGAATACACGGACGGAACGCTCGGTCCGGCACGGGAGGTTCGGTCGGGGGAGGGTTACCTCGCCCGCCATGAAACGACTCAGACGCTCGGCGTGGCCGGCGCGACGGGTGCGTCACGCGCCCCCTCCGCGCTGCGTGTCGTGTGGCCGGGCGGCGAGGAGACATCGGTCCCGATCGCGCCGGGGACGCTCGAAGTGCGCGTCCCGTCCCCCGGCGGCTGGCGCTAGCGGTAGCGGTAGCCGAAGCCGATCGTGATGCCGATGTCGTTCTGAAGCTTCGACGCGTCCGTCGCGGCGGAGATGTAGTAGGACGCCATGTCCCGAAGTTCGCCCCGGAACCAGAGCGATGACATGAGCTGTACCCGGACCCCGATTGCGGCCGTCGCCATCGGATCCGTCGCGCTGAGCTTCGGCACTTCGGCGCCGTAGAACTTCAACTGCCGGAGCCCTCCGCCCATCGTGAAATAGGGTTCGAGCGCCCCCGCCGAGCCTGACGGCCGCAGTCGGAACGTCAGGTTCACCGTGCCCGCCAGGTACTCCGTTTCGCCGAGCGTTCCGAGTCCCCGCCCGGGTCCGCCGCCGACGCCTTCGAGCGTCGCCGGGGAATAGAGCCCCATGACGCCGATCCCGACCGCGCTTGACGCCCAATAGGTCACTTCGCCCCCCATCATCACGTCCGGCGGCATCACGATGCCGTACGCGCCGGTATTGTCCGTGAGGTTGTTGAGGGGCTGGATGACGCCGGCGAGCCCGAACACTTCCGGACCGGTATCGTCGCCGGCGGGTGCCGCGGGGGTCATCTGGGCCGTCAGGCTCGACGCTCCGAGAGAGAGCCCGCAGAGAAAGAGAGAGAAATGTGGAAGAACGCCGGACGGGCGTCTCATTTGGTCCTCACGATCGTGATTAGCGGTTCCGCGGTCTCACCCGCCGGAGTTCCTCCCGCCGTTTCCAGCGACAGCGAGAGACCCGGCGCACCGGGAGCCGAGGCGAGTGAGAAGTACTGTACGCTCGACGGCCCTACGTCGAGGCTCAGTACCCGGGTTTCAAACCCCAGCGGCTGGGTCCGGAGCGCGATGGCGGTCGGAAGACCCGATCGGGTGTCCGTATCCTGATTCAGGGATTGGAACACATCCGCGGCGTCCCACGTTGCCGCATCGAGCTGCGGCCCCGCCTCCGGCGCTTCGAGGTTCTCCTCCGGGGGATCCTCCGTCCCCCCGTCCAGCGGCCCCGCGCCCAGCGCCAGCGCGACCGACACGTCCGCCAGAATGTTCGCCCACTCCCTTCCCGTGACCCGCTCCAGGTTCGCGATCCCCCGTCCGTAGTTCTGTCCGCCCCCGACCACGGACCGGAAGAAGGCCCGTTCATCCCCCCCCGCCTGGTCCGCGAGCCGTCGCAGGAGGAACCAGCCAAAGCCCCGCATCTGCAACCCGCCGACGCCGTCCAGGTCGTCCGTCGACACGGTGGGAGCGCCGGGGAGTCCGAGCATGTACAGGCCGAGGTTGCGGAAGTTGCGCAGCATGTAGGCATTGAAGGTGTCGAGTTCCTCGGGCGTCTCGGATACGCGCTCGAAGGTGAGGCGGTCGCCCACCGGGAGCCCGAGGGCGGCGAGCCCCGCCACTTCCTCGGCCAGGCTCGAGAGCGCCTCGTCCAGCCAGATCTCCTCGACCGCCCCGAAACCCGCCGAAGAGGTGGGCACCCGGCGCCCGGCGCTGACGATATGCTGGATTTCATGCGCCGCGAGGGCGGGCGTCTCGCGCAGCACGTCCTCCGCCGAGATCGCGCGGCCGAGCGTCGCATCGGGGTCCGCGCTCACGCTGTAGACGATCTCCGCCTCGTTGCTCGCCGGGCAGATTCCCCCGTCCGGGTCCGACAACTCGCCGTCGCCCCGTCCCGAAGCGGCAAGATCCTGGGGGAGGGAAAACCCGCCGACGCCCGCCTCGCCGTCGCCGAGCCGGTTCACGGCGGGCGTGAACAGGATGACGACGCGCCCGTTCCGGTCGATGTCCTCGGGCGGACCGAAATAGGAGGTCACCGTCGGAAGAACCGTCCCGTCCAGCTCCCGGGCGAGCGCGAGCCACTCTTCCTCGGTCGGACCTCCGGCGGGCGCGGCGAGATCCTCCACGAGGACCACCCCGTCGCCCACGGCCCGCACGGTACCCCGCACCGTGCTCGCCGGGTCGACGCAGGTCGCCGCCATCTCCGGTCCGACGGAGAAGAAGTACTCGACCGTGTCTCCCGGTACCGGCGCGGAAACCGCCGTCGATCCATCGGGTCGAAGGGGTGAGATCCGGGCCTGAACAAGGCGTGCAAGCGTGCGGGCGCGAATCCCGATGTCCCTGCTCGTGCCGGCGAGCGCAGCTTCCGCGATCCGGGGGTCGACCGTCCCCCGGTCCACCGCCGTCGCCGGGCCATCCCCGGACATGTCGGCAGGCGTCCGCACCGTGATCCGCAGCGGGAGTCCGCTCGAGGCGTTACGCCCCGTATTGCCGATGACGATTCGATACTCGGGTGTCTCCGGCTCGATGTCTTCCGGCGCTCCGGGTTCTCCCGCCTCGCCCGCTTCCATGGGCGCTCCGGGTGCGAACTGGACGCATTCGACCTCGACCGCCCCGCGCAGCGTGAGCGATTCGCCGACCTCGAGATCTACGCGCAGGTTCGCCGGTTCGATCGGCAGCAGAAGACCGTTGCTCGCGTCGGAACCCACGAGCACCCGCACGCCGACCTCGCGCTCGGGCAGGCACGTGCGGGCGAAGGCGGGCACTTCAACGGTGAGTTCCGTCTCCGTGGCACTCACCACCGTCGCCGCCGTGCCTTCGATCCGGACCTGGTTGTCGTCCGGAACCGGGCGGAAGCCGCTGCCGTAGAGAAGCGCCCGCGTACCGGCAGCGAGTCTTCCGCTCCCGATCGAGTCGAGTTGTACGGCCCCGCCCGGCGAGGCGAGAGCCGTGGCCGAGAAGGAGAGCGTGTCCGAGTACACGCCGCCCATGGCGAAGACGCGGATCCGGTAGTCGCCCGGTCGCGAGCCCAGCGTGAAGACGGCGCCGCCCCGTCCGTCCGCATCCGTCATCACGACGTCGTGCGTGAGGGTGCCCCCGCGTTCCGGCGATTCCCCCGGCGCGGGCGGTTCCGCCACGGCTACCGTGTCCCCCGCCTCCAGCAGTTCCGGCGCTTCCTCCCCTGCCGCCACATCCAGGACCTCTTCCGGCGGGGTCCAGTCGAAGCCGAGCCGGACGCCGCCGGCCGGAGCGCCGCTTGTCGTCTCCGCGCGGATGGAGAACGGGAGCGACAGCTGGCTTCCCGCCTCCGCCTGCTGGCCGTCTCCCTCCACGATGCTGAGGAGGACCGTGTCCGCGGCCTCCGCGAGGACGAGGAAGCGGAGGGCAGGGACGTTCGCGGCGCTCGGGATGTCCGCCTGGATCTCCGCCTCGCCCGGCGTCGGCCCGGCGCGGTAGACCGACTCCGCGACGCCGTCCCGCCCCGCGACGGCGACGCCCGGCGAAAGCTCCCCTTCGCCCCGCACGATGACGAACCGGACCGGCGCCCCTTCGACCGCGTTCCCGAGCGCATCCTCGACCCGGACCGCGATCGGGGGGTCCGTGGCCTCGCCCGTCACGATCGTGTCCACGGCGGAAGAGACGGGGATCAGGGCCGTCGGCGGTGAGCCGACCTCCGTGCTCCCCCCGTCCCCGCACCCGATCGCGAGCACGCCCGCGAGCACCCCCGCGAGTACGGTCAGCGCGCCGCGCCTCACCGCGGCTCCACCTTCCAGAAGGCGATGCCGCCCGCCTGCTTGCCCACGTCCACGCTGGCCGCCCGGACCCCGTCGCGGAGGTCGATCACGTCCACCGTTCCCGGCTCGCCGCCCACGCCCTCCACGCTCACGAAGGCGTACCGCGAATCCGGAGAGATCGCGATCCCGTGCGGCAGCGTCCGCGTGTTCGGGATCCGGGCCACCTCCGTCCCGCTGGCGAGATCCCAGACCCCGGTTGCCTGTCCGCTCTTGTACGTCACGACGAGGATGGAGCCGTCCGGGGAAACATCGAGATTGTACGGACCCTCGCCCGTCTCGAATCTTCGCGTCACCCGCCACGACTGTACGTCGATCTCCAGCACCTCCGCGTTCCGGTTGCAGGCGACGTACACATGGCGTCCGTCCACGGCCGGGTGCGCCCATGTCGGGCTGCAGCCGGGCGCCCCCACGGGCCGCGTCGGAAGCCAGTCGTACGGCCAGGCCTGCTCCTCGCCCGGGGAGAGGATGAAGCGCTGCGTGACCTCGAGCCGGTGCGCGTCGACCTCCACGAGCAACTCATCCATCATGCACACGGAGTAGTGCCGCGCCCCATCCGCCGTGAGCCGCGAGCCGTGCGGCATTGTGCAGGTCGGAATCTGCGCGACCTCGATCATCGCGCCGACGTCGACGACGGACACCGAACTCGGCTCGTGTTCGCCGTGCAGGTTGAAGTTCGCCGCGAAGAGCAGGCCCGCCGGCGTCACTTGCATGGTGGCGGGGAAGAGCCCCAGTTCGGCGCTCCCGAGCGGACGGTTCGTCTCCGTGGAATAGGCGACGACCGAGCCGAAGGGATTCCCGTGGGCGAGCGTCACGTACCACCGTTCCCCGCCCGGATCGACCGCGAGGCCGTGCGGCCCGTCGATTTCCGTCGGGAAGCGTCCCACGAAGACGGAATCCAGCACCGACGCACCGGTGCCATCGAACCGGACGAGATCGACGCGATCCTCCGATTCCGCCGCCACGTAGACGTAATAGGACGACAGGCCGTCGGGGCTGTTTTCCTGGGAGGCCTCGGCGGGAACCGCCGCGACCGTCGTTCCCAGCGCCCACCAAGCCATCGCCAAGCGGGGTGTTGTAGACTCGGATAGCATACGATTTACGCGCGTTCGCGACTCCTTCTCCGGGACGACTCCAGGCCCGGCAACCGCCTCTGCCGGACACTTCCCCTCCTACCCTTAGAGTAGACAATTCCTCAAGGGGTTGCCAATCGCGTTAGGTTGTCCGCGGCGGAGGGAGAAGAGGTCGCGGACGGGTGCGCGCACGCCGTTCGAGGAAAGTCCGGGCTCCGCAGGGCACGGCGCCGGGTAACACCCGGGCGTCGCAAGGCGACGGAAAGTGCCACAGAGAGCAGACCGCCGATGGCGGCTTCGGCCGCACAGGCAAGGGTGAAAGGGTGGGGTAAGGGCCCACCGCGTTTCCTGGAGACAGGGACGGCACGGCAAACCCCGCCGGGAGCAAGGCCAAGCAGGAACGAGCGGCGGCCCGTCGCGTTCGAGTTCCGGGTAGGCCGCACGAGGCCTCGGGAAACCGCAGGTCCCAGATAGATGACCTCGCCGCGGGCCTGGCCCGCCGGTGACAGAACCCGGCTTATCTCCCTCCGCCTCTCCTCATGCCGCCGCGCCGGGAGCGGCACGGAGAAACGCGCCGGCACCGGCACAGAGCAGCACCCAGAACAGCACGGAAAGGGAAGGGCCCTTGGCTCCAGCGTCTTCCGCCGCGATGAGGTTCGAGATCCGCGAGCACGTGCTCGACAACGGGCTGAGGGTCGTCCTGCAGCCCGATGCGTCCGCTCCCCTCGTCGCCGTTCACGTCATGTACCACGTGGGATCGAAGAACGAGCGCGCCGGCCGGACCGGCTTCGCGCACCTCTTCGAGCATCTCCTCTTCCAGGGGTCCGAGCACGTGCCGCGCGAGCACCACTTCAAACTCATCCAGGACGCGGGCGGCACGCTCAACGGGACGACGTGGTTCGACCGCACGAACTACTTCGAGACGCTGCCCGCGAACGAACTGGATCTCGGCCTGTGGCTGGAGTCCGACCGCATGGGGTTCTTCAAGCCCGGGATCACGCAGGAGAAGCTCGACAACCAGCGCGAGGTGGTGAAGAACGAGCGGCGGCAGTCGTACGAGAACCGCCCCTACGGTCTCGCGTTCGAGACCCTGCTCGCGTGCGCCTACGACGAGGGACACCCCTACCGCCATCCGACGATCGGCTACATGCCCGACATCGACGCGGCGCGGCTCGAGGACGTGCACCAGTTCTTCGATCTCCATTACGGTCCGAACAACGCGACCCTCGTGCTCGTCGGCGACTTCGATCCGGCTGCGGCGCTGGCGCGGGTCGAGGCCTGGTTCGGGGAGATTCCCGCGCGACCCGTGGCGGCGCGCCCGGACGTGCCCGTGCCCGCGCGCGGCGGCGAGCGGCGCGCCCTCCTTCGCGACCGCGTTCAGATGCCCCGCGTGTACCTCATGTATCATTCGCCGCGCTACGCGGACCCCGATTTCGAGGACGTCGTCATCCTCAACTACCTGCTCGCCGATGGGAACAGTTCCCGGCTGGAGAAGACGCTCGTGTACGAGAAGCGGATGGCGGCGGACGTCACCTCCTTCACCTGGCCGACCGAGAGCGCCGGGATGTGCTTCGTCGTCGCGACCGCCCGCCCCGGCGTCGCCGCCGCCGACCTCGAGACCGAGCTGAGGGACGTTCTCGATGACCTGCTCCGCGACGGCGTGGAGGAGGAAGAGCTGGAGGGGGCGCGCAACCGGGCGCGCCGCGGGCTCCTGAACGGGCGCGCGGGCTTCGGCGACCGCGCGGACGCGATCGCGCACGCCGCCGTGTTGCGGGGCGACGCGGGCTACGTGAACGATGCCTTTGCGCGCTACGGATCCGTCGCGCGCGCGGACGTGAACCGCGCGGCCGGCACCGTGCTCGACCCGCGCGGCCTCACGGTCCTCCACGTCGTTCCCGAAGAGGAGACGGACGCAACGGACACGACGGAGGGGACGCCGTGACGAAGCCCCGGATCGCGACCCCCGATCGCGCCGTGCGCCCGGCGCCGGCCGCCCCGCGCCCGCTCGCGCTCCCGCGCTTCGAGCGACACACGCTCGGCAACGGCCTCCGGGTCGAGTACGCGGAACGACGCGGTTTGCCCGAAGTGTCGCTCCACCTCGTCCTCGAATGCGGCGCGGGCGCCGAACCGCCGCGACTCGGCGGTCTCGGCGAGCTGACCGCCCGGCTCCTCACCGCCGGCACTCCCGGGCGAGACGCCATCGAGATGGCACGCTGGCTCGACCGCCTCGGCGTCGGCTATCGCGCAACGGTGGGCTACGGCGTCGGGGCCGTCTCCATGCACTTCCTGTCGGACTTGTTCGAGGAGGCGCTCGAGTTCCTCGCCGCGACCATCCTCGATTCCGAGTTCCCCGAGCACGAAGTCGAACGCATCCGCGGCGAGCGCATCGACGAAATCGAACGCCAGGCGGACGACCCGGCGACCGTCGCGGGTCTCGCCACGATCGCCGAACTCTACGGCGACGGACTGTACGGCCGGCCCGTCGGGGGCACCGGAGCCACCGTGTCCGGTATCGGCCCGGAAGCGGTGCGGGATTTCCACGCCGCGCGCTACCGCCCCGGCGGCGCTCTCCTCATCGCGTGCGGAGACCTCGACCGCGAGCGCCTCATCGCCGCGGCGGAGGCGCGTTTCGGCGTCTGGAGCGGCGAGACCGCCCCGGTCCCGCCCCCGGAAACGCCGGAGCCGCGGGCGAGCGACCTCGTCCTCATCGACCGGCCCGGCAGCGCCCAGAGCGAGATCCGCGTCGCGACGGTGGGGGTGCCCTACAACACAGGGGATCATCACGCGATCATCGTAGCCAACGCGATCCTCGGCGGCCTCTTCAACTCACGGATCAACCTCAATCTGCGGGAGGACAAAGGGTGGACCTACGGCGCGAGATCGAGTTTCCGGTTCCGCCGGGGCGCGGGACCCTTCGTCGCGCGCACGGCCGTCGAATCCGCCCGGACCGGCCCCGCGTTCGAGGAGATCCTGCGCGAGATCGAGACCATGCGCGCGGCACCCGTCACCGATGGCGAAATGAAGCTGGCCCGCAACGCCCTCACGCTCTCCCTCCCGCTCCAGTTCGAGACCGCCGTGCAGATCTGCGGAAAGGTGAGCCGCCAGCGCGTATTCGGCCTTCCCGACGACTATTGGGAGACGTACCGCTCCCGCATCGAGGCCGTGACGCCGGACGAGGTGCAGGAGGTCTGCCGCACGTACCTCGACCCCGGCCGCCTCACGCTCCTCGCCGTGGGCGACGCGGCGACGGCCGAGCCCACGCTGGACGGCCTCGGGCCCGTGGATGTGCGGCCCGCCTCGTGACCGCGCCGTGACCGAAGACGCGCGCGAAAATGCCGGCGAAGGCGCCGGGCGGGGCGGCTCCACGGGCCGCGTGGACGGAGAGCGCGTCTACTCCGGCCGCAGGATCCATGTCGATGTGGATCGCGTGCGGTTCCCGGACGGATCCATCGGCCGGCTCGAACTGATCCGCCACCCCGGCGCCGCCGCCGTCGTCGCGCTGGACCTGCCCGGCCCTCCCGGCGGAGCCGCCGGTGCGCCGCCTCGCGAACCCATCGTCACCCTGGTGCGTCAATACAGGTACGCCGCCGGCGGGTTCATCTGGGAGGTGCCGGCCGGAAACCTGGAACCCGGCGAGCCTCCCGAGGCGTGCGCCCTCCGGGAACTGGAAGAGGAGGCGGGGCTGCGTGCCGGACGTCTGGAGCCGCTCGCCTCCGTGCGCACGACGCCGGGTTTCACCGACGAGGTCATTCACCTCTTCGCGGCGTGGGACCTCGACGCGGTGGAGACGCGTCACGAGGCGAGCGAGTTCATGGATGTGCATCGGCTGCCCCTGCGACGTACCATCGAGATGATCGATGCGGGAGAGATCAGCGACGGCAAGACGATCTGCGCGCTGACCCTCGCGGCGCGCTGGGTTGCCTGCCGGATGGATCGAATCGGCGGCGCCGGGGTTTAACGCGTCGAATCGCCTGCAACGGGAGCCCTGCAAAGGGAGCGGCATGGACACGAAGCCGAACCTCGAAGTCACAAGCCGATACGCGACGCCCGAAAAGATGGAACCGCTCGGGCGCGGCGAGTTGAAGCGCCTCGAGGACGCGGAGCTCGTCACGCATTATTTGGGCGGGCAGCGCTTCGCGTTCAACGAGATCGCCGAGCGCTATCAGGATCGCCTGCTGAATTTCATTTACCGCACCATCGGAGACCGGGATCGTGCCGAGGATCTCGTGCAGGAGACCTTCGTGCGCGTCTACCGGCACCTCCACCGATTCGATCCCGCGCGGAAGTTCTCGACCTGGATCTATACGATCGCCAGCAACCTGGCGAAGAACGAATTGCGGAACCGGGCTCGCAACCCGCTGGTGCTCTTCCATTCGCTCCGGAAGAGTTGGGAAGCCGACCATCGGCCGCTCGAATTCGAGGATACGGCCTACCGGCCCGACGATCTGTTCCGCAAGCGGCGCGTCCGCGAGCAGGTCGAGGCCGCGGTGGCGGAACTTCCCGAGCATCACCGTGTCGTATTCGTGCTGCGTGAACTGGAAGGGAAGAGCTACGAGGAGATTTCGGAGATCACGGGAGTGACGCTGGGCACCGTCAAGTCGCGCCTGAACCGGGCGCGGAACCGGTTCGCCTGCATCATCGCCCCGATGCTCGATTGAACCCGGCGCCCGGCCCGCCGAAAGGAACCCTGGTACGCAGTTCAGAGTAGAATGAGCCCGAATGGACGTTTTTCGTGATGGTGCAATGATGGTTTGCGAAGAGATGGCCTGCAAAGAATTTATCGAGCGGTACACCGAATACGTCGACGGTGCGCTTGCCCCTGACGAGCGCCGTCGGTTCGACGCGCATCTTGTGGGATGCAAGTCGTGTCGACGCTATCAGCGAGTCCTGACTCGCGGGCTCGCAGCGTGGCGAGCCCTCCCGCGCGTCTCCACCTCTCCGGATTTCCTGCCCCGCCTGCAGCACCGCCTCTACCACGTCGATGAGTCTTCAAAGCGGTCCTGGCGGAGCCAGTTCGGCCGAGCCGCGGCCATCGCCGTGGCGTCGGCGGGACTCTTTACGCTGGGCGTGTCGAACGGAAGCCAACCGCTGCTCGTCGAAGTGCAGCTTCCGCCGGTGATGGCGGACGTGCCCGCGGAGACGGTGGCGGAGAGCCGGGGGAACCGGTTCGCCGACGACCCCTCCGTACCCGACTGGTTCCTCGTCCCGTTCGCTCCCGCGCTCGATGACGGAGGCGGACTGTTCGGTTCGACGTACGCCGTACCGATCGCGACGAGCGACTCCATTCCCCTGCCGGTCGAGCGACGCTCCGGCCAACTCGACGAGTCTCGCTGACCCACCACCGCGGCCCGCGGCACGGGTCTCTCCCGGCGCCGTGAGCGCGCCCCTCGACCCGCGGCTCTCGCGAGCCCTGGGCCGGAGTCCCCCGACCGGCGCGTGGTTCCTGCACGGAGACGCGATCCGCCTGCGGGACGAAGCCGCGCAGCAGCTCGTCGAGGCCGCCGTCGACCCCGCCACGCGCGACTTCAACTACGACCAGTTCCACGCCGAGGACGTGACGGACGAGCAGCTCGCCGCCACCCTGGCCATGCCCCCAATGATGGCGGAACGCCGCGTCGTCTTCGTGCGGGATGTCGAGCGGCTGGGGACGAAGGCCCGCGCGGTCCTGAAGAAAGCCGCGGCGGCGGCGCCCCCCGACCTCGCCCTCATCGTCACGGCGCGCATCCCCAAGGGGTCGCGCGCGGCCTTCTACCGCGACCTCGGGAAGCTCTGCCGCACGCTGGAGTGGAAGACGCCGCGGGCGGCGGAGATCCCCGGATGGATTCACGACCGGGCGCGGAGCCGCTGGAAGCTCGACCTCTCCCCGGCGTCGGCCCAGTGGATCGCGGGAGCCGTCGGGTCGGACCTGTCGACGCTGGACGCCGAGCTCGAAAAGCTCGCTTCGCTTCCCGCCGACCGCCGGACCGACGCGGACATCCGGGCGATCGTTCCGCGGACGCATCGGATCGATCGCTGGAGCTGGCTCGATCTCGTGGCTTCGCGCGACTACGCGCGCGCCTTGCGCGAGTTGGAAAACGTGCTCACTTCGGAACGGGGGGTTGGGCTGGTCGCCGGACTTGTGGAACAGCACCTTCTGCTTGGTCTGGCCCTCGAAGCGGGACCCGCCGGCTTGCGCGCCGCACTGTCGGAAACCGGGCGCGGCTATCTCTCCTGGAAGGCGAACGCATACGCGAAGCAGGCGAGGGCATGGACCGTACACGAACTCGATCATGCGTTGAGGGCGCTCCACCGCGCCGACCGTCACCTCAAATCGGGGCGGGGAGACCAGGCGGCGCTCGCCGAGATGCTCCTGGCGCTGGGGCAGGTGAAGAACGCCGGGAGATGACCTCGAGCCGCCGGAGCCGCGGAGGACGCCCCCCGCGTCTCGGAAGGGGCCGCGCGTGGGCGCTGGCGCTTCTCGCCGGCGCGCCGTCATGGGGACTTTCGGCCCCCTCCGCCGCGCAGGCCGCGCAAGCCGCCACTCCCGTGGATCTCGACCATCTCGAAGCACGGATCGAGGCCGGGAGATTCGAAGGCGCTGCCGAGGCGGTCGACCGCTGGCTCGCCACGGAGGCGCGGAACGCGGCGCGCGGCGACGTGCTGCGGGCGCGGTACCTCCGGGCGCGCCTCCTCGCCGACCCGGACTCCGCGCGCGCGGAACTCCTCGCCGTCGCCATGAACGGCGGCGCGCGCCATGGATCCCGGGCATGGTTGCGACTCGCGCAACTGGATCTGGCGCTAGACGAACCCGCCCGCGCGGCGGCCGATCTCGAGCGTCTGCGGGCGGACCACGCGCGGCGCGCCGAGGCGGTCGAATCCTGGTACTGGACGGCGCGGACCTTCGAGGACCGGGGCCTCCTCGATCGGGCGTGCGAGGCGTGGCAACGGGGGGCCGCGGAGGCTCGGCGCGTCGGCGCCGAGGAGATCGCGCTTCTTGCGGAGACCTCGGCGCTCGGCTGCGCGCCGGGCACCCCGCGCTTCGCGATACAGGTCGCAGCCTTCTCGCGCCGGGATCCGGCGGAGGAGATGCGCGGACAACTGGAAGCCGCCGGCTTCTTCTCCCGCGTCGTCGAGTACGACGGACTCCACCGCGTCCGACTGGGCCGCTTCGCCCGCCGGGAAGCGGCGGAGAGCCTCACGCGCCGACTCCGGGACGCGGGCTTCGAGCCCGCCGTCATCCCCATCGTCTCGTGAGGCGCTGATGGCTGCGGCGACCACGGGCTCGGAGGCGTACCCGCCGCTCATCCGTCAGTATCTCGACATCAAGTCGCGCCACCCCGATTCGCTCCTCTTCTTCCGGGTCGGCGACTTCTACGAGATGTTCTTCGAGGACGCGGAGGAGGGGAGCGGCCTGCTGGGGCTCACCCTCACCGCCCGGAACAACGGCGGAAAGCGGGACATCCCCCTCGCGGGCGTCCCCGTGAAGGCCGTGGACGAGTACGTCGCCCGCCTGCTCGAAATGGGCCGCCGAGTGGCGATCTGCGAGCAGCTCGAGGATCCGGCGGAGGCCCGGGGGATCGTGCGGCGGGACGTCGTCGAGATCATCACTCCGGGCACGGTCCTCGAGGACAAGCTTCTCGCGGCGCGCCGCAACAACTACGTCGTCGCGATCGCCGGAGACGCCCCGTTCGGGCTCGCCACCGTCGACCTCTCGACCGGCGAGTTCGAGCTTCGCGAGGTCGCCGCCGCGGATCTCAGCGACGAACTCGGGCGGATCGAGCCCGCCGAGATCGTGATCCCCGAGGAGACGGAGGCGCCGGCCGGACCCTGGCACGTGACCGCGCGCCCCGCCTGGCGCTTCGACGCTTCGCTCGGGGACGAGCGGCTCCGGGAACGGTTCGGGGTCGCCTCCTCCACCGGCTTCGGCCTCGACTCCGCGGGCGACCCGCTTCTCCTCGCGGCGAGCGGCGCCCTCCTCGGCTACCTGGACGAGGTGCGGCCGACCGGCCTCGATCACCTGCGGCCGCCGCGCGTGGACCGGGCCGGACGCGTGATGTACCTCGACGAGATGACCCGGCGGAACCTCGAACTCGTGGAACCGCTGCGCCCCGGCGAGGGCGCGTCGCTTCTCGCCCTCGTCGACCGCACGCGGACGCCGATGGGGGCGCGCCTGCTGCGCCGGCGCCTGCTGCGACCGCTCGTCGTCCCCGCCGAGATCGCGGCCCGCCTCGACGCCGTGCAGGAACTCGTCGAGCGGGCGGAGGAGCGGGAGCGCATCCGAAGCGCGCTCCGCCCGATCCGCGACCTGGAGCGGCTCGCCGCCCGCGTCTCCGCCGGTCGCGCGGCGCCCCGCGAACTCCTCGGTCTCGGCCTCTCGCTCGGCGCGCTGCCGGGGCTGGCGGCCGCCCTCGAGCCGCTGGAGGCCGGCCGTCTCGCCGAGCTTCGTTCCGGCTTCGATCCGCTCCCGGACGTGGCGGCCCGCATCGACGAAGCCATCGACCCCGAGGCCCCCCACGCCCTCAAGTACGGGGGTGTGATCCGAAGCGGCTTCTCCGCCGACCTCGACGAGCTGCGCGGCACGCGCGGAAGCGCCGTCGACTTCATCGCCGGCATGCAGGTGAGGGAGCGCGAGCGCACCGGCATCGACACGCTGAAGATCGGGTTCAACAAGGTGTTCGGGTACTATCTCGAGGTCACGCGCGCGAAGCTCGACCGCGTGCCGGAGGAGTGGACCCGCCGGCAGACGCTCACCAACGCCGAGCGCTACCTCACGCCGGAACTCAAGGAATGGGAAGCGAAGGTCCTCGGCGCCGATGATGAGATCGCGAAGCTCGAGGCGCGGCTCTTCCACTCGGTGCGGGATGCCGTCGCGGCCGAGGTGGGGCGGATCCAGGCGGCCGCCGCCCACGTCGCCGAGATCGACTTCCTCGTCTGCCTCGGCGAGGTCGCGGCCGCCGAGGACTACGTGCGCCCGCGGCTCAGCGACGACATCGTCTTCGACATCGAAGAGGGCCGGCACCCCGTCGTCGAGACCGCGGTCGCAAGGGACACCTTCATCCCGAACGACATGCGGCTGGACGACGAACACCGGACCCTGATCGTCACCGGCCCGAACATGGCGGGGAAGTCCACCGTGCTGCGCCAGGCGGGGCTCATCGCGCTCATGGCGCACATCGGTTCCTTCGTCCCGGCTCGCCGGGCCCGCATCGGGGTATGCGATCGCGTGTTCACGCGCGTGGGCGCCAGCGACAACCTCGCGGCGGGGCAGAGCACCTTCATGGTGGAGATGACGGAAACGGCGACCATCCTGCACGGCGCCACCGAGCGCTCGCTCGTCCTCCTCGACGAGATCGGGCGGGGCACGTCGACGTACGACGGTCTCTCGATCGCGTGGGCGGTGACGGAGCGACTGCACGAACTCGGGGCGCGCACGGTGTTCGCCACCCATTACCACGAACTCGTCGGCCTCGCGGAGTCGCTGCCGCGCGCGGCCGCCTTCAACGTCGCCGTGCGGGAGACCGGCCGGGACATCGTCTTCCTCTACCGGCTGCAGCCGGGGGGCTCGGATCGTTCCTACGGCGTGCACGTCGCCCGGCTCGCCGGGCTGCCCCCCGATGTCGTGGGGCGCGCTGCCCGCATCCTGCACGTGCTCGAGAGCGGGCCGTGGGGCGCCGGCGGCCGCGGAGCCGCGCTCGCCGAAGCGGGGATGGGGCAACTCTCCCTCTTCGAAGCTGCCGCCCCCGGTCCGAAGGACGGCCCCGTGCCGTCCGCGCCCGACAGCGCCGAGAGCGCGGACCTCGCCGCCGCGCGCGAGGTGCTCGAGAAGCTGGCCGGGATCGACCTCGATGGGATGACGCCCCTCGAAGCGCTGAACACGCTCGCCGAATGGAAGGCGTACGGCGATGCATGACCGGCTCTTGCCGCGGGCCGCAGGGTCCGGCGTTTTTGCGGCGCTCGCCGCCCTCGCCGGCGCCGGGTCCACCGGGTGCGCGGACGAGCCCGGCTCCGAGGTCGGCGCGCTGCGCGTCGACCAGCTCCGCGAGGGCGGCCTCGTGTGGCCCGTCCTCGAGTCCCCGCCGTCTCCCGCGTTCCCCTATCCGGCACAGGCCCTGGAGGAGGGGGCGGGCGGAGAGATCCTCCTCCGCATTCGAATCTCCGCTGTCGGACGCGTCGATTCCGTCGCGGTCGTGACCTCGTCGGGACATGCCGTCCTCGACTCGGCCGCGGTGGAGGGCGCCCGCCTCCTGCGGTACCGGCCGGCGCGGCACGGCGGCGTCCCCACCGCCATCTGGGCGCAACTCCCCGTCAGCTACCCGGTGCCGTCCGGTGGCTGACCCCCGCGTGCGCGTCGGCGTCCTCTTCGGCGGCGAGTCCCCGGAGCACGAGGTGTCGCTCCGCTCGGCGAAGAACGTCATCGAGGCGATCGACCGCGAGCGCTACGACATCGTGCTCATCGGCATCGACCGGCGCGGCCGCTGGCATCTCGCCGACGAATCGCGCTTCCTGCGGCACGCCTCGGACCCGCGGCGCATCCGCCTCCCCCACGCGCCGGTCCGGCTCGCCCTGACCCCCGGCCGCCGCCCGCGGATCGTCCCCGTCGTCCCACACGGTCACGAGGACCCCGGCGAACCCGACGGTTCCGGCGAGGGGCGCCCGGAGCCGGCCGAGCTGCCGGAACTCGACGTCATCTTTCCCGTCCTCCACGGTCCTTTCGGCGAGGACGGCACCGTCCAGGGGCTCCTGCGACTCGCGCACCTCCCCTTCGTCGGGCCCGGGATCCTCGGCTCGGCCGTCTGCATGGACAAGGACGTGGCCAAGCGGCTGCTGCGTGACGCGGGTATCCCCGTCGCGCCCTTCATCACGGTGCTCTCCCGTGCCGAAGCCCCCTCCTGGGACGAGACCGTGGCCGCGCTCGACGCCCCGATCTTCGTCAAGCCGGCGAACATGGGGTCATCCGTCGGCGTGTCGAAGGCCGAAACGGACGCGGACTACCGGCGGGCGCTCGACGAGGCCTTTTCCTTTGACACCAAGGTGCTCCTCGAACGGACGATCCGGGGCCGCGAGATCGAGATCTCCGTCCTCGGGAACGAGACGCCCGAAGCCTCGGTTCCCGGGGAGATCGTCCCCACGCACGCGTTCTACTCCTACGAAGCCAAGTACCTGGATCACGACGGCGCGGACCTTCTCATTCCGGCGGATCTCGATGCCGAGACCACGGCGCGGGCCCGCGAGATCGCCGTCCGCGCCTTCCGGGCGCTGTGCTGCGAGGGGATGGCGCGGGTCGACCTCTTCCTCGCGACGGAGCCTTGCGGCCCCCTCCCGTCCGGTTCACTGGTGATAAACGAGATCAACACACTCCCGGGCTTCACGCGGATCAGCATGTACCCCAAGCTCTGGGATGCGAGCGGCGTGTCCTACCCGGAACTCATCGACCGCCTCATCCGGCTCGCGATCGAACGCGCGGAGCGTGACGAACGGCTCGCCTCGGCGATCGACCTCCAGGACGGCGGCGGGGCGGACGGCGGGGGGGCGAACCAGAGCGAGGCAGGTTCGGGATGATGAGACAGCCCGCGTTCCGGGGCGGTGGCGGCCGCTTCGGTGGCGGCCGCTCGGGCGGCGTCCGCTTCGGCCACGGCTTTCCGATGAGTCGCTGGGTCCTGCGGCTCATGATCGCGAACTTCGCGATCTTCCTCCTCATGGCGGTGCGGATCGTGCCCGCCGGGGCGATCGAATGGCTCGGCTTCGCGGTGCCCCTCTTCCTCACGCGCCCGTGGACCGCCGTCACCTACATGTTCGTGCACGGCGGCTTCATGCACCTGTTCATGAACATGCTCGCCCTCTTCTTCTTCGGCCCGCCGCTCGAACAGAAGTGGGGCAGCCGTTTCTTCCTCCGTTTCTACCTCGTGACCGGGCTCGGCGGGGCCGCGTTCTCCGTGCTCCTCTACTCGCTTACGGGGCCGACGATCATGGTGGGCGCCTCCGGGGCGATCTTCGGCCTCCTCGTCGCCTTCGCCCTCAACTGGCCGGACGCGAAGATCTACCTCTACTTCGTCTTTCCCGTGCCGGCGAAGTGGTTCGTCGCCGGGCTCGGCGCCCTCACCCTCCTCTCCACCGTACAGGGGTCGGCGGACGGCGTGGCGCACTGGGCCCACCTCGGCGGACTCGTGACCGGGTTCGTCTATCTCCGTTACGGAGAACGCATCGGCCGCTTCGCGCAGAGGGCCCTCTACAAGGAGCGGCCGGCGCCCACCCGGCGGCCGGCGCCCACCCGGCGGCCGCCGCCCCCGCCCGGCCGCCGCCGCCGGGTGGACGGGGATTCCCTCGACGAAGTGGACCGGATCCTCGACAAGATCCGCGCGGACGGCATGGACTCCCTCTCGGCGCGCGAGCGCGCCTTCCTCGACGAAGTGAGTCGGCAGTACCAGCAGACCAACGGGACGGAGAAGAAGACCCGCACCCACTAGCCGGCCCGCACCCGCGGCGCGGCTGGAGTTTTTCGCCGCCGGTTTCTACAATGTCCGCCCCGCGCGAGCCCCCGGCCGGGAGCGTCGCGCATGGAACGGCCCGTGGCCGGAGCAAGCGCCTGTCGCGGGTCGCCGGCCCCGGTTCCATCCCAGGAGGAGTACATGGCGCCTGCCGCCTCGGAATATCAAACGCGCAACCTTCGCAACGTCGTCCTCTTCGGGCACGGGGGGGCGGGCAAGACGACGCTTGTGGACGCGATGTGCTACATCGCCGGCGGAGCCACGCGGAAGGGCGATGTCCAGAAGGGGAACGCGCTCACCGACTTCACGCCGGAAGAGACCGGCCACAAGATCTCGATCAACCTCGCCGTCGCCCACGCCGTCCGGAACGACGTGCGGATCAATCTCATCGACACTCCCGGCTACCTCGATTTCCTGGGTGAAGTCGTGGCGGGGATCCGCGTGGCGGACGCCGGCATCTGCGTCATCGATGCGATCTCCGGCGTCGAGGTGGGGACGGAAAAGACCTGGGCCGCCGCGGACGCCGCGAGCCTGCCCCGGGCCGTCTTCGTGTCGCTGATGGACCGCGACAACGCGGACTTCCGAAACACCCTCGGCCAGATCCGCGGCGAACTCACCTCCGCCGCGATGCCGGTCCACGTCCCCATCGGGGCGGGCGCCGACTTCAGCGGCTTCGTCGACCTCCTCACGATGAAGGCCCACACCTCCAAGGGTGGGGACAAGGGGGCGGCCGGCGTCGCCGACGCACCCGAGGATATCGCGTCGGAGGTGGAGGACCTCAGGGAGGAGCTCATCGAGGCGATCGTGTCGGGGGATGACGACCTGCTCGAAGCTTATTTCGAGGGAGAGGAACTCGATCCCGGCCGCCTCGGCGAAGTGTTCGCGGAAGCGATCCGCTCCGGCGACATCGTCCCCGTGTTCTGCGGCTCATGCCAGACGAGCGCGGGAGTGCCGGCGCTCATGGACCGCATCGTGGAACTCTTCCCCTCGCCCGACCGCGCCGCGTCCCAGAGCGCGAGCGACGGAAACGGCGGAGTGTCGCTGGAGCCGGGAGCCGGGTCGCCCACCGCGGCGCTCGTCTTCAAGACGACGTCGGAGCCCCACGTCGGCGACCTGAGCTATTTCCGCGTCTTCTCCGGCCGGATCACGAACGGCGTCACGCTCGCGAACCCCGACCGTTCCGCGAGCGAGCGCATCGCGCATCTTGCGATTCCGCACGGGGCGCGCCGCATCGACGTCGACGCGCTGAACCCCGGCGACATCGGGGTCGTGACGAAGCTCAAGGACACGCACACCGGGGACACGCTCTGCGACAGCGGGAGCCAGCTCTCCTTCGGCGGGATCGAATGGCCCCAGCCGGATCTCTCCCTCGCCGTCACCGCCCGCACGCGGGCCGACGAGGACAAGATCGGCAGCGGCCTCGCGAAGCTGCACGAGGAGGATCCGACCTTTTCCTCCGGCTACGATCCCGAGCGGGGCCAGACGATCATCCGCGGGCTCGGCGAGATCCACCTCAACATCTCGCTGGAGAAGATGACTCGGAAGTACGGGGTCAACGTGGACACGCACCAGCCGAACATCGCCTACCGCGAGACGATCACGAAGACCGCGGAGGGGCAGGGGCGCCACAAGAAGCAGTCGGGCGGGCGCGGGCAGTTCGGCGACTGCCACATCCGGCTCAGCCCGCTGCCGCGCGGGGAAGGGTACAGGTTCGTCGACTCGATCAAGGGCGGCGTGATCCCGACCAAGTTCGTCCCGGCCGTGGGGAAGGGGATCGGGGAGGCCTCGAACCGGGGGGTCCTCGCCGGCTATCCGCTCGTGGACTTCCAGGCCGAGTGCTACGACGGATCGCATCACTCCGTGGACAGCTCGGACATCGCCTTCCAGATCGCGGGATCGATCGCCTTCCAGAAGGTCGCGCGGGACGCAAACCCCGTGATCCTCGAGCCGATCATGGAGGTCGAGGTCGAGACGCCCGAGGAATACATGGGCGAGGTGATGGGGGACCTCAACCAGCGGCGCGGCCGCGTGCTCGGCATGGATTCGAAGGGGCGGCGGCAGGTCGTGAAGGCGCACGTCCCCCAGGCGGAACTCTACAAGTATTCCGCCGCGCTGCGCTCCCTGACGCACGGAAAGGCAACGCACACGCGCAGCCTGGCTGCGTACGAGCAGGTTCCTCCGCATGTTCAGGAGAAGGTGATCGCCGAGTCGCAGCGCGACGAAGACTAGAAACGAGCGGGCGGTAGCCGGTGGCGGGCCATTCGAAGTGGTCGAAGATCAAGCGCCAGAAGGCGGTGACCGACAAGGCGAAGGGGAAGCTCTTCTCCAAGCTCGGTCGCGAAATCGCCGTGGCGGCGCGGGAAGGCGGAGGAGATCCGGACTTCAATCCGCGCCTGCGGACCGCGATCGACAACGCGAAGAGCCAGCGGATGCCGGCCGACAACATCGATCGCGCCGTGCGCCGCGGGACGGGGGACCTGCCGGGCGCGAACTTCGAGGAGGTCACGCACGAGGGCTACGCGCCGGGCGGCGCCGCGCTCTACCTCGAGTGCCTGACGGACAACCCCCGGCGCACGCTGGCCGAACTCCGGCACCTGCTCGACAAGCGGGGCGGCAACCTGGGCCAGAGCGGCTCCGTCGCGTGGATGTTCGAACGCAAGGGTCAGATCCTCGTCTCCGCCGACGAGTGCGACGAGGACGCGGTGCTCGACGCGGCGCTCGAGGCGGGGGCGGAGAACTTCGAGTCCGAGGACGGGATGTACGTCGTGACGACGGCGGCGCCCGACTTCCACGACGTGCTCGGCGCGATGCGCGACGCCGGCGTTCCGGTCGAGGAGGCGGAACTCGCGATGGTGCCCGGCAACACGGTGAAACTGGAGGGGCGCGACGCGGAGAAGGTCCTCGCCGTCCTGCACGCGCTCGACGAGCACGACGACGTGCTGAAGGTGAATACGAACGTGGATCTGGAGGAGGCGGAGGGGGCGGACTGGGAGGCTCCCTGAAGGTGCTGGGCGTCGACCCGGGCACGCGGGCGACCGGCTACGGCTTCGTCGAAGGGCGCCGCCCGGGAGGGCCCGCGTATCGCCTCATCGAGTGCGGCGTCGTGCGGCCGCGCGGAGAGGGCCTCCCCGGGCGTCTCGTCGACATCCACACCGCGGCGCTTGAACTCATCGACCGGTTGGAGCCGACCTGCGTGGCCATCGAGAGCGCCTTCCACGGGCGGAACGCGCGCACCGCGCTCGTGCTCGGGCACGCCAGGGGCGTCCTCGTGCTTGCCGCCGCGCTCCGGGAGCTGCCGGTGCACGAGTACGCGCCGCGCGAAATCAAGAAGCGCGTCGTCGGGACAGGCGCCGCGAGCAAGGAACAGGTCGGGTTCATGGTCAAGCACCACCTGCGGCTCGGCGAGCCGCCGCGTCCGGCGGATGCGGCGGACGGGTGCGCGGTCGCGCTCTGCCACCTCCTCGGCGGACCGACCCGGTGATCCGGCGTCTTCGGGGCGAACTCATCGGGCGCGCGGAGGGCGCCGTCGAGGTCCTCACGGGCGACGGCGTCGGCTATGAGGTCGGCGTGCCGCTCGGGCTCGCCGGACGCCTCCCGCCCGAGGGGTCCGAGGTCGAACTGCACACGGTCCTCGTCGTGCGCGACGACGCCTTCGAGCTGTTCGGCTTCGAGACGCCGCGCGACCGCGAACTCTTCCAGCGGCTCCGGGTCCCGAGCGGGGTGGGCCCCCGGCTCGCGCTCGCGATCCTGGGAGCGCTCCGGCCCGAACGCGTCGTGCGCGCGATCCGGGCCAAGGACCACCGCACGCTCCAGACCGTGAGCGGCGTCGGCAAGAAGACGGCCGAACGCATCGTGATCGAACTCGCGGACAAGCTCGACGACCTCGGCGACATGGGCGACGACCCCGTGCCGGGTGGGGGGGTCGCCGCGGCGGCCGTGCAGGCGCTGCGCGGCCTCGGCTACCCGCGCTCCCAGAGCGAGAACGCCGTCAGCCGCGCCATGCAGGGACTCGCGCAGGCGGGCGAGGAGCCCGACGTGGGGGCCGAGGAACTCGTGCGCCGCGCGCTGCAGCACGTATGACCGCACCGGGGCCGCCGGGCCGATCCGGCGACACGAGGAACGCGGGCGACCCGGGCGCCGGGGGCGATGCGGGCGCCGGGGGCGAGGCCCGTCCGCGCACGGAGATCACGACGCCGGAGGTGCTCGAGAGCGACGAGCGCCCGGACGCCTCGCTGCGCCCGCGGCGGCTCGACGAGTTCATCGGACAGGCGCGGGTCAAGGAAAGCCTCTCCGTCTTCGTGGAGGCGGCGCTGGGTCGCGAGGAAGCGCTCGACCACACCCTCTTCTACGGTCCTCCGGGCCTCGGGAAGACGACGCTCGCTCTCCTCCTCGCGGAGGAACTCGGCGTCGGGATCAAGCTCACATCGGGCCCCGTGCTCGAGAAGCCGGGCGACCTCGCGGGCCTGCTCACGAACCTCCCGCCGCGCGGGATCCTCTTCATCGACGAGATCCACCGTCTCCGGCCCGTGATCGAGGAGTTCCTCTATCCGGCGATGGAGGATTACCGCATCGAGATCCGGCTCGGCGACGGGCCCCGGGTGGAGACCTTCTCGATGAAGCTCGAGCGCTTCACGCTCGTGGGCGCGACGACCCGTTTCGGGCTCCTGACCGCCCCAATGCGCGCGCGCTTCGGCGTCATCGAGCGCCTCGGCTACTACCCGCCGGAGGAACTCGCGCGCATCGTCACTCGCTCCGCGAGCCTCCTCGACATCCCGATCACGCCCGGGGGCGCCGGGGAGATCGCCCGCCGCGCCCGCGGCACCCCCCGGATCGCGAACCGCCTCCTGCGCCGCGTCCGCGACTACGCGCAGGTACGGAGCGACGGCACGATCGATTCCGGGACGGCGGAGAAGGGCCTCACGCTGCTAAACGTCGACGAGTACGGCCTTGACGAGATGGACGCGCGCGTGCTGAAGGCGATCATCGAGACCTTCGACGGGGGGCCGGTGGGACTCGCCTCCCTCGCGGTCGCCGTGGGTGAGGACGCGGGGACGCTCGAGGAGGTCTACGAGCCGTACCTGATCCAGAACGGGTACATGCAGCGCACGTCACGCGGCCGCGTGGCCACCCGGAAGGCGTACGAGCGCTTCGGTTACGCCCTCCCGAGCGACCGGGAGGGGTCGGAGGGCGGGTCACAGGGTGCGCTGTTCGGCGATGACGGATGAGCGGGCGGGCCGGACGGAGGCGTACGATTACGAGCTGCCGGCCGAGCTGATCGCGGCCCGCCCGGCCGCGCGGCGCGACGCCAGCCGCCTCCTCGTGCTGGATCGCGGGCGGCGCCGCTTCACGGACGCGGCCTTCCCCGCGCTGATCGAGCGGCTCCGCGCCGGCGATGCCGTCGTCGTCAACGACAGCCGCGTCTTCCCGGCCCGGCTGCTGGGCCGCAAGCCGACCGGCGCGCGCGCCGAGATCCTCCTCATCCGCCCCGAGTCCGACGCGCTCCAGCCGTTCGCCCCCTTCGACGAGGCGGACACCCACTTCTGGCGCGCCATGGTCCGCCCCGGCGGCAAGCTCAAGCCCGGCCGCACGGTGGACATCGCGGACGGGTTCGCCGTCGAGATCCTCGACTCCGCCTCCGACGGCACCCGCCTCGTGCGGCTGGCCGGCGACGCCGACCCGTGGAGCCTGATCCTGCGCCACGGCCGCGTCCCCCTCCCGCCGTACATCGTCCGCGGCGCCCCAGAGGAGCCGGTTGGGGCCCGGGACGGGGCGTGGCAGGCGTGCGACGATGCCGACGACCGGGAGCGCTACCAGACGGTGTATGCGGCGCCGGCCGGGAGCGTCGCCGCCCCGACGGCGGGACTTCATTTCACCCGGGAGACGCTCGCCGCGATCGAGGCCCGAGGCGTCCGTCTCGTCTCCCTCACCCTCCACGTCGGGTTCGGCACCTTCCGCCCCGTGACCGCGGACCGGATCGACGCGCACGAAGTCGCCCGCGAGGCGTACAGCTTCTCCGCCTCCGCGGCCGCGGCCCTGAACGCGACGCGCGCGGCGGGCGGGCGCGTGTTCGCCGTCGGCACGACCTCCTGCCGCGTGCTGGAGACCGTCGTCGCGGGCGGCGGCAGGGGCGGCGGCGTTCCGGCGGGAGGCCCCTTCGCACCGGGACGGGGCTGGACGGACCTCTTCATCCGTCCCCCGTACACCTTCCGCGCGGTGGACGCCCTCGTGACGAACTTCCACCTTCCGCGCTCCAGCCTGCTCATGCTCGTCGCGGCATTCGCGGGCCGGAAACTCACGCTCGAGGCCTACGCGCACGCGATCCGCGAGCGATACCGCTTCTATTCGTACGGCGACGCGATGGTCATCACATGAGGACGATGCCGTGACGGGCCCCGCAGACGCCGCGACGGGACCGCCGGACGCCGCGGCCGGACCCACGGACGCCGGGCGCTTTCGCGTCGAGGGGACGAGCGGGCGGGCGCGCGCCGCGACCCTCCGCCTGTCGCGGGGCACGATCCACACCCCCTGCTTCATGCCCGTCGGGACGCTCGGGACGGTGAAATCGCTCACCCCCGGGGAACTCCGCGACGCGGGGGTCGAGGTCCTGCTCGGGAACGCCTATCACCTCTACCTGAGGCCGGGCACGCGCGTGCTACAGGAACTCGGCGGGCTCCACCGTTTCATGGGATGGGACGGTCCCATCCTCACCGACTCCGGCGGGTTCCAGGTCTTCTCGCTCGCCCGCATCAACCGGATCGACGACGAGGGCGTCACCTTCCGCAGCCACCTGGACGGGAGCCTGCACCGGCTCACGCCGGAACTCTCGATGGAGATCCAGGCCGCCATCGGCTCCGACATCCGCATGGCGTTCGACGAATGTCCCCCCGCGGAGTCTTCCCCCGAGGCCGCGCGGACGGCGGTAGAACGCACGCTCGCCTGGCTGGCGCGGTGCCGGGCGAGTCACGAAGCGCACCGGGATGCGCATCCGGACGAGGACGGCCTCCTCTTTCCCATCGTCCAGGGCGCCTCCTGCGAGGACCTTCGTCTCGAGTCCGTCGAACGCACGCTCGCGATGGGCGAGTGGCCGGGCGTCGGGATCGGAGGACTCTCCGTAGGCGAGGAGAAAGACGTGACGCACCGCGTGCTCGACGCGATCGAACCCGTCCTTCCCGCCGACCGGCCCCGCTACCTGATGGGCGTCGGCTATCCCGACGACGTCATCGAGGCGGTGCGGCGCGGCGTGGACATGTTCGACTGCGTGGCGCCGACCCGGAACGGCCGGAACGGCACCGCCTTCACCGCCGAGGGTACCCTCAACATCAAGGGTGCGCGCTTCGCATCCGACCCCGC
This sequence comes from Candidatus Palauibacter polyketidifaciens, assembly GCF_947581785.1. Lineage (NCBI taxonomy): Bacteria > Pseudomonadati > Gemmatimonadota > Gemmatimonadia > Candidatus Palauibacterales > Candidatus Palauibacteraceae > Candidatus Palauibacter > Candidatus Palauibacter polyketidifaciens. Next base: position 128,521 of record NZ_CANPVO010000015.1, on the reverse strand, counting down.
GCCGCTCGACGAGACGTGCGACGGCCCCTGCTGCACCGACTACAGCCGCGCCTACCTGCGGCACCTCTTCGTGAGCGGCGAACTGCTCGGCCTGCGGCTCCTCTCGCTGCACAACGTGCGCTTCCTGATCCGATTGACTTCCCACGCGCGCGCGGCGATCCTGCGGGGCCAATATGACCGCTGGGCCGACGACTGGCTTGCGACCTACCGGCGCGGCCCCCCGAGCCCCGCTACCGAACAGGAAGGTGAGGACGGACCATGCTGATGCTGAACCTCATGGCCGCCCCCCAAGGAGGGGCGCCGAATCAGGCCGCCAGCCTGATGATGGTGTTCGGATTCATCGCCATCTTCTACTTCCTCTTCTTCCGTCCGCAGCGAAAGCAGCAGAAGGAGCACGCGGAGCTGGTGAAGAACCTGAAGCGGGGGGACAAGGTTTCGACGATCGGCGGCATCGTGGGCGAGATCGTCCACCTCACGAACGACATCGTCACGATCAAGAGCGGCGACACGCGGGTCGAAGTCGAGCGCTCGAAGATCGGCAAGGTCAACTAGCCGCCGCGGGTTCGGCGCCCCCGTCCCGCCGGTTCCGGCCGCCTCGCCGAGTCCTCGTGATCCTCGACATCCGCATCTTCGGAGACCCCGTCCTGCGGGAGAAGTGCGCGCCCGTGGCGGAGATCGACGACGAGATCCGCCGACTCGCCGCCGACATGCAGGAGACGATGTACGATGCGGACGGCATCGGTCTCGCGGCGCCCCAGGTGGGCGTGCCGATCCGTCTCTTCGTGTACGACGTGCGCGACGACGAGATCCCGCCCGGCGTTCTCGTGAACCCCGAGATCGTCGAAGAGAAGGGCGCGACGAAGGAGGAGGAGGGATGCCTGAGCATCCCCGGACTGTCGGAGACGGTCGAGCGGAGCGAGTCCATCGTCGCCCGCGGCCTCGGACTGGACGGCGAGTCGGTCGAGATCCGCGCCGACGGCATTCTGAGCCGCTGCATCCAGCACGAGAAGGACCACCTGGACGGGATCCTCTTCCTGGACCGCGTGAGTCCGCTCAAGCGCAAGATCCTGCTCGCGAAGTGGCGGAAACAGGAGCGGGACTGAAGCGGCCGCGGGCGGCATGAGGGTTCTCTTCCCATGAGGGTTCTGTTCTGGGGCACGCCGGAGTTCGGACTCCCCGCGCTGGAGGCGATGCGGGGGGCGGGGCACGACATCGCGGGCGTCGTCACGAACCCGGACCGACCCGCCGGGCGGGGGAGGCGTCCGCGGACGAGTCCGGTGAAGGCGTGGGCGCTCGAGGCCGGAGTGCCCGTGCTGCAGCCCGAGCGTCCCGGCGAGGAGGCCTTCCTCGCCGCCGCCCGCCGCCTGCGTCCCGACATCTCCGTCGTCGCGGCGTACGGCCGTCTCCTCCCGCAGGTGGCGCTGGATCTGCCGCCGCTCGGATCGCTGAACGTGCACGCGTCGCTCCTGCCCGCGCTGCGCGGCGCGGCCCCCATCAACTGGGCCATCATCCGCGGGCACCGCGAGTCCGGGGTCAGCATCCAGCGCATGGTCGCGGAACTCGACGCCGGTCCCGTGCTCGGGCAGACGCGGATCCCCATCCCGGCGGCGATGACGGCCGGGGAACTGTACGCGGAGGCCGCGAAGGCCGGGGGCGCACGGCTCGTCGCGGTGCTCGGCGACCTGGCGTCCGGGCGGGCGGTGGAGCGGGCGCAGGACGACGCGCGTGCGACATGGGCGCCGAAGCTCGACCGCGAGACGGCGCGCATCGACTGGTCTCGCCCCGCGGCCGAGGTGGCGAACCGGCTCCGCGGGTGCGACCCGTGGCCCGCCGCGTGGACCTCCCTCGCCGCGCCCGCCGCCCTCGCCGGGAGAACCGTGCAGTGCTTCGAGCCGAGCGTCGAAGGTTCGCCCGCTGGCGGCGGCGTCGCCGACAGCGCGCACTCGGGAGCCGCGCCGGGCACCGTCGTCCGGGCCGATCCCGTTCGGGGACTGCGCGTCGCGACGGGATCGGGCACGGTCGCCGTCGGCGCCGTGAAGCCGGCCGGCCGCCGCCGCATGAGCGCGGCCGCATGGGTGAGGGGCCTCCCGGATCCGAAGGAGGTCCGTTTCGACTGAGCCACGACTTCCGCGACTGCACGTCCTCGTCTCGGAGCGGGAACTGGGCGACCCGCCCGGTTCGAGCAGCCCGCGTGGCCCGGGCGACCGGTGTGGCCCGGGCGGGCTCGCGGCCGTCGAGCGCGTGCTGGAGCGCGCGGCGCCCCTCGCGATCCATCTGCGGGCCCGGATCAGCGCCCGGCGGCTGTTCGAGGTCGCGGACCGGCTCGCCCCCATCGCGTCCCGCGCCGGGGGCTGGTTCGTCGTGAACGGACGGCCCGACGTGGCGCTGGCGGCGGGTGCGCGGGCCGTACAACTTGGGCGGACCGCGCTCGGGGTGGAGGAGACGCGCCGAATGGTCCGGGCGTGCGCGGGGAGGCTCGCGATCGGAGCCTCCGTGCATGACGCGGAGGGGGCGCTGCGAGCGGCCCGGGAGGGCGCTGAGTACATCGTGCTCGGCACGATCTACGCGACGCCCTCGCACCCGGGGGTCGAGGGAAGCGGTCCCGCCGCCGTGTCCGCGGTTCGCCGCCGACTGACCGCCCACCGGCTCGCCGTTCACCGACCTTCCGCTCGGCGTCCGCCCCCGATCCTCGCGATCGGAGGCATCGGCGCGGATCGGGTCGAGGAGGTGACGGAGGCGGGAGCGTACGGCATCGTGGTAGGGCGGGCCGTGTGGTCCGCGCCGGACCCGGCGCGAGCCGCGCTCGGCCTGCGCAGACAGCTCGACCGGCTCGACCGGCGGGACGGCTGACCGGACTCGCACGCACCGCCGGACGGATCACTACCGGATACGGACCTCATGGAAATCATGCAGATACAGGTGAACGGAAAGGAGCGGGACATTCCCGCGGGAACGTCGGTCGCGACGTTGCTCCGGGATCTCGGCCTCGATGGACGCATGCTCGTCGTCGAACTCAATCGGCGGATCGTCCGTCCGCCCGAGATCGAGAGCGTGCAGCTGGAGGCGGGGGACCGCGTCGAACTCGTCCACTTCGTGGGAGGCGGATGAGATGACGCCGCTCGAAATCGCCGGCCGCACCTTCGCTTCCCGGCTCATCGTCGGAACGGGGAAATACCCGAGTCCCGAGATCATGCTCGAAGCGATCCGAGCCTCCGGCGCCGACATGGTCACCGTCGCCGTGCGCCGGGTCGACATCGAGAACCCCGACCGCGACGACATCCTCCGCACGCTGAGCCCGGACGAGTTCAGCCTGCTGCCGAACACCGCCGCCTGCTACAGCGCCGAGGAGGCGATCCGCGCGGCGCGGCTGGGGCGGGCGGCGGGCATGAGCGACTGGGTGAAGCTCGAGGTCATCGGCGACCCCGACACGCTCCTCCCCCACACCGAGGAGTTGATCGAGGCCACGCGCGTGCTCGTTGCCGAGGGGTTCGTCGTGCTCCCGTACACGAACGACGACCTCATCACGGCGTTGCGGCTCGAAGAGGCCGGGGCCGCCGCGGTGATGCCGCTCGCCTCGCCGATCGGGAGCGGTCTCGGACTCCTCAACCCGCTCAACATCCGCATCATCAAGTCCCGCCTGTCCGTTCCGGTCATCGTCGACGCCGGCGTGGGCACGGCGTCCGACGCCTGCGCGACGATGGAGCAGGGCGTGGACGGGATCCTCATGAACACGGCGATCGCGGCGGCGGAGGACCCGGTGGAGATGGCCGGCGCCATGCGGATGGCGGTGGAGGCCGGCCGGCGCGCCTACCTCGCCGGCCGCATGCCCCGACGCGAATGGGCGGTGCCTTCGAGCCCGCTCGAGGGCGTGCCGCCGCCGGCTTGAACCCCCGCGCGGCGGCCCACCGGATCCTGGGCGAGGTGCGGCGCGGGACGCTCTCCGACCGCGCGGCATCGCGCGTCCTCCCGGCCGTGGACCCGGCCGACCGCGGACTCGCGCTGGACATCGCCTTCGGCTGCCTCCGCCTGCGCGCCCGCCTCGACGCCTGGATTGGGGCCTGCGCCGACCGGCCGCCCTCCCGCATGGACCGGGCGGTGCGCGACTGGCTTCGCATCGGCGTATACCAGCTCACGGAGTTGCGGACGCCGGACCACGCGGCGGTGGGGGAGACCGTCGGCGCGGCGCGTTCCGTGCTGGGGCGCCGGCGCGCGGGGTACGTGAACGCCGTTCTGCGGGCGCTCGCGAGGCGCCGCGACGCCGATTCCGGCGGCGGTGCGGATGCGCGGGCGGCCGGCCGCGCGGGCGCGCCTGCGGGCGGCGACCCCTTCCCCGATCCGGACGAGGACCCGGTGGGACACCTCTGCTCCTGGGGTTCGCATCCGGAGTGGCTCGTCCGGCGATGGCTCGCCCGCTGGGAGTTGGCGGACGTGCGGCGGCTCGTCGAACAGCACAACCGGCCGCCCGACGTCGTCGTGCGCATGTTGGACGGGGGGGATCCGGCGCCGCCCGACGGCGTGGAACTCGAGCCCGTCCCGGGCTGGCCGCGCTCCTACCGGCTCGAAAGGGGGCTGCCGGAGACGGCGCTCTCCCATCTGCGGGCGGTGGTTCAGGACCCTGCGGCCTCCGCCGTGGTAGATTATACGGGAGACCGGCTCGCGGAGCCGGTGCTCGACGTGTGCGCGGCGCCGGGCACGAAGGCCCTCGGGCTCGCCGCGGGGTACGGCGTGGCGGTCGTGGCGCTCGACATCTCGCACCGGCGGCTGGTCCGCCTCGGCGCGCCGGCCCGCCGGCTCGGGCTGCCGGTGAGCGCGGCCGTCGCCGACGCGCGGCGGCTTCCGGTCGCCGAGGCCGGGACCGTGCTCGCCGATGTGCCCTGCACGGGCACCGGAGTACTGCGACGGCGGGCCGACGCCCGCTGGCGGCTCGAACAGCGCGGCCTCGACGACCTCGTGGCCCTGCAGCGCGAGATCGTGGACGCGTGCGCCGCGGCCGTGAGACCGGGCGGGCTGTTGGTGTACAGCACGTGTTCGCTCGAACGCGAGGAGAACGAAGGACAGGTGGACGCCTTTCTGGACCGCAGGCCCGACTACCGGCGCGATCTGCCCGGCGCGGGCGCGCGTAGCGACTGTGTGACGCCCCGCGGCGACCTCTTCGTGCGCCCGTGGCTCACCGGCACGGACGGCGCCTACGCCGCGCGTCTGCGGCGGATCGCGTGAGCGCGCCGTGAGATTCCTGCGCCTGACGCTCGTCTTCGCCGCCCTGTTCGGCGTCGGTTACGCGTACGCCGCGATGCGGCTCTTCCCCGCGGCGGAAGATCCGACCGACGTCGATTTCACCGAGATCCCCGATCTCACAGGCGTATCGCTCGCCGAGGCCGGGGAACGCCTCTCCGCGCTGGGGCTCGTCTCCACCGAGCAGGGCAGCCTCCATCACGGCGAGATCCCCACCGGCGCCGTCGTCGCCCAGCGACCGCTCCCGGGCCAGCTCGCCCGGGCCGGGGACACGATCGTGCTCACGACGAGCGCCGGCATCGAAACACGCGTCGTGCCCGATCTCGCCGGCCTCCCGGGCGGCGAGGCCGCGACCCTCCTCACCCGGCTCGGCTTCGATATCGATATCGAGGAGACCGACGAGAGCGCCGTCGCCGGCGCGATCCGCACGGAGCCCGCCGCCGGAACGAGCCTCCCCCTCCCCGCCCGCGTCCGCCTCTTCGTCAGCCAGGGGAAGGCGATCGTCGCGGTTCCCGACCTTCAGGGCCGCCATGTGGACGATCTCGAGCTTCTTCTTGAGGAGGTGGAACTGCAGCTGGGCGCCGTCCGCTACCAGGTCGAAGCCCCGGAGGTGCAGGGACGCGTCATCTTTCAGAGCCCGGCCCCCGGCTCCGCCCTCCGGGGCGACGGGTTCGTCTCCGTGATCGTGGCGGGGACGCCGCCCGACTCCGCCACCGCGGACCTCACGAGAGACGCCGCCCGCGACACGGTTCCTGCGACCCGCGAAGCGGCGCCCGCGACCCCCGGCAGCGAGAGAGTCTAGATGGACTTCAAGAGCGCGTTCACGAAGAACTGGCCCTACAAGGTCGCGGCGATCGTCCTGTCGGTGCTTCTCTGGCTCAGCGTCTCGGCCGACGCCGAGATCGCCGAGCAGCCGGTTTCGACGCTCCTCGAGATCCAGGTGAGGGATTCCGCGTGGAGTCTGCGCGAAGTGCGGCCCGCCGAGATCACGACGACCTTCCGCGGCCGCCGGAATCAGATGTTTGCCGCCCGCTTCGAGAGGCCCGTGATCCGGAAGGTTCTCGACCAGGTCGAGGACACCGTGGTCCAGGTTCCGCTCTCCGCCTCGGAGGTCATCTACGACCGCGAACTCGGACTCGATCCCGTGGGAGTCTCTCCGGGAGCCGTCACCGTGTATCTGGAGGAGCGGGTGGCGAAGCGGGTCGCGGTCTCCGGCCGGACGGATGCGAGGGCGGCGGCGGGCGTGCTCGTCGTCGGCATGCAGGTCGCCCCCGACAGCGTGTGGCTCCAGGGGCCCGCGTCCTTCGTCAACCAGATCTCCGAGGTGACGACGGCCATGCTCGACGTCGGCGCCGTCTCCACGCGAGTGACCCAGCAACTCGAGATCGCCCTGCCGCCCGATATCGCGGGACTCTCCGTCGATCCCGCCACCGTGATCGCGACCGTCGACGTGGACTCTCTCCGCACCCGCCTGTTCGCGATCGAAGTCGTCACGACGGGTCCCCGGGCCATCATGGCCGCCGTGGATCCGCCGACCGTCACCGTGGTCGTCACCGGACCCGCGGCCGTCGTGGACGGACTCGATCCGGGGGACCTCCTCGTGACGGTCGACATCCCCAATTCCTTCGAATCGACGGGCTCCTATCCCGTGCGCGCCGAGTTGCCCGAGGCCGTGGTCGGCACGGTGACGATCGACCTCGTTCCGGAGCGGGTGAGCGCGGGTATCGCCTCCGTCCCGCCGGACCGATAGAGACGCCGCCCGCCCCGGGCGCCGCGCCGCGCCCCGTTGCGCCCGCCGCCGGCTTCCGGGGTGGGCCGGTTCTCGGAATCGAGACCTCGTGCGACGAGACCTCGGCCGCCGTCGTGGACGAGAACGGGATCCGGGGCCTCGCGATCGCCTCGCAGGACGCGCACGCCGCGTTCGGGGGCGTCGTGCCGGAGATCGCCGCCCGCGAGCACATCCGCTCGCTCGACGCGATGGTGCGGCACGCCATGCACGAGGCGGAAGTCGACCACGCGGACATCGCCGGCGTCGGCGTGACGGCGGGGCCCGGGCTCGTCGGCGCCCTTCTCGCGGGCGTGAACTGGGCCAAGGCCTACGCCTTCGCGCGGAGGCTTCCCCTCCTCGGCGTCCATCACATGGAGGGGCACCTGTTCGGCACCGCGCTCGAGCACGAGGGCGCGCAGCCTCCCTTCATCGGCCTCCTCGTGTCCGGCGGACACACGCTCCTCCTTGAGGCGCGGGCGTGGGGGCGCTACCGCCTCCTCGGCCAGACGCGGGACGACGCGGCGGGCGAGGCGTTCGACAAGGTCGCGCGCCGGCTCGGATTGCCGTATCCGGGCGGGCCCGAGATCCAGCGTGCGGCGGAGCGGGTCGCGGCGGCAAGGGGCGCCGCGGCCGGCGGGACGAGCGGCGCGGCGGGGCGTTTCCGGCTCCCGCGCCCGATGCTGAGCCGGCGCGACCTGCCCGGCGATCCGGCGTACTACGACATGTCCTTTTCCGGGCTGAAGACCGCCGTGGCGCGGATCGCCGAGCAACTGAAGGAGGAGGGCGTCCTGGCCGACGCCGTCGACGACCTCGCGGCGGACTTTCAGGAGGCCGTGGTCGATGTCCTCGCCGAGAAGACGCGACGCGCCGTGGAACAGACGGGCTGCCGGCGGGTCGTGCTGGGTGGGGGAGTGGCGCGGAACTCCCGTCTTCGTGAAGGTTTAGCCGAGCGTCTGGGCTCGTCCGGGGAGTTGTACGCCCCGTCTCCCCGCCTCGCGACGGACAACGCGGCGATGATCGCCGCCGCCGCGCACTTCCGCCTGGCGAGAGGGGAACGCAGCCCGTGGTCGCTCAACGCCGAAGCGGCGCTCGCGTTTCCCGGCCTCGCGTAACGGCCGGCGCGGACGCCGGGGACCACCAACGAGCGGCACAGCAGCGAACGAGCAGCAGAGCAGCCAACGAGGAGCGTACCAGACGTGTATCCCGAACTCTTCACATTGACGCTGCCGGTTCTCGGCGAGGTCACGATCACCTCCTTCGGGGTGATGATGGCGCTCGCCTTTCTGAGCGGGTACATGGTCCTGCGCCAGGAGACGGTGCGTCTGGGCGCCGGGCGCGACCTCGCGGCGGACATGCTGCTGGGGGCGCTCATCGGCGGCATCGTCGGGGCGAAGATCTACTATGTGCTCCTCTACTGGGACCGAACCGCGCTCGATCCTCTGGGGATGATCTTCTCGCGCAGCGGCCTCGTGTGGTACGGCGGGTTCATCGGCGGGTGCATCGGCGTCATGTGGATCCTGTACCGGCGCCCCGTCTCCACCGGCCTCGGAGTGGACGCGATCGCGCCCGCCCTCCCGCTCGCCTACGGGATCGGCCGCATCGGCTGTTTCCTCGTCGGCGACGACTACGGGCGCCCGACGGAATCGTGGGTCGGCATCGCCTTCCCCAACGGCCTTCCGCCCACGACCGCCGGCAACCTGCGGGGTTTCGGGGCGGACGTGGATCCCTCGATTCCGGACAGCCAGGTCCTCGCCGTCCATCCGACGCAGCTCTACGAGACCGGCCTCTCTCTCATCATCTTCTTCCTCGTGTGGCGACTGCGGCGGCACCCGCACGTCCAGGGGTGGCTGTTCGGCATGTGGCTCGCGATGGCCGCGGTCGAGCGCTTCGTCATCGAGGTCTTCCGCGCCAAGGACGACCGCTTCTTCGGAGGCTTCACGCTTGCCCAGGTGATCTCGGTCCTGATGTTCGCGGGGGGCATCGCGCTCGTCCTCAGGTTGCGGCGCCGGACCGCAGAGGCGGCGGTGTGAAACGCGCGGCTCTGGCCGGGTTGGCGCTGGCCGTCACCCTCGCAGGGCCGCCTTCGTTCGTCGGGCCGTCCACCTATCTCGGGCCGTCTCCACTCAGCGGGCAGGCCGCCGGCGAGGCGGGACCGCGCCGCGCCGAGGTGACCTCGCTCCGCTTCCGCGGCAACGGGACGCTCTCCGACGGTGAATTGCGCGCCGTGATCCTCACGCGCAGCACCGAATGCACGAGCCTGCTGCTGTCCCCCTTCTGCCTCCTGACGAACTGGGGATTCGCGCACCGCCGAGCGTATCTCGACACGCTCGACGTCAGGGTCGACGCCGACCGGCTCCGCCTGTACTACAACTTCCGCGGCCACTTCGAGGCGGAGGTCGACCACATCGTCCGCACGAACGGGGTCGACGCCAGCGTCTCGTTCATCATCGAGGAGGGTCCGGCGACGCTCATCGACGAGTTCTCCATCGAGGGACTGCCCGAGACCCTCGGGGCGGAGGAGGCCGAGGCGCTCGTCGACATCGGCGTCGGCGATCCCTTCGACCGCGGTCGGCTCCAGGCCGGCGTCGACAGTCTCATGGGTTCGCTGCGCCGGCAGGGCTACGTGAACGCCATGGCGCTGGAGGATTTCCGCCGCGGGCGGGACGGGACCGCGCAGGTCGCGCTCGACGTCCGCCCCGGCGCCCGCTATCGCCTGGGAGAGATCCGGATCGAAGGCGGCGAGGCGATCGGCGAAGACGTGATCCGCGACCTCCTCCCCCTGCGCGCGGGCGACTACTACAACCAGGAGGCCGAGCAGGAGGGCCAGCGGAACCTCTTCGGCATCGACGCGATCCGTTTCGCCTCGATCCTCCGGGAATCGCCGCGCCCCGGGGCCGCCGCCGCCGATTCCACCCTCGATCTCGTCGTCCAGGTCACGCCGGCCTCGCCGCGGGCGGCCCGATTCGGCGTCGGATGGAGTACCGACCAGTGTCTCCGGACCGAGACGCGGCTCACGCACCGCAACCTCTTCGGCGGGGCCCGGCGGCTGCAGATCACCGGCCAGCTCGGGAACATCTTTGCGGACCAGCTCGACGGGTCCTTCCCCTGCTCCCAGGTGGGCACCCACCCCTCCTTCCGGACGCTGAACTACCTGCTCGAGGCGGAACTGCTCCTGCCCGTCGCCTTTTCGGCCGAGAACAGCTTCAGCGCCCGCCTCTTCGTCGAGCGGGAGACGATCCCCGATGTCTTCATCCAGGAGGGCTTCGGTGCCGAAATCGGCCTGACGCGTCGAATCGGGCGCCGCGCGTCCGCCACCCTCTCGTACTCGCCGAGCTACACCGGCTTCGGCGAACAGTCCGCGGACATCTTCTTCTGCATCAACTTCGGTTTCTGCGAACCCGAGGACATCGTCACCGTGACGAGATCGCGCTGGCTGGCGCCCCTCACGCTCGCCGTGCTCTACAACGAGACGGACGACGCGCTCCGCCCCACGCGCGGCTACTACCTTACGGCGGAGGGGGAGGTCGCCCACGAGACGACGGGATCGCAGTACCGGTACGCGCGGATCGTGGGGCAGGCGGCGCTCTTCCGGGAACTCGAGCCCGGTCTCGTGTTCGCCGCGCGCGCGCGGACCGGAGTCGTCCGCTTCCCCGGCACCCGCATCTTCACTCCAGGCGCGCCCCGCACCGACCGGCTCGTCCATCCCTCCCGGCGCTTCTTCGTCGGCGGCTCGCAGAGCGTGCGCGGCGTCGGCCAGAACCTGCTCGGACCCCGCGTGCTCGTGGCCGATCAGGTGGAAGACTGCCCGGCGGGAGATTTCGAGGCGTGCGTCGCGCGGCTCGCGACGCAGAACCCCGGCGCCTTCGACGAGCGGCCCCGCGGCGGCGACGCCCAACTCGAACTGAGTTTCGAGCTGCGCCGGTACCTCAGCGATCGGTGGAGTCTCGTCTTCTTCGGGGACGCGGGGAGCGTCTCGCAGCGGCTCACGGAGCTGCGGGATATCCAGTGGACGCCCGGCATGGGACTCCGGTACGCGAGCCCGGTCGGTTCCATCCGGCTCGATATTGGGTACAATACGACATTCGCGACCGAGTTACCGGCAATTGTATCGATGGAGGACGGAACCTTGGTCCAGATGCCGCAGCCCGTCTTGTTCGACCCCTTCCGGTTCGACGATCCGCACCCCCTGCTCGAACTCTGGCGCCGCGTGCAGATCCACGTGTCCATCGGAGAAGCGTTCTGAGTTCCGACGACCGCCCCCCCGCGTCCGCCTCCGCGCCGGATTCCACGTCCCGATCCGCCGGGTCTGAGTCCGAGTCCGGCGGGTCGGGGGCCGAGCCGCCCCGGCGCCGACGCCGGATCGTCCTGCCGGTGGCCGTCATCGCGAGCCTGCTGGTGTTGGGGGTCTTCATCGTGATGACGCAGACCGCCAGGGGCCGGGACGCCGCGCTTTCCCTGCTCGAGGACGCCATTGCCCGCAGCGTGAACGGGGAAGTGCGCATCGGCCACGCGATCTCCGGCAATCTCCTCAGCGACCTCACCGTCTCCCGCTTCGAGATCATCGATGCGGACGAGGGGCTGTTTCTGGCGCTCGACACCGTCACGATGGAATACGACCCGGTGGCGCTCCTGCGGGGACAACTCGATGTGAACCGGCTCCACGCCCGCGGTATGGATCTCCGTCTCCGGCAGTATCCGGACGGCCGCTGGAACTACGACCGCGTCTTCGAGGTGCCCCCGCGGCCCGAGTCGCCGGCACAGTCGGAGCCGTCGGCGCGGCCGCCGCGGCCGGCGCCCCCGCCGCCGGACCCCGCGGCCGAATCGACGGCCATGGCGGCGGCCTCGCTCCTCCCGGCCTTCCTCTCCTTCGCCCCGTCGAGGGGTCAGGACCAGGGCCCGGATCCGGCGGCGGACGCGGGGCCCGCGGCGACCCGGGCGTCCAACGCCGAACTCGGCATCCTCCTGCACGACGCGACCGTCGCTTCCGGCCGCATCGAGATCCGTGCGCCGTGGACGGAAACGCTGACAGGAGCCGCGAAGGCGGAGGCGCTGCTCGAGGCGCGGGCGGGGGAGTCGCCCTGGGCGCTGGAGGAGACGCCGGACGGCGAGTTCGAGCGCGTGTTCGAACTGACGAACCTCCGCGGCCGGTTCCCGGTCGCGCGGGTGACGGACCCCGAAGCTCCGTTCATGGTCGAGGTCGAGGAGGCGGCCGGCACGCTGCTCGCGGTGAACCAGCCGCTGGAATTCTCGAGCGTGCGGATGAGCCTGACGATCGGAGACACGGCCCTCCTGGAGCTGGAGAGATTCGAGACGGATCAGTCGGTCATCCGCGGGGAGGGGTGGATGGCCGCGAACGGCCTCGATTTCGAGTTCGCGCTCGAAACCGAGCCGATCGATGTCCGAGACCTCCGCTGGCTGCCCATCGACCTGCCCGAGACCGGCGGCGGCCCCATGTCCATCGGCCTCAGCGGCCGCGGCGGAAACACGGTCGTGGACGTCACGAACGGAGATTTCCGGACGGGCGAGACCCGCATGACCGGCGGGTTCGCCCTCGCCCTCGAGCCGCGTCCCAGGTTCAGCCGGATCGGCGTCACGCTGGCTCCCTTCGATCTCGCGCACCTGGCCCCCCTCCTCCGAGGCGACTCCGTGCCCGGCCCTGTTGCCCCCGCCCCGGCGCCCGTCGCAGCCCCCGGCCCGGCGGCCGACGACGCGCCCGGCTCGGCGGCCCCCCGGCCGCCCGCGACGATGGCGGAGACGGTGCCGGGGACGATCCGCGGCACGCTGCGCGGCTCGGGCTACGTCGATGACCTGACGATCGTCGCCGATCTCATCCTGCACGACCCCGACCCGGACACGCCGCCGTCCCGCCTCCAGGCGCGGGGCGGCGTCGGTATCGGCGAGGAGTTCCTGAGCCTCCGCCGCCTCGGCGTGGAGGTCGACGCCTTCGAGTCTCGCTGGACCCGTCTCATCGACCTGGATCTGGGGGTCGACGGACGCTTCGACGGGACGCTCACCCTCGACCGCGAACAGGACACCGGCGTCGCCTTCGAGGGCGCCGTCGAGCACCTGACGCCGGCCGGCGACCGCTCCCGCTTCTCCGGCTCCGGGTTCCTGAACCTCGCCGAGTCGCAGATCGATGCGGCGGTCGACGCGAACCCGCTCGCTCTCACGCTGCTGCGCCCATGGACTTCCGGAATCGAACTGGCGGGCTCGGTGACCGGTCCCATTCGGGCGCGCGGGAGTCTCGAGGCGCTGGCCCTCGAGGCGGACCTCGAATCGGCACGCGGCCGACTCACCCTGAATGGCGACTTCGATCTCGCCTCCGAGGAACTGCGCTACGACACGGAGATCGAGGGGACGGACCTGTCGCTGGACCAGTGGATCGAGGGCGCCCCGGCGTCGAGACTCGCCGTTCGGGGGCGCGTGCGGGGAGAAGGGATCGATCCCGCGACGCTCGAGGCGGCGTTCGACCTCGAAGTCCTCGCCTCCCAGGTGGACCAGGCCGAGATCTTCGACAGTCGCGTGCGGCTGCGGGTGGCCGACGGCGTGGCGACGATCGACAGCGCCTTCCTCGCCTCCGATGTCGGGACTCTCTCGGCTTTGGGCGACTTCGGGCTCGCGGAGGGCCGGAGCGGACAGATCGCCTTCGAGGCGGAAGCTTCCGATCTTTCCGACTGGGACCGCTGGTTCGTGGATGAGATTCCGGGCGGCGCGGAGGCCGAGGCCGGCGAAGCGCTGTTCGAGAGTATCGAGGAGTTGCTGGGCCGGACCCGGCGAACCCGCGAACCGACGGAGGGACTGGAAGGCCGGCTGGAGACGCGCGGCACCGCCACGGGGCGCTGGGGAGACTTCACGCTCGACGCCGCCATCGAGGCCTCGGACGCGCGCTTCCGGAGCTACCGCGCCGGCGACTTCTCGGCCCGCGTCGAACTGTTCGACCCTCCGCGGCTCGGCGACCTGCGGTCCCGGTTCACGGCGACGAACGTTGAACTGGCCGGGCGACGGGTGGATTCGCTCTTCGTGCTGCTCGCCCGCTCGGGCGCCGGCGAGCCCGGCGCCGACGCGCTGGACGCCGAATTCTACGCCCAGCGCGACTCCAGCCTCGAAGTCTCCGGCCGGGGCGTCGTGGTGGGCGGCGACCTGTGGAGCGCAGGCCTGACGGATCTCCGCCTCCGTCTCGGCAAGCTCGAATCCGCGCTCGTGACGCCCGCCCGACTCGTCTACTCCGACTCGGCGCTGCTCGTCGAGGGCCTCTACCTGAACGGTCAACTCGGCAGGCTTCGCGCCGACGGCCTCATCCCCGCCGCCGGCGAGGGGTCGCTCGACGTCGAGATCTTCGGCGTGCGCGTGGACCAGTTCGGCTACCTGCTCTCGGAGCAACCGATCCTCGGTGGCACCTTCGGAGGGTCCGTGAGGGCGACGGGAACGCTGGCGGAACCCGTCGTGACGGCAGAATTCGAGGTCCTCGATCCCTCCCTTCAGCACCAGGCCTACGAGGCGCTGAACGCGCGGGTCGACTATGCCGCCCGCGAACTCGGAGGGGAGATCGACCTCGTCGATGGCGGCGCCCTCCTGGGACGGCTCGGCGGCACCGTGGCGACGGACCTCGCGATCCTCCCGGTGGAACGCCGGCTCCTCGACGACCCGTTCGACCTCGACCTGACCGGAGACCGCCTCCCGCTGGCGCTCGTCGAACTCGTGCTGGGGAGCTTCGAGGAGGTGACCGGCGTCGCCGAGACCGACCTCACGATTCGCGGCGCCCCCGGCGCCCTCCGCTACGACGGCGCCCTGCGGCTCGTGGACGGGCGGGGCTGGGTCCCGGACCTCGGCGTCTGGCTCACCGACACCGGCGCCCGGATCGCCTTCCGGGGCTCCTCGCTCGCCTTCGTCGATTCCGCCCACGTGGGGTCGGATCTCGGCGGTTCGCTGCGGGCGCGCGGCACCGTGGACATCGCCCGGATCACCAACCCGGTCTTCGCCCTGAACTTCGACGCGGACGAGTTCCACGGCATCGTGCGCAACGACATGGCGTTCGCCGTGAGCGGCCGGGCGCGCCTCGACAGCGCCTACGCCAGACCCTGGGTGAGCGGCGACGTCGTCCTCTCCGACGGATACCTGGAGCAGGACGAATTCCTCCGTGGACTCGAGGTCTTCAATCCCGGCGAGATGGAAGTGTTCAATTTCCTCGGCGCCTCCGCGGAAGGCGTGCTCGAGCAGTTCCGGAACCCGTTCCTCGACAACCTCGTCCTGAACGCGAACGTCGACCTCGGCTCCGGCCTCTCACTGCGGTCGGCGCGCCTCGATGCCGAGGTCGTGGGGGAGGGGATTTCCGTCCGCATGGACCGCCGCCTCGATTCGCTCCACATCAGCGGAAGCGCCGAGATACCCGGGGGGATCTACTTCTTCAACCGCGTGCCGCCGTACGTCCGGCCGCTCCGGATCACCGAGGGGAGCCTGCAGTTCGCGGGGGACGCCGGCTTCAATCCGATCATCGACATCACCGCCGAGTACCGGGACCGGACCATCGATGGCCCCGTGTTCGTCGAGGCCCGGATCACCGGCACCGCGATCGCGCCGGAGGTCCTCCTGACGAGCAACCCGCCCATGAGCGACACCGATCAGCACTGCCTGCTCGCGGTGGGTACGCCGTGCTACCGCTCCGCCGATCCGCAGTTGGGACAGCGGCTCCTGCAGCAGACGCTGCTGGGTCCGCTGAGTTCCGGGCTCACGTCCGCGCTCGGGGGAGCGACCGGCATCCCCTACTTCAACCTGACGTCCGTCGCTGCCGGACGGGGCGCCGGAGGACTCGCGGCGAACCGGAGCCTGTTCGAGCGCACGGCGCTGGAAGTCGGATGGTACGCGAGCAACGCGCTCTTCCTCTCCTACTGGCAGCCGCTGGGTGGCGGGCCTCCGAGGGCGGCCCTGGACTGGGCGTTCCTTCCCGGATGGTCCGTCGAAGCCGGCACCGCGAGCCGATTCGACGAGAGGCTGTTCGGTCTCAGCGTCGGCACGAACGTCGCCAACGACCGGACCTACAGCCTCTTCCTCTTCCGTGAGTGGGAGTTCGGCGAAGGTTCCAGCTCCGACAGCGACTCCGACGAGTCCGGCTCCGGCTCCGGCTCCGGCTCCGGCTCGGGCAGCGGGTCCGGCTCCGGCAGCGGTTCGCGGTAGCGGCCCCTAGTTTCCGTCCATGTCCGGCGCGCACCTCTATCCCGATTCGGAGCGATTCCTCGTGCTCCTCAACCCCGGCGCGGGCGGCCGCACCGCAGAGCCCGAGACGCTGCGCCGGCGGCTGGGCGGCGCCTTCGCCGCGCGGGGCGTCCCCTTCGACATCGTCGAGGCCGAGAATTCCGAGGCAGGTTTGGACGTCACCCGCAGGGCGGCGGAGCGAGGATACCGGGCCATCGTCGCCGCGGGAGGCGACGGCACCGTGAGCGTGGCGCTTCGCGGCGTCGCCGGAACGTCCGTGCCCGTCGCGATCGTCCCCTTCGGCACCGCCAACCAGCTCGCCCTCAACTTCGACATTCCCACGTCGCTGGAGGACAGCGTGCGGGTCGCGGTCGAGGGAAGGGTGACGAAGATCGACCTCGCGGAAGCAAACGGAGAGACGTTTGCGCTCATGGCCGGCGCGGGCCTCGACGCGCAGGTCATGGCCGACGCCACCACCGAACTCAAGAGCCGCCTCGGCTTCGGCGCCTACATCTACAGCGGGCTCAAAAACGTCATCAACCGCCCCGGCGCCGACTTCCGGATCACCGCCGATGACCAGGAGGTGGAGGTGAAGGCGTCGATGGTGCTCGTCGCGAACGCGGGCCAACTCGGGGCCGGCCCCCTGCCCGTGGAGTTCCGGATGGCGCCCGGGGCCTCCTTCCAGGACGGCCTCATCGACGTGTGCATCTACGCCCCCAGCAACCTCCCGGAGGTTGCCCGCATCATCTGGCGCGTCACGCGAAACCGGTTCTCGGGGGACGACAAGATCATCTACTTCCAGGCCCGCAGCGTCCGGATCGAGGCCGACCCGCCCGTCGCGATAGAAATCGACGGCGACCCACGGGGCGAGACTCCGATGGAGGCGAAGGTCTCACCGCTGGCTGCCCGCATCATCGTCCCCAGGTAGCCCCGCGTTCCCGCGGGAACGTCTGGGCCCCCGGAGTCCCGCCCCATGAGCTCCTCTAGCGGGGGTAGAGCAGGTACGGGCGGCGGAGGGCCTCGAAGGCGGCGACGCCGGCTGCCCATTCCGAAGTGATCTCGTCGAGCGGGGCCCCGCGGTCGATGGCGAGCCGGAGGCCGTCCGAGCCTGCGAGACGGTCGAAGTGCCGCACCCTCCACTCCCACGCGTCGCCGGAGAGCCGACGAGCGGCGAGGAGCGCGGCCACCGCGGTCCGCACCGGATCGTAGGCCGACCGATCCGTGACCGTGAGACGGATCCCGTCGATCTCCTCGCCCCCGAACCTCCCGTCGCTCGGCGATTCCGGCGTGAAGGTGACCGCCCGGATCTCGACTCCCGGCAGGCGCACGGCGCCCGCCACGCCGGCCACGTCTGACGCGCCTGCCACGGCCCGGATCTCCGCCACCCAGGCTTCCCCGTCCAGCCACGGCGCCCCCAGCACCTGAAACGCGGTCGGCGTCCCGCGCCCCACGGAGAGGTTCGTCCCCTCGAACAGGCAGGTGCCGGCATAGTGCGTGGCGCTCTCCAGCGAAGGCATGTTCAGCGACGGCGCGATCCAGGGAAGGCTCGTCTCATCGAACCAGCGGTCCGCGGACCACCCTGCGGCCGGGACGACGTGCAGTTCCACCTCCACGCCGAACGCCCCCCGATACAGGCGCGCGAGTTCTCCCGCCGAGAGTCCGTGACGCACGGGCACCGGGTACATGCCGACGAAGGTCGCGAAGGCGGGGTCCAGCACGGGACCCTGCGTGAGGCCTCCGATGGGATTCGGGCGATCGAGGACGATCATGGGGATGCCCGCGCGCCCCGCCGCCGCCATCGCGAGCGCCATCGTCGATACGTAGGTGTAGTAGCGCGAGCCGATGTCCTGGATATCGAACGCGAGCACGTCGATCGAGGCCAGCATGTCCGCCGTGGGCGCCCGCGTCTCTCCGTAGAGCGAGTAGATCGGCAGCCCCGTCCCTTCATCCGTCCCGTCGCCGATCGCCGATCCCTCCGCTTCCGTCCCCCGGATCCCGTGCTCCGGGGCGAAGAGCGCAGTGAGTTCCGCCTCCGCGTAGCCGTGCAGGAGGTCGATGGAACTCGTGCCATCGCGCCCAACGCCGCTCCGGTTCGTGATCAGCCCCACCCGCCACCCGTCGATGAGATGGGAGGAGTCCGCGAGCAGGACGTCGATCCCGGGTCGCACGGTCGCTGCGGGCGCATCCGCCGCCGCCGATCCCCCCACCGCCTCGCCGGCTCCCGATCCCCCCTCTGGCCCGCGCTCCGCCCCCCCGCACGCGGCAATGAGGAGGGCGATCGGGAGGACGACGAAGAGAAGGGGATGAAGAAGGGGATGGAGAAGCGGATGACGGGGGAGAAGAAGGGGGAGGAAACCGGCGAGCGGATTCACCTCGTGCCGCGTAGGTTCGGGGCAGCGAGCGCGAGACGCGGGGCGGGTGGAGGTCGACATGGTGCGGAGATTAGAGACGTGGAGCGGCCCCCGAAAGCGGGACGGGCGGGGGAGGGCGGTTGTGCCGGCGCGGACGGTCCTGGCTCTCGGGCTGGTCACGCTCCTGGCCGCGGGCTCCTTCGCCTGCCGCTCCTCCGCCGGTCCCGCCGCTTCCGGCCCGGTCGCCGCAGGCCCCGCCGCCTCCGTGCCTGCCGCCACCGACGCTTCCGCCACCGCCCGCTCCAGCGCCGCCGACGCCTCCGCTGCTACCGCCGCCGCTGCCGGCCCGGCTGCCACCGCTTCCCCCGGCACTCGTCCGGTCGAGCCGGCGCTCTCCGCCGACGCGCGAGCCTGGGTGGAGGAGACGCTCGCCGGCCTCAGCCTCCGGGAGCGGGTCGCGCAGCTCGTGATGGTGTGGATGAGCGGCGGCTACGCCCCCCGCGACGACGAGGAGTTCACGCGCATCGAATCCCTCGTGCGCGACGACGCGATCGGCGGGATCGTGATCTCGCTCGGGACCCCCCTGGGGTACGCCGCGCGACTCAACCGACTCCAGGCCTCCGCCGACGTCCCCCTCCTCGTCGGCGCGGATTTCGAGTCCGGCGCCGGGTTCCGCGTGAGCGGCGTATTCGCGCTGCCGAACATGCTTGAGATGCCCGGCGCGACCGTCCTCCCCCCCGCGATGGCGCTCGGCGCGGCGGACGACGAGGACGACGCCTACTCCGCGGGCCGGATCACCGGCATCGAGGCGCGCGCCCTCGGCGTCCACATCACCTTTTCTCCCGTGCTCGACGTCAACAACAACCCCGCCAATCCCATCATCAACACGCGCTCCTTCGGGGAGGATCCCGAGCGCGTGGCGGCGCTCGGCGCGGCATTCATCCGGGGCGCGCACGACGCCGGCCTCCTCGCCACCGCCAAGCACTTCCCCGGCCACGGAGACACCGGGACGGACTCCCACGTCGCCCTCCCGGTCATTCCCGGCGACCGCGCCCGCCTCGACAGCCTCGAACTCGTCCCCTTCCGCCACGCGATCGCGGAGGGCGTCGACGCGGTGATGACGGCCCACGTCGCGGCCCCCGGCATCCTCGGCGCCGGCGCCCCGCCCGCGACGCTCTCCCCGTACTTCATGACGGACATGCTGCGCGACGACCTCGGCTTCGACGGCGTCCTCTTCACCGACGCCCTCGACATGGCCGCCATCGCCGACGGCTACGGCGCCAGCGAAGCCGCGATCCGTTCGCTGGAGGCGGGGAGCGACGTCCTCCTCATGCCGCGCGAGCCGCTGCGGGCCATCGCGGCCGTCGTCGGCGCCGTCCGCTCCGGCCGCCTCACCGCCGAGCGCATCGACGCCTCCGCCCGGCGCGTGCTGGAGTTGAAGGCGCGTGCCCGCCTGCACGAGGGCGCCGACGTCGACCCCGAGGCCATCGCCCGGCTCGTCGGCACCCAGGGGCACGAATCCTTCGCCCGCGGGGCCGCCGCACGCTCCATCACGCTCGTGCGCAACGAGGCCGGCGCCGTGCCCCTCGACCGCATCGAATCGCGCGCCGTGCGCTCCGTCCTGTCCGTGACCTTCGCCGGGACGAACGACCTCGCCGCGGGACGCGTCTTCAATCGCGAACTTGGCCGCGCCGTCCGCGTCCGCCGCGCCCGGATCGGGTTCGACACCCACCCCGCCGTCTACGACTCGCTCCTCCGGCGCGCCCGCTCCGTCGACGCCGTGATCTTCTCCGCCTACGTCCGGCCCGGCGCCGCCAGCGATTCCACCGACCTCCCGGACGAGGTCCGAAGCTTCTTCGACCGCCTCCACGACGCCGGCCGAACCGCCGTGCTCGTCTCCTTCGGGAGCCCCTACCTGCTCACCTCGGTGCCGGACGCGGAGACCTACCTCATCGCGTGGGGCGGGGCGGACGCCTCCCAGGAAGCCGCCGCCCTCGCCCTCCTCGGCGCGCCGATCTCCGGCCGCCTCCCGATCTCGCTTCCGCCCCGTCACGACCTGGGCGATGGCCTGGTCATTGGAGGAAGCGCGGAAGAGGGAGTCCAAGCGGGAGTCGACGCCGGAGCCGAGGCCGGAGTCGAGTCGGCAGCGGCGCTGGGGATGGACGGGGATGCCCTCGCCCGCGTGGACCGGATCATCGAGGCGGCGATCGCGGACGGCGCGGCGCCCGGCGCGGTCCTCGCCGCGGGACGGGGGGACCGGGTCGTCCGGCTGCGCGGCTACGGCAACCTCGATTGGGCCTCCTCCGCCACGCTGCCCTCCGGGGCCGCCGCCACGGATTCGAGCCTGTACGACCTCGCGTCCCTCACGAAGGTCGTCGCGACGACGACGGGCGTGATGCAGCTCATCGACCGTGGCGATCTCTCCCTCGACACCCGCATCGCCGAGCACCTGCCGGAGTGGTCCCAGGGGTGGAAGCGCGACGTCACCGTCCGCCACCTGTTGACGCACCAGGGCGGCCTGCCGCCCTTCCTGCCATTCTGGCGCACTCTCCGAGGGGAGGAGGAGTACCGCGAGGCCTTCGCCGCCCTCGAACCCGACTACGAGCCGGGGGACGACGGCGAGACGACGGTCTATTCCGACATCGGGTTCATGACGCTCGGTTTCCTGATAGAGGAAGTCACGGGACAGCCCCTCGACTACTACCTCAACGAATCCGTCTTCCGTCCGCTGGGGATGAGGGAGACGTGGTTTGATCCGCCCCGCTCGCTGCACCGCCGCACGGCTCCGACCGAAGTGGACACCGTCTACCGGCACCGGCACGTCCACGGGGAGGTACACGACGAGAACGCCCACGCACTGCATGGCGTGGCGGGACACGCGGGACTCTTCTCGTCGGCCCGGGACCTCGCGAAGTTCGCCGCCTGGATCCTCGCCGCCGCGCGCGAAGGCCGAGGTCTCCCCGTCGCCGGGCGCCCCCCGCCGGGGCCGGATACCCGTTCCTTCTCCGCCCGCCTCGACTCGCCCTCGCCGGCGACCATCGCCCGGTTCACGGCGCGGGCCGCCACCGCCTCGAGCCGGGCGCTGGGCTGGGACACCCCCTCCGGACGCTCGTCGGCGGGAGACTACTTCGGTGAAGACGCCTTCGGGCACACCGGCTTCACGGGCACGAGCTTCTGGGTGGACCCGGAACTGGACCTCTTCGTCGTCCTGCTCACGAACCGCGTGAACCCGACCCGGGACAACCGCAAGCACATCGCGTTGCGCCGCGCGGTCCACGATGCCGTCGCGACCTCGATCCGCGACCAGCCGGTGCGGCCCCGCGATCGCGGCGACCCGGGCGATCCCGGCGACCCGGGCGACGCGGGCGGTCCGACGCTCCGGGTGCGCGACCGCTGACCTCTCTCGACCTCGCGATCCTCGTCGTCTACCTCGGCGGGATCACGGCCTGGGGGGCGTGGCTCGGGAAGGGCGCGCGCGGGGGAGAGGAGTATTTCCTGGGCCGGCGCGACCTGCCGTGGGTCGTCGTCCTCCTTTCCGTCGTGGCGACGGAGACGAGCACGCTCACCTTCCTCTCGATCCCCGGCATCGCGTACGGCGGATCGCTCGCCTTCGTGCAGATCGCGGCGGGGTACGTGCTCGGGCGGATCGCCGTCGCCTCCTGGCTCCTGCCTGCCTATCGCGAGGGGCGTCTGCGGACGGCCTACGAGTTGCTCGAGGCCCGCTTCGGGACGGAGACCCGGCGGCTGACCTCCGGCATCTTCATGATCACGCGCCTCCTCGCCGATTCAGTGCGCCTCTTTGCGACGGCGATTCCGCTCACCCTCGTGACAGGGTGGCCGCTCATCACCTCCGTGCTCGTGATCGGGGCCGTCACCTTCATCTATACCTTCATCGGCGGAATCCGCGCGGTCGTCTGGGTGGACG
Source organism: Candidatus Palauibacter polyketidifaciens (assembly GCF_947581785.1). NCBI lineage: Bacteria > Pseudomonadati > Gemmatimonadota > Gemmatimonadia > Candidatus Palauibacterales > Candidatus Palauibacteraceae > Candidatus Palauibacter > Candidatus Palauibacter polyketidifaciens. The sequence goes on along the minus strand of NZ_CANPVO010000015.1, from coordinate 106,056 downwards.
CCTCGCAGATGGCGCTCTACCTGGCCGGCGGGCTCATCGCCCTCGTCGTCCTCGGCGGCGCCGTGCCCGGCGGCTGGCCCGAGATCCTCGCCCGCGCCGGCGACGCCGGGAAGCTCACCGTCATCGACCCCGCGCTCGACTTCGGGCGACCCTACACGCTGTGGGCCGGACTGCTCGGCGGCGCCTTCCTCTCCATGGGTTCCCACGGCGCGGACCAGCTCATCGTCCAGCGCCTCCTCGCCTGCCGCGACCTCGCCGCGAGCCGCCGCGCCCTCGTCGGCAGCGGCTTCGCCGTCCTCTTCCAGTTCACCCTCTTCCTCTTCGTTGGCTTGGGCCTCTGGGCGTGGTACGACGGAGCCGCCTTCGTCCGGGCCGACGAGATCTTCGCGGGATTCATCGTTGAAGCGCTCCCCGCGGGCGTCCGCGGACTCCTCATCGCGGGCGTGTTCGCGGCCGCCATGTCTACGCTGTCCAGTTCGATCAACGCGCTATCATCGACGGCGGCGTACGACTTCTGGGCGGCGGCCCGTCCGGAGGCGGACGAGCGGCGGATCCTGCGCGTGGGGAGGATCGCGGCCGTGCTGTGGACCGTGCTGCTCGTGGCGGCGGCGATCGGGTTCATCCCCCTGAGCGAGGAGAGCACCGCCGTGGAGGTGTCGCTCGGGATCGCGTCGCTCGTCTACGGCGGGCTGCTGGGGGCGTTCGCGCTCGCCCGCTTCTCGCGCCGGGCCACGAGCCGCTCGGCCCGTCTCGGGATCGCCGTCGGGATCGGGTCCGTCACCGCGATATGGATTGGGGCGCGGGCCGCGGTCGCCTGGCCCTGGTTCGTCCTCATCGGCACCGCGATCACGGTGACGGTCGGCCTCCTCGCCGGCTCCCGCCGCGGTTCGCCCGCGCCGGAGTGAGACCGGGAGTGGGGCCGAGAGTGAGATCGCGGGGCGTCCGCGCGCTCGCGGTGGCCGCTCTCGTGTGGGCCGCCGCCTGCGGCGATGGGGAGCCGGACGTCATGGCGCCCGTCCCCGCGCCGAACCGCGCGCCGGAGGCGGTGGGGACGATCCCCGCGCGGACGCTCCCCGTCGGAGACACGGCGACGGTGGACGTGTCGGCCCACTTCCGCGACCCCGACGGTGACGCGCTCTCCTACACCGCGGAGTCATCGAACGCGGACGTCGTCGGCGTTTCGGTATCCGGCAGCGCCGTCACGGTCACGGCCGTCGCCCGGGGCGTCGCCACGATCACGGTGACCGCACGCGATCCGCAGGGTCTCCTCGCCCAGCAACTGTTCGAGGTCACGGTGCCGAACCGGGCGCCCGCGGTCGGGGACACGATTCCCGCCCGAACGCTGTTCACGGGCGAGACGGCCACCGTGGACGCCTCCGCCCACTTCCGGGACCCGGACGGCGACGCGCTCACCTACACGGCGACCTCTTCGAGCCCCGAGGTCGTGACCGTCACGGTCTCCGAGGCCACGCTGACGATCCGCGCGGTCGCCGCCGGCGTCGCGACCGTCACGGTCACCGCCAGCGATCCGGACGGCGCCGGGGCGGAGCAGCGCTTCGAGGTCACGGTGCCGAACCGCGAGCCGGAGGCCGTTGGGACGCTCCCGCCGCGGACGATCACCGTGGGCGAGACGGAGCCCGCGGCCGTGTCCCCGTTCTTCCGGGACCCGGACGGAGACGCCCTCACGTACGCGGCGGCCTCGTCGGACAGCGCGGTCGCCGCCGTCACCGTCTCGGGCGATACGGTGACGGTCACGGCGCTCGCGAAGGGTGTGGCGACGGTCACGGTGACGGCGACCGACGGAGGGGGACTGACCGCCGAGCAGCGCTTCGAGGTCACGGTGCCCAACCGCGAGCCCGAAGTCCTGAACCCGATCCCGGCCCGTACGCTGCTCGAGGGCGAGACCGCATCCGTGGATGCGTCCACTCACTTCCGGGACCCGGACGGCGACCCGCTCACCTACACGGCGACCTCCTCCAGTCCCCTCGCGGAGGTCACGATCTCCGCCGATACGCTGACGATCCGCGCCGTCGCCAGCGGCGTCGCGACGGTCACGGTGACCGCGACCGACCCGGAGGAAGCCGCCGCCGCCACATCGTTCGACGTCACCGTCGTCCGCCCCGCGACTCCCTTCGACATCGAACTCGTGTTCGCGACGTCGATGACCGCGGCGCAGGAGGCCGCGTTCCGCCGGGCGGCGGAGCGATGGATGGAGATCCTGGCGCCGACGGACCTGCCCGACGCGCGGATGGACCGGACGCTGGGCTGCGGCGGCGATCCGAGATTCGAGCGCTACGTGGAGACGATCGACGACCTGATGATCGTCGTAGCGGTGGTCGAAATCGACGGTCCGCTCGGCACCCTGGGACGCGCCGGGCCCTGCTGGCTCCGAGTCGCGTCATCGTTGCCCCTCTATGGCCGGATCGAGATGGACGCCGCCGACCTCGGACGGCTCGGGGCCGCAGACCTGCAGGAAGTGATCCTTCACGAGATGGGTCATGTGCTCGGCATCGGCCTTGTGTGGCGGCGTCTCGACCTGCTCCGGAACCCCGCCTCGGCAACGTCGGCGCCGGACACCCACTTCGCGGGCCCGCTGACCATCGCGGCGTTCGACGAGGCGGGCGGCACGAGCTACGGCGGCGCCAAGGTGCCCGTGGAGAACATGGGCGGTCAGGGATCGCGCAACAGCCATTGGAGGGACACTGTCCTCGCGCCGGAACTCATGACGCCGTACCAGCGCCTCGGGGTGGCCGAACCGCTGAGCGCGATCACCATCCAGTCGCTCGCGGATCTCGGCTACGAAGTCGACGCGACGCTCGCCGACCCCTACCGCCTGCCCGACGCGGCCCTCGCCCGCGCCCTCGAGGGGGCCCCGAGAATCCCCTACGGAGACGACATCTGGAGAGGCCCCCTGATCTTCGTCGACCCCAACGGCCGCATCACCCGCGTGATCCCCAGGTAAGGGGACAGCGCCTGCGTCAGGCGGGCTCCGGCCGGCTGAACCCGTGCACCACGGTCTCGGAGAGGGTCGCGAACTGCGCGGCGATCTCCTGGCGCATCGTGTCGAATCGCGCGGCGATGTCCTGACGCATCGTGTCGAATCGCGCGTCGATGTCCTGACGCATCGTATCGAATCGCGCGTCGATGTCCTGGCGCATCGCGTCGAATCGCGCGTCGATATCCGCGCCCATTGTGTCGAGTCGCGCGTCGAACCCATCCATTCGCGCGTTGACGTTCTCATGCAGCCGGGCGACGTGTTCGCGGACATCGGCGTAGCCAACCCGCAGTTTGGACATCTCGTCGGTGAGAGCGACGAACCGGCGTTCCCACTTCACGTCCATCGCCCCAAAGCGGTTATCGATGGCCTCGAAGCGGTGGTCTATCGACGCGAAGCGGCGGTCCATGGCGTCCAGACGGCCTTCGATGGCTTCGAAGCGGCGGTCCATGGCGTCCAGACGGCCTTCGATGGCTTCGAAGCGGCCATCCATGACGTCCAGGCGGTTCTCGATGCCCTCGAAGCGTGGCTCGAGCGCCTGCACGACCGCGGCCACCAGGGCCGCATCGCGGTCGTTACGTGTGAATCTGCGGATCAACAACGTCCCTCCCGTCGTCCCCGGATCTGCGTGACGCCATAACCTTGCCCGGCGCCATCAACGGGGTATCAAGACGGGCTCCGCAGCCCGCCGCCTGCGACCGCCCGCCACATCAACCTAGCCGGCCGGGCCCCCGCGCGCGTGGTTCGGCCGGGCGCGAACCGGACCGGCAGGCGCGCGACGCGGCGTGAAGCTGGCGCGGGAGCGCCGGGCGCGTCTACGATCCCCGGCTATGGAAGAAACCAGGGAAAACTCGAACCCGACCGGCGCCGACCGGACCGGGGCCAATGGCGCCGACGCGGCCGACGGCGGCGGCGCTCTCATCGTGCGGGGGGCGCGGGAGCACAACCTCCGCGACGTCGACGTCGAACTGCCGCGCGACCGGCTCATCGTCGTCACCGGCCTCTCCGGCTCCGGCAAGTCCTCGCTCGCCTTCGACACCATCTACGCGGAGGGGCAGCGCCGCTACGTCGAATCCCTCTCCGCCTACGCCCGGCAGTTCCTCGGCGTCATGGAGAAGCCCGACGTCGACGTCATCGAGGGACTCTCGCCCGCCATCGCGATCGAGCAGCGCACCGCCGGCGGCAACCCGCGCTCCACCGTCGGCACCGTCACCGAGATCTACGACTACCTCCGGCTCCTGTGGGCCCGCGCCGGCACCCCCCACTGTCCCTCGTGCGGCCGCCCCGTGCGCCCCCAGTCCCCGTCGGAGATCGCGCAGCAGATCCTCGGCTGGCCCGCCGGCGCCCGCATCGAAGTCCGCGCCCCCCTCGTAAGAGGCCGCAAGGGCGAGTTCCGCGACCTCTTCGAGCGCACGCTCAGCGACGGCTTCGTGCGCGCCCGCGTGGACGGCGAACTCGTCGACCTCTCCGACCCACCCCTCCTTAACCGGCGTCGGAACCACGACATCTCCGTCGTCGTCGACCGGCTCGTCGTGCGCGCCTCCGACCGCGAGCGCCTCTCGGACTCTGTGGCCACCGCCCTCCGCATGGCCGACGGCGTCGCCGAGGTCGCCCTGGAGAACGGAGATGCCGGGGGCGACGAAGACGGCATCCACCTCTTCAGCGAGCGCTACGCCTGTCCCGGCTGCGGCCTCGGCATGCCCGAACTCGAGCCCCGGCAGTTCTCCTTCAACTCCCCCTTCGGCGCCTGCCAGGAGTGCGACGGCCTCGGCCATCAGCGCGTCCCCAACGCCGACCTCATCGTGGGCGGAGACCAGATCTCCATCCTCGAGGGCGTCCTCCTCCCCCTGGGGACCCCGAGCTGGAGCGGCCGCCGCCACGCCCTCGCCCGCCTCGCGCGCAAGCTCGACTTCGACCTCAACACCGTCTGGGGCGACCTCGACGCCGACCAGCAGGAGGCGATCCTCTACGGCGACACCGACGTGGGATGGGAAGGAGCCGTCGCCGCCACCCTGCGCCGCTACCACGACACGACGAGCGAGCGCGTGCGCCTCGCGCTCGAGGAGTACATGACGCTCTCCACCTGTCTCGCCTGCGACGGCGGCCGCCTGCGCCCCGAGAGCCGGGCCGTGACCCTCGAGGGACTCTCCCTCCCCGCGCTCACCGCGCAATCCGTGGCCGAACTCCGCCCCCTCCTCGGCGGCTGGCTCGCCGAAGCCCGTGAAGCCGGCGGCCAGGCGGCCGAGATCCGCGTCCCCATCCTCAAGGAAGTCGTCGAGCGCCTCGAATTCCTCGACCACGTCGGCCTCGGCTACCTCACCCTCGCGCGTTCGGCCGGCACCCTCTCCGGCGGCGAGGCCCAGCGCATCCGCCTCGCCACCCAGATCGGTAGCCGCCTCGTCGGCGTCCTCTACGTCCTCGACGAACCCAGCATCGGCCTCCACCCGCGCGACAACCGCAAGCTCCTGCAGACGCTCGGCGCCCTGCGCGACCTCGGAAACACCGTTCTCGTCGTCGAGCACGACGAACTCACCATCCGTCGCGCCGACCACATCGTCGACATGGGGCCCGGGGCCGGGCGCGAGGGCGGGGAAGTCGTCGTCTCCGGCGACATCGACCGGCTCCTGGCCGACGACCGCTCCCTCACCGCCGCCTACCTGCGCGGCGAGCGCGAAATCGCCGTCCCCGAACGCCGCCGCCCGCCGGAAGGCGGCCGCCTCGTCGTGCGCGGCGCCCGCGAGCACAACCTGCGGGCGATCGACGTCGAGTTTCCGCTCGGCACCTTCATCTGCGTCACCGGCGTGTCCGGCTCCGGCAAGTCCACCCTCGTCGAGCAGATCCTCTACCGCCGCCTCGCGCGCGAGATCTACCGCTCCAAGCTCGTCCCCGGCGCCCACGACGCGATCGAGGGCATCGACCTCTTCGACAAGGTCATCGACGTCGACCAGAGCCCCATCGGCCGCACCCCGCGCTCGAACCCGGCCACCTACACCGGCCTCTTCACCCCCATCCGCGAACTCTTCGCCCGCCTGCCCGAGTCGAACATCCGCGGCTACGCGCCCGGGCGGTTCAGCTTCAACGTGAAGGGCGGGCGCTGCGAACCCTGCCGCGGCGACGGCCTCGTGAAGATCGAGATGCACTTCCTGCCCGACGTGTACGTCCCCTGCGACATCTGCCGGGGGCGCCGCTACAACCGGGAGACGCTCGAGGTCCTCTACCGCGGGCGGAGCATCGCCGACGTGCTCGCGATGAGCGTGGACGAGGCGCTCGAATTCTTCGACGCCGTGCCGTCCGTGAAGCGCCGCCTGGGCACCCTCTCCGACGTCGGCCTCGGCTACGTGACGCTGGGCCAGCCCGCCACCACGCTGTCCGGCGGCGAGGCCCAGCGCGTGAAGCTCGCCACCGAACTCGCGAAGACGAGCACCGGCCGCACCATCTACATCCTCGACGAGCCCACCACCGGCCTCCACTTCGAGGACGTGCGCCTCCTCCTCCGCGTCCTCCACCGGCTCGCCGACCGCGGCAACACGATCATCGTCATCGAGCACCACATGGACGTCGTGAAGACGGCGGACTGGGTCATCGACATGGGACCGGAGGGAGGGGCGGGCGGCGGCCTCGTCGTCGCGGAGGGCCCCCCGGAACTCGTGGCCGCGACCCCGGGCAGCCACACCGGCCGCCACCTCGCCTCGCTCCTGCCCGAATCGAGCCGGGAATCGACCCCGAAGTCGAGCGGAACCCTGGCCATATGATCGGTGTAGGGCCCCGTATCAGCGCGCGGTCCGGCGCAGCAACACTTGGCGGAAAACTTGACGGCAGGTGCGAATCGGTGCGATACTCCAGGTTACGCGGGGGACTGGGTGGTGGAGAGTGTGGAGGGGCCTGCCTCGATCCCCCCGAAAAAACGTGATCCGAAGTGATGGGTTCACGGACTTGCTCGACCGAAGGAAACATCGACGAAAACAAGGTGTTTTTGCGGCTTCCGGCGCTCTTGCCACCCTGCAAGGCCGTTGGTATGTTCAGCCCGATTTCACGGGCTGGGGTGTGGTGCATCGTTGGTTAACGGTGGTATGTTGATCGATCGAGTCAGCCATACACCCGAAGGACTCCATCCTAGGAGGAGTGAAGAATGAAAAAGGGTACCAAAAGGCTGTTGACGGTCGGGGCGGTCCTGACCATCGGCGCTTGCGGTGACACCGTCGAGGTCGTCACGCCGCCGTTTCCGGACATTCCGCCCATTCCGGCGCCGGTAATTCCACCGCCGCCTCCGCCTCCACCGCCGCCTCCGCCGCCGCCTCCGCCGCCTCCGCCTGTTAACCAGGCTCCGGCGCCGCAGGGGACGATCCCGGCGCACTCGGTGGTCGTGGGTGGTACGGTCACGCAGGACGTGGCCGGCTACTTCCGCGACGACGATGGCGACGCACTGACCTACGCCGCGTCAAGCTCGAACTCCGACGTGGCGACGGTCTCCATGGAGGGCACGGTCGCGACGGTCACGGCTGTGGCCGTGGGTAACGCGGTTGTGACAGTGACGGCCAGCGACCCGGACGGCGCCTCCGCGGCGCAGGCGTTCGGCGTTGAGGTCAAGGACGAGGACGAGGGGGTCCAGCAAGCGACCGTGACGATCTTCGGTCTGCGGGAAGTCGGCGACCGCAACACTTCGGTCGACCCGAGCAACGTGGCCGGCGACATCTCCGTCCTTCTCGACGTGCAGTACAACGACGAGACGGTGACGGGCGTCGACCTCATGCTGGGCGACGAGGTCATCTCCTGTCGCGGCGCTTCGAGCGATGCCGCCGCACCGACCGGCGTGGTGCCGGGTGTTGCCGACTCCGGCAGCTCGGTCGAGATCGAGTGCTTCTTCGACACCGACCAGGTGGCCGGCGAGTGCATGGGCATGCAGCTCGATCCCCGGTTTGCCAACGGAGTGCACGAACTCGGCGCGCGGATCACGACGTCCGACGGGTCGACACGCGAGGCCCTCGCCACCCAGATGATCACGTTGAAGAACTCCAACTACGTGATGATCGATCACAATCCCGGTGGCACGTCGCTCGTCGTTTCGGGCGTGACGTACTACGGCGGTCCTTCCAGCGACGACAACTTGAACACGTTCGACGTGTGTCCGGTGGCCTTCGATGGGACGATGGTTGGTGCGATCGGCCTGCGTGGCATGACGGACACGATGAAGGGCGACGGCTCGTACGGTGACAACCTGTCCTTCCGGACCCACCGGACGGGGCGCTACGGCGAGTACAACGGCGCACGTCGCACGGACAGCGAAGCGCCGTTCACGTGGACGGTTCTGTCGAGCCAGAACGCCCTCACCGAGGACCGGGCAATGGACGGTCACGGCGGGCACTGGATCATCCAGGACGGCACGATCAGCGATCCCGACGGGCTCGACATCACGGACAAGTTCATGCCGGGCGACATGGAGAACGACCTGACCAAGATCGGCCCGGTCTACTTCGACTTCGCTTCGCCGCGGCTCGGTGGCGCAGACGCGCCATCCGAAGTGCAGATCGGCGGTGCAGCCGTCGTCGCGGGGACATACTACTCCGACGTGAAGAGCGGCCGGGCGCAGAGCGTCTCCGTCTCCAACGTCACTGAAATGGGTTCCGGTGGTGCGAGAGGAAACAACACCCAGGTCATCGCGGTCGGTGACTGCTCCGTCGGGGCCAACGTTGACGGCGGCCGGGCGGGCGCGGGCACGCCGTTCGTGGCCGTGGTCGACGACGCCAACGTGGTCGGCGACATCCCCGAGGACGATGCGGTCGCCGGAGAGCTGAGCGACGATGGCGGCGTGGATTGCTACACCGCCGAGCTGCAGTCTCTGACCGACCCGCTGGGGAACTCGAGGAGCATGAGCACGGTTCGGATCCAGACGGCCGGGCACTTCGGCGTCGACCGAGGGAGTCCCGTGATCGACGATCAGGAGCCCGACGAGGTGCTGGTGCTGAAGGGCGGCTCCATGCTCACGTTCGAAGTCGAGGATCCCGATCTCGAGACGGGCGAAGCGGGCACCGGCGTCAATGCCGCCGGAATCCTCGCCTGGGCCGGTTCCAGCCGTAGCCGCGCCTACTGGATCGGCGACAGCTTCGTGTCGGAGAGCGACGGACTGGTCATGATTCCGACGCATGTCGGCCGCACCTCGCGGGTGGGCGCTTCGGCCGGTGAGGACGGCAGGCACACGGTGTCCGTCGCGGTTCCGGACGGCTCATCGCCCGCCAACTACGGGGTGACGAGCTTCACCTTCGTGCGCGACACGAAGGATCCGGAGTTCGTGGTGAGCAAGAGCCAGTCGGACATCGGCTTCACCAATTCGCCCTCCGTGCTCGCGACCGTCGGCGGCGTCATCTCCGACGGTTCCGTGATCCAGAAAGCGGAGCTGAGCATCCGGAAGATCGCGGCAGCCGGCGACGCCTGCGCATCCGGCGATACGCTCTCGCAGGGCCGGACGGGTCGCGTGGCCCGCAACAAGCGGGATCTCGAGAACGACACGAACTCGATCGAGTTCGATGAGTCGTTCACGATCCGGAGGCCCACGGGTACGGGCGCCGGTCCCGAGACGTACTGCTTCCTCCTCGATGTCGAAGACTCGGCCACGGATAGCGACGGCCGGGGCGACGGCAACGGCGCGCTGTACGATGTCGGCCAGTTCAGCGTGCAGTGGCCGGAAGGTCCGGCACCGCCACCTCCGGGTCCGACGTTCGAGTTCCAGACGCGAACGGACGACGCGGATCCAGCGACGGCGACGGCTGCCGATTCGCTGAGCGTGGGCGAGGGCGCGACGACCGATAACGTCTACCACGTCACGCTGAAGGATGCGCCGTCGAGTGCGACGTACCCGCTCGCGCTGATGATCGATGGCCCGGCGACCGTGACGGCGGCGGAGTCCGGCGGCGGCACGCTGGAGTTCGCGTCGGCGACGGATACGGTCTCGGTGGCAGTCACCAACGCGCACGACCTGAACATCATGTCCGAGATGCACAGCCTGACCCATAAGGCGACGGGCTTTGACGACACCGACTTCGCGGTGCGCGTGATGGACGACGACTACGCGATCTCCGTGAATACGCCGTCGGTGCGCGAGGATGACGATGCCGTGAAGGTGGCGGTGACCTTGACGGGGGCCCCCAACGCCAGCCCAATCAGCGTGCAGTTCACTGCTGGCGGGGCTGCGACCGCGGATGATTTCACGGCCATCACTGCGATCGACATGACGATCCCTGCCGGTATGACGTCGGTGACGGACACCGTCGAAGTGGATGCCACCGATGACGGCAACCAGGACGAGCAGAACGATTCGATCTCGGTAAACGTCAGCGGAAGCGCTCCCGCCGCGGTGTACTACGCGCCGGCGGAGATCATGATCATCGACGACGATCCGGACATTCAGCTGTCGCTGAGTCAGTCCGCCGCGGCTGAGGGTGACGGTGCTGTAACCCTCACGATCACGGCCACGGCGAAGAGCGCGGTGAGCGGGATCGTCACCGCCTCGGTAGCGATTGCCGGTGCTGATGGGGCTGTTGCGGACACCGACTACACGGCCACGACCCCCGTGGAGCTTAGGATCGATGCGGGAGGAACGGTCGGTACGGCGACCACGACGGTGACGATCTTGGATGACGCCGACGACGACGATGGCGAGACGATCGAGTTCACGGCCGCCAACGTCACTATCGGAGCCAAGGCGTACACCTTCGGTAGCGTCAAGCTGGCGATCACCGACAACGACGACTCGTAACCGCCGGAGCCGCGAAAGCGGCGTCAGTACCGGTCGAAGTTGGAGAGGGGCCCGGCGCCTGCGCCGGGCCCCTCTCTTTTCCTAGACACACTCCATCCCGCCCCTTCATGGTGAGAACACGATGCATGACCGTGAGTGGACCCCGGACTCGACACAGCGCGATCGCCTCAGCACCCATCTCCGCGACAGCCACCCGCGCGCGTCGGCGAGGATACGCCTTCTGATCGGAGTCGCCGCTGTCGCCGCTGCCTGTGGCGGCGGCGACTCGGTGGAACCCACGCCGCCCACTCCGGCGAACGGGCCCCCGATGGCGGCGGCACCGATCCCCGACCAGACGGTGATCGAAGGCGTGACCATCACGGTGGATGTCACGGGGGCATTTTCGGACCCGGACGGAGACGCTCTTACGTACACGGCGCGCTCCTCCAACGAAGCCGTTGCGGCGGCCACGTTCTCGGGTAGTGAGCTGTCGGTGACGGGTGTCTCGCCGGGCGCAGCAGCGATCACGATTACGGCGACGGATCCGGGCGGTCTGTCGGCGTCGGTGACCTTCGCGGTCGAGGTGACGGCGGTCGCGCCCACGCGACTGACGGTGACGCCCGGGACGGCCACGCTTACGGCGGTCGGCCAAACCGTGCAGTTCTCGGCCGAAGTGCTGGACCAGCTCGGCCGCCCGGTGTCCGGGGTGTCCGTGGTCTGGTCGAGCGGGGAAACATCAGTTGCGACCGTGGGCGCGAACGGCCGTGTGACGGCAGTCGGCAACGGCGAGGCGACGATCACGGCGACATCGGGGAACGCGTCCGGCACGGCCCTCGTCCACGTGGATCAGATGGCGAGTTCGGTCGACGTTTCGCCCGCTGCCGACACGCTGACGGCGCTGGGCGACACCGTGCGCCTCGCGGCCGAGGCAGTGGACGCGAACGGCCACGTGGTGGCGGACGCGGAGTTCATGTGGTCGTCCACCGACGAAAGCGTCGTGACGGTGGACGAGGACGGTCTGGCGACGGCCGTGGACAACGGAAGCGCGGACATCAGGGCAACGTCGGACGGAGCGTCGGGAAGGGCGTCGCTCGTGGTGGTGCAACGGGCGGCTGCGGTGGAGGTTCTGCCGCAGATGGCGACCCTCTCTCCCGGAGATACCGTGCGCCTGGCCGCGACGGCCACCGACGCCAACCAACACGCGATTGCGGGGGTCACATTCACCTGGACCTCGAGCGATACGACCATCGCATCGGTGAACGAAACGGGCCTCGTGAAGGCGCTGGCCGAGGGGGCGGCGACGATCGCCGCGGTCTCCGGCGTCGCGGAGGGAACGACCGAAATCACGGTCTCGCCGCCGCCGCCGCCGCCGGATCTCACGGGCTACTACGGACTCGAGAGCATCATCGGCGCGGCGACGGGCGGTGTCGAACTCACCCGGCCTACGGTCTCGGGCACGCTGGAACTGGATCAGCGGGCGCCCGTCGGCACCTCCGCGGTCGGTCGCTACGGCGTGACCGTGACCACCCCGGCCAGCGTCATCACGGACCAGGGCTCGTATACCGTGCATGGCGACCGACGCTGGGAGCAGACCGGGCAGGTGTCCGGCGAGGGCTCGTATGCCGTATCCGGCGACACGCTGACCATCATCATCGCCGAACCAGCAACCGCCTCTTCAACTACGGTATGGGTCAGGGCCGCCGCGCCGCCGGGGACGTGGCGCGGGCTCGTGGTCGAGCCCGAGGACCGCTGCTCTACCTACGATCCGGAGGACTACCGGCATCCTGACGCGCTGGCCGTGGAGATCGTGGCCGCGATGGATGACCGCATCTACACTCCTTATACGGGGATCTACTACGGGGGCCTCCTGGACGTCTCCGTCGACCACATCGTGTCCAAGACGGAGGTGCACGATTCCGGCGGGTGCACGTGGGGCAGGACCCAGCGCAGGGCGTTCGCCCGCGATCTCGTGAACCTCACCCTGGCATCGCCGACGCTGGACCGCGGCGTGAAGGCGGAGAACGACGCGGCGGAGTGGCTGCCGGACTTCAACCGCTGCTGGTACGCGGGTGCTGTCGTGGCCGTGCGCCGCAAGTACGAACTCACCGTGGACGAGGCCGAACGCGACGCCCTGGAGGCGGTACTGTCGGAGTGCACGTCGACGGAGATGGTATTCGCTCCCGAGTCGTGGACGATCGAGCCGATGAAGCTGGGCGAGGAGAGCGGCTGGCAGGTTGTGTCCGCCCACGAGCCGGACCTCGGCGGGTTGGGGATCGTGAGCCAGGTGGCCGTCTTCTGCACCGCCACCTACGCGTCGGTGGATTTCGCCTTCATATCCGGCGGCGCGCGGCTCGAGGGAGGCGCCGGCTTCAACGCCCGCCATACCACGCTCGTCCCCGCGCAGTGGCTCGTGGCGCCGCTCAGGCCCGTGGACCAGATCGGCATGCACCAGTTCCCGCCCTGGGGCGTGTGGACGGCCCGCATCGACGGCGAGCAACGCGTCGACTTCCTCGTTGCGCTGAGCCTCGAGAATCAGGAGGTCTCGATCGAGTGGCCGCTTCCCGGCGGCGCCACGACGGCGATCTATCGCGGGGGCATCGACGCCCGGGACAAGATCTTCGACGTCCTCCAGCGGTGTAACGGAGGGCCGGCGGACATCCCGGCGCTCCTGTCCGGCCTCTCCCACGACCCGACCGCCATCAGAGAACGACCGTGAGTGATCTTCTGGAACGGCTGGTCGACATCTGGCTGGTGAACCGGGGCGCCATGGGTGCGACCCACGCCCAGGGGGTTGTCCTTCGGGAGTAAAATGAGCCTTCGTCGAACGTTCGTTCTCGGGGCCGTCCTGGCGGGTCCAGGGTGGCTGGCGGGCTGCGGCGATTCGACCACCGATCCGGTGCCTCCGCCGCCTCCACCCCCGGATCCCCCACGGGCGACGACGGTCGCGGTCAGCCCGGCCGCGGCCGAGTTGGCCGCGCTCGGCGCGACGGTGCAGCTCGCGGCGGAGGTCCGCGACCAGAACGGGCAGGTGATGGCGGGGGCTGCGGTGACCTGGACATCCGGCAGCCCCGGAGTGGCGACGGTCAGCGCGTCGGGTCTCGTGACGGCGGTGGGCAACGGGACGGCCACGATCACGGCCACGGCGGGTTCCGCAGCGGGAAGCTCGACGGTCACGGTGGCCCAGGCGGACCGGGCCGTGCTCGTCGCGCTCTACGAAGCCACGAACGGCGCCGGATGGCTCGAAAACGGGGGTTGGCTGTCGGATCGGCCGATCGGGGAGTGGCACGGCGTGACGACCGCCGCGGACGGCCGCGTCACCGCGCTGCGGCTCTCGGCGAGCAACCTGGTCGGGTCGATTCCGCCGGAACTCGGACGTCTGGTGCGCCTGGAGACGCTCGATCTAGAGCGTAACAGGCTGGCGGGGCGGATTCCGCCCGCACTGGGCCGGCTGGCCAGCCTGGAGAGCCTGAACCTCGGCGTAAACCAACTGAGGGGTGGGATTCCGCCGGAGCTGGGCGCGCTCGGCCGCCTCGAGGTCCTTCGGCTGCGCCGGAACGATCTGACCGGGCCGATACCGCCCGAGTTGAGCAACCTGCGCAACCTCCGGAGGCTGGGGCTCGAGAGGAACCGGCTCGCCGGGTCGATCCCGGCGGGGTTCCTGGAGCTCGAGCGGTTCCAGACGCTGCACTTCGAGAGCAACGACGGCCTCTGCGTCTCCGGGTCGGCGGACTTTCGGGCCTGGCTCGCGGGCCTCGAGGTCTACGTGGGCCCGCTCTGCGATGCGCGCGACCGGGCCGTGCTCGCGTCGCTGTACGAGGCCGGCGGCGGGACGGACTGGATCCGCTCGGACGGGTGGCTCGGAGACGGCCCGCTGGGCGACTGGCACGGCATCGACTCCGACTCCCTCGGGCGGGTGGTCCGCGTCGACCTCGCGGACAACGGGATGACCGGCCGCGTGCCCGCGCGGCTGGGGCAGCTCAGCAGCCTGACGTCGCTCAGGATCGGCGGGAACCCCGGGCTGGAGGGTCCGCTGCCCCTGTCGCTGTCCGCGCTCTCCCTGCGGGAACTTCACTATGCGGACACCGGACTCTGCATCTCGCCCGCCAGATCGTTCGGCGCATGGCTGGGCGCGATTCCGTCGCACGAGGGCACGGGCACGGCGTGCTCGGCCCTCGACGACCGGGAGATCCTGGCGCTGCTCTACGAGGCGACCGGCGGCCCCCGCTGGGCGGACCATGCAAACTGGCTTTCCGACCGGCCGCTCAACGAATGGGCGGGGGTGACGCTGGACGCCGATGGCCGTGTCGTCGGGCTGTCTCTCGCCTCCAACAACCTGACGGGGCTGGTGCCGCCGGAGCTGGGCGGCCTCTCCAACCTTGCCCGGCTGGACCTCCGGGCCAACAGCCTCACGGGACGCATCCCGGCGGAGCTGGGCAACCTGTCCGGCCTCACGACGCTGGAGCTGCGCTCCAACGACCTTACGGGGCGGATTCCGCCCGCACTGGGCGGCCTTTCCTACCTCGTGGTGCTGGACCTCGCGTTCAACGACCTGACCGGACCCATCCCCCCCGGACTGGGCAACCTCTCTCGCCTGACAACGCTGAACCTCGGATCCAACGGCCTGACGGCATCGATCCCGCCCGAGCTGGGCGGCCTCTCCCGCCTGACCGTGCTGAACCTCAGGTTCAGCGGCTTGAGGGGCCCGATCCCGCCCGAACTGAGCCGCCTCTCCCGCCTCACGGTGCTGGACCTTTCGTACAACGGCCTGACGGGATCGATTCCGCCCGAACTCGGCAGCCTCCCCGCTCTGACGGCGCTGGCCCTCGGCTCCAACGATCTGACGGGCCCGATTCCGCCCTCGCTGGGCGGCCTGTCCGGACTGACGAGTCTGTTTCTCAACGGCAACAACCTGACGGGACCGATTCCGGCCGAACTGGGCGGCTTGTCGAACCTCGCCCGGCTTTACCTCTACCACAACGACCTGACGGGGCCGATCCCGCCCGAACTGGGCCGCCTGCCGAACGTCACGGAGCTGTACCTCTACAACAACGACCTGGCGGGCCCGATCCCGGCGGAACTCGGCGCTCTGTCCCGGTTGCGCGTGCTGTCGGTGATCGGGAACCGGCTGACCGGCCCGCTGCCGGAGGAACTGGGCGACCTCGCCTCGCTCCGACAGCTCCACCTGACGAACAACCCGGGACTGTCCGGGCCGCTGCCCGAGCGGCTGACGGCTCTGACCGGGCTGCAGGAACTCCTGCTGAACGGTACGGATCTGTGCGCGAACGCCGACGCCGGTTTTCAGGCATGGCTGTCCGGCGTTCAGCTGGCACAGGTGCGGGCGTGCAAGGCGGCGCGCGGCTCGGGAGCGTACCTGACGCAGGCCATACAGTCGTCGGCGTTTCCCGTGCCCCTCGTCGCCGGCGACGAGGCGCTGCTGCGCGTCTTCGTGACGGCCTCGCGCAGCACGAGCGAGGGCCTCCCGCCGATGCGGGCCACGTTCTACCTCGATGGCGTCGAGACGTACGTCGCCGATATTCCCGGCTCCGGGACCCCCATCCCCACCGACGTGGAGGACGCCGAGCGCGCGCTCGACAAGTCGGCGAACATCGAGATCCCGGGATCCGTCATCCAGCCGGGCCTGGAGTTCGTCGTGGAGGTCGACCCCGCCAACACACTGGATCCCGGACTGGGGGTCGCGCCGCGGATCCCCGAGACGGGCCGTGCAAGCGTCCGGGTGGAGGCCGTGCCGGCACTCGACCTCACCGTCGTTCCGTTCGTGTGGGCCGCGGGTTCCGATCTATCCATCGTCGACATTGCCGAGGGGATGGCGCAGGATCCGCAGGGACACGAAATGCTGTGGCATACGCGGACGCTCCTCCCGGTCCGGGACCTCGACGTGAAGGCCCACGAGCCCATCCTGACGTCGACCACGAACGTCGTCACCCTGTATCTGGAAACTGCCCTGGCCTGGACCCTGGAAGGCAGAAGGGGCCGGTACATGGGCATCATGCCCGCCTACGTCATCGGCGGGCAGTCGGGGATCGCCGCGATCGGCGGCTTCTACAGCTTCAGCGTGGCCGACCCCTTCGTGATCAGCCATGAAATCGGGCACAACCTGAGTCTCCGCCACGCGCCGTGCGGCGGCGCCGGCGGCCCGGATCCGGCGTTCCCGCAGCCGGATGGGACGGTCGGCAACCGCGGATACGACTTCCGGGGCAGCGGGGCCCTGGTATCGCCCCGCGCGGCGGACATCATGTCCTACTGCGGTCCTCCGCACTGGATCAGCGGCTACGGGTTCACGAAGGCCCTGAACTACCGACTCCAGACGGAAACCGACGCCAGCGCGTCCCGCGTTGCGGCCGTACGCGGTCCTGTTCCCGCGCAGGCTCCGACGACGACGCTTCTGCTCTGGGGCGGCGCCGACGCGCGGGGCGAGCCCTTCCTCGAACCCGCCTTCGTGCTGGATGCCCCGCCCTCCGTGCCACCCTCGGACGGCGAGTACGAACTCACGGGCCGCGCCGAGACCGGCGACGAGTTGTTCTCGTTGAGCTTCGACATGCAGGCAACGGTGGACGGCGATGGCGGCTCGGCCTTCGTCATCGCGCTGCCCGCGCCGGCCGAGTGGGTCGGCCGCCTCGCGAGCATCACGCTCTCCGGCCCCGCAGGATCGACCACGCTGGACCGGGCCACGGACCGGCCCATGGCCATCCTGCGCGATCCCGAGAGCGGCCGTCTGCTCGGCATTCTGCGCGGCCCATCCTCCGGCGACCCCGTCCGGACCGCCGCGTCGGCCGGGCTGGCGGCGGCCGGAGCGGCCGGATCGGAGCTGGAGGTTCTCGTGAGCCGCGGCATCCCGGCCGCCCCCCCGCGGTAACGATAGGAGGTCGGTACAAGCTCGAATCGCCGCCGACCGGCGCTAGTCGGTGCCGGTATCCGTGAGGGGCACGCCGAACACACGCCCTTCGAGTCTGGCCACGCGGTCGCCAATGGCTAAGCGCATCTCGACCACTTCCGAGTGGACGGCGTCGATGCGGTCTCGCAGACCGGCGATCTCGCCCTTCACTTCGTCGCGCAGACCGACGATCTCGCCCTTCACTTCGTCTCGCAGACCGGCGATCTCGCCCTTCACTTCGTCGCGCAGACCGGCGATCTCGCCCTTCAGCTCGCTGCGCAGACTCACGATGTCGCCCTTCACTTCGTCGCGCAGACCGACGATGTCGGCTCTCCCTTCGTTGCGCAGACCGACGAGCTCGGCTTTCAGCTCGTCGCGAAGCTCCTTGTGCGCGCTCTCCAACTGGTCGGAGAGCCTGTCGGTCCTCTTGGTGAGATACTCCTTGAGATTCCCGATGCCGCGGAGCGCGAGGCCGCCCATGGTCACGCCCACGCCGAGGATCGCCAGCATCACGCTCAGGATTCCGATCACGTCCAATCCCATCGTTTCCACGCCTTCCACAGGAGGTTCGAAGTGCGATGCGCGCCGTGCGGCCGCGTTCGCCCGTCTGCACCGAACCTCCCGGCGACGTTCAATGTCGTATCAACCGAACCCGGCCTCAAGTGTGTCGCGGCGCCCAAGCCCAAGGGGCAAGCACCCTATTGCGGGAGTTGGCAATCGACGTCCTGGACCCCTGGACCGGCCCCTGAAGCGGGGGCGTGTCACCTACTGGGACGGCGGACGAGGCGGTTCCGGGTCGCGGATGAGCTCGGCGAGTTCGCGCATCTGCTCGCGCAGACCGCCGATCTCCACGCGTACCTCCGCGCGCAGGTCGCGCACCTCCGTCTCGACGCCGGCCACACGCGTCTCGAGACTGATCATCCGCGCATCCAGACCGGCGACGTGGGCGACGAGTTGCACCTGTGTGTCACCGAGCTTCAGGGTCTGGTTCCAGACGAGGGTGAAGGCCGCGGTCACGACGGAGAGCGCGAACGTGATGAAGAGTCCCAGGCTCCAGCGGGTGATCGTGATGCCGTCCGTGGCTCCCGTTGGTTGAACGCGCGTGCGGGATCGGCGGGGGTCAACGCGCGTCCGCCCGGCATCCGCACCGGCTTCGGGTGTGTCTGCTTTCGGTCCGGGCATGGAGGCTCCTTCGACGATGATCTCAAGCTAGCGATTCGGGCTACCGTTTGCGGTTCGCCCGCGCCTTCACCCGGGCCTCGGCCAGCGAGACGAGCGCGACGCTGCCGAATCCCACGTCGTGGCGCCGCCCGCGGATGACGAGGTGCTGCACTCAGCTCCGGGCTCCGCTCTCCTGCACGAACGGGTACAGCGTGTTGCCGTCGCGTACCGGCCCGGCGGCGCCGCGCGCACGAACTGGGCCGAGAGCGCCTTGTCCGGATAGCAGCCCTTCGGCTTTCCTTTTTTGGGGGGAATGGGAGTGGAGGCCGGGTTATTCATCGCACTACATATGGAATGCCTCCTGCGGGTTCCGTGGCGCGAGCCCCCGCGTTATGCCGGCTTCGCCGCCGCAGCCGCCGTCTTCTCTTCATAACCCGTTGATCTCCTCCGCGATCTTTTGTGTGACCGTGCCGACACGGCTGACGTTCATATGGCGGAACAGGGAGAAGACACCATTGGCGACCCGAAGAAACGCACAGGAGGAGAGGGCCACGTCCGTCGACGTGCCCGTGCCTCGGGCTTGACAAGTGTATCCAATGGGATACACTTGTCCTCCCGTAGAATACACCGTCGTCAAGAGCTAGACGTTTCTCCGATGGTTGAAGAGCCTGCGCGACAGGCGAGCCCTTGCGCGGATCGTCGTTCGCATCGACCGCGTCGTCGAGGGCAACTTCGGCGAACGCGCCCGGCGCATGGCGGGCGAGCTCTGAGGAGGAGGCGGCGTGAGCGGCGAAACCTACACCCCTTGGGACAGCGCTGAGTTTCTCGATGATGACGAAGCGCGCATCGAATACCTGAAGGCCGCGCTGGCGGAGAACGATCCGGAGTTCTTCGCGAAGGCGGTCGGCAACGTCGCCCGTGCTATGGGCATGACGACGGTCGCCCGGGGGGCGCAACTGGGCCGTCCGAGCCTGTACAAGTCGCTATCCGGCGAGCGTGACCCGCGACTCGGTACGGTGATGAGGGTTCTTGACGCGCTGGGGGTTCGCCTCACTGTCGCGCCCGGATCGGTCTGACGCCAACGGCGTGGCGGTTGATGCCCCGTCTGCGGGTTACGTGGCGGGTGTTCCGGCGTTATCATGGCCCGCCGTCGCCGGTTCGCACGGCCGCTTTCGCCGGCTTGCGCGGCCGTCTGCGGGGAAACTCCGGTCCGGTCCGCCTCGTAGGTTCGTTTCGCCGATGGCGGCCGGACCCGGGCGGTACCAGTTGCGTCAAGGACGGCGATGAGCGTCTTCGTCTTCATCATCATCATCGTGGCGCTCGTCACGTTCGGGGAAGTGGCCCAGAAATGGTTCGCGGCCCGCCCGTCGCCCACGCCGGTGGAACCCGGCGGGGATGACGAGATCGAGCGTCTGCGTGAGCATGTCGCGCTGCTGGCGGGCCAGGTGGACCGGTTGACGGAGGAGCAGCGCTTCATGACCCGCCTCCTCGAGGGCGGCGGGCTCCGGGGCAGGGCGCCATCGGATGAGTCTCGCCCGGAAGGGCGACCCGATTCACGACTGCGGGGGCCGAACTGATGCTGAACAGAGAGGACATAGAGAGCTTCCTCATCCGCACCGAAGCGGACTACCAGGAACTCGACGAGGGACTGTGGATCGTCCACCCCGACGGGGCGAGCGCCGAGCGGCAGCCGAGGATCCTGGTGAACTACCAGCCGCCCGTGCTCGTGTGCCGGGCGGACATCCGCGACCTCCCGATCGATGATGAGGACCAGCTTGCGCTCTACCGGAGGCTCCTGGAGTTGAACGCGGTGGATCTCATCCACGGGGCCTACGGCCTCGAGGACGGGGAGGTCATCCTGAGCGACACGCTGGAACTGGAGAACCTCGACTTCTCCGAGTTCCGCGCCACGCTCGAGAGCCTCACGCTCGCGCTGACCTCCCATTGGGACAGCCTCACCGCCGACATATCTACCGACTGACGAGCAAGCACAGGAAACGAGCATACACCATGGGTGTCCTGGACCGTCTTTCCCGGCTGATTCGATCGAATCTCAACGACCTCATCGCTCGGGCTGAAAATCCCGAGAAGATGCTCACCACGATTATCGAGGACATGCGCCGCCAGCTCGCCCAGGCGAAGCAGGAGGTGGCGGTCGCGATCGCCGACGAACGCAAGCTGCGGGCGCAGTTCGAGGAGTCGCGCTCCACGGCGCAGGAGTGGGAGCGGCGGGCGCGGCTGGCGATCCGCGAGGGCCGCGATGACCTCGCGCGCCAGGCGCTCGTGCGCGGGCAGGAGCACGCCGAGCACGCGCGCGAGCTGGAGGCGCAGTGGCAGAACCACCGTGCCGAAACGGAGAAGCTCAAGGACTCGCTGCGCCAGCTGAACGCGAAGATCGAGGAGGCGAAGCGCAAGAAGAACCTCCTCATCGCGAAGCAGAAGCGCGCGGAGGCCCAGAAGCGCATCCACGACACGATGCAGGGGCTTCACGACAAGAGCGCCTTCCGCGCCTTCGATCAGATGACCGAGAGGATCGAACAGGCGGAGCGCCAGGCGCTCGCGAGCGCGGAGGTCACCGAAGAACTCACCGGCGACACGCTCCTCAGCGAGTTCAAGGCGCTGGAGGCGGGGGGCGACGCAGCGGTGGAGGACAAGCTGCTGGAGATGAAGGCCTCCATGGGTCTCCTCTCCTCCGGCGAGCCCGAGGACGTGAAGGCGCTCGGCTCCGGCGAGGACGCCGGGTCGGAGGCGGATTCCGGGTCGGGGGCGGCTGAAGCCGGCGACGCGGATGACGTGGAGGAGATCCCCGAGGCGGAACTCCTCGAGCTGCTGGGCGAGTCCGGCGAGACGGAGCGGGCCGAGAGCGAATGAGCCCGGGCCCGGGGCGGAAGCGGCTTTCCTCCTCTCGGCTCGCGATCCTCGCGGAGGGGGCCTTCGGGGTCGAGACGGCGAAGACCGCCTCGTCCGCCGTGCGCTACCAGCCGGAGCGGGTGGGCGCCGTCATCGATTCCCGCTTCGCCGGCAGCACCGTGGGGGAGACGCTGGGCTTCGGCGGCGACATCCCCATCGTCGCGACCTTCGCCGAGGCGCTCGCGGCCGAACCCCGCCCTGAGGCCCTTCTCGTGGGGATCGCGCCCCAGGGAGGGCAGCTCCCCGAGGCGTGGCGGGCCGTGCTCGTGGCCGCGCTCGAGGAAGGGCTCGACATCATCAGCGGCCTTCACTTCTTCCTCTGCAACGATCCCGAGCTGGCGGCGCTGGCGGACCGGCACGGCTGCACGCTGTTCGACCTCCGCAAACCGCCCCCGGATCTGCCGGTGGGCGCGGGCCGGGCCATGGCGACGGACGCGTTCCGGGTGCTCACCGTCGGCACCGACTGCAACACGGGCAAGATGACGGTCTCGCTCGAGTTGCAGCGCGCCCTGCGGGCCCGGGGCGTGCGCGCCGGCTTCGCGGCCACGGGACAGACGGGGATCCTCATCGCCGGCACGGGCATCGCCGTGGACGCGGTGGTGTCGGACTTCATCTCCGGCGCCGCCGAGCGCCTCACGCTCGAGGCGGCCCGCGGCGAGGACGGCGAGGGCGTCGACATCGTCCTCGTCGAAGGCCAGGGCTCGCTCATGCACCCCGGTTACTCCGGCGTCACGCACGGCCTCCTGCACGGCACGCTGCCGCACGCGATGATCCTCACCTGGATGCCGAGCCGCCCCCGCATCTACGGCGGCAACCACAGTTGGGTCGTGCTCCCGGAACTGGACGAAGTGATCCGCCGCTACGAGGACGCGCTGGCGTGGGCCTGTCCCGACGTCCCCGGCCGCGTGATCGGCGTCTCCCTCGCCACGTACGACATCCCCGAAGACGACGCCCGCGCCGCCGTCCGCCACGCCCGCGACGTCACCGGCCTCCCCGCCACCGACCCCATCCGCTTCGGCACCGATCCCCTGGTCGAAGCCATCCTCCAAGCCCACGGAACCCACCGGGAGGCCGCAGCCCCCGCCTGACGGCCGCGTGTCCGGCCCCTACGCCCGACGTCGTCGTCCGCCGCCGTTGATCGTCCGTTGAGGACCCCTGCGATGCTGTGGTTGGCGCTGCCGCCGGAAGTTTCCGCGCGGCACGCCAACGGGTTACGTTCACGTCATCCCAGGGATCCTCAATGTCCGAATCGAACACAGACGCAGCAAAACCCCGGACGGTGGCCGGCAAGCCCGCCGCCGCTGCGGGCCGCCGTTCGCGCGCGGAAGGGCGCCGCGTCGCGGACGGGATCATGATCACGCGGTGGAACCTGAGCCTCTCGCTCACCCTCGCGCTCACGGTCGTGATGGGAGGCTTCTCCCTGCTGTGGGAGCGGACGAACGCCCTTCACGCGACGCAGATCGAACTCGTCACCCGAGCGACCCGCCTGGAAGTGCAGGTCACGGCCCTCCAGGAGGACGTTACGGTTATTCGCGAGGACGTCACGGCCCTTCGCGAAGAACTGCACGCGAGCGTGGCGGGTCTCCGCGAGGAGTTTCGTGCGGAGATGGCGGGTCTCCGTGAGGAGCTTCGGGAGGAGATTGCGGGTCTCCGAGAGGAGCTTCGGGAGGACGTTCGGGAACTGAGCGACCTGATCCGCGCTCGCGAGACGCTGGAGGTCGGCGCGCAATGACCGACCGGGCCCCGCCGGGGCCGCGCAAGCGCGTGTTCAGCGGGATCCAGCCGACGGGGCACGCGCATCTCGGGAACTATCTCGGGGTGTTCCGGCGCTGGGCGGCGATGGTCGACGAGTACGAGTGCTACTACTGCATCGTCGACCTGCACGCGATCACGCGCGAGTACGAGCGCGAGGATCTGCTGCGGCGCGTGTTCGATCTCACGGTGTCGCTCGTGGCCTCGGGGATCGACCCGGAACGCTGCACGCTCTTCGCGCAGTCGCACGTCCCCTATCACAGCGAACTCCAGTGGCTGTTCAACACGGTCACGCCAGTGGGCGATCTGGGGCGGATGACGCAGTTCAAGGAGAAGTCCCAGGGCCGGGAGTCGGTGAATGCGGGTCTCCTCAACTACCCGGTGCTGCAGGCGGCCGACATCCTCCTCTACCGGGCGCACTTCGTGCCGGTGGGCGAGGACCAGCGCCAGCACCTCGAGCTGTCGCGGGAGGTCGCGCGGCGCTGGAACGCGCGCTTCGGCGACGTCTTCCCGGAGCCGGAGACGCTGGTCGGGACGGGGGCTCGGGTTCGCGGGCTCGACGGCGTGGCGAAGATGTCGAAGTCGAAGGACAACACGGTGCGCATGGTGGCCGAGCCGGACGAACTGTGGGCGCGGCTGCGCACCGCGGTCACGGACCCGGCGCGGGTGCGGAAGGACGATCCAGGGAATCCACACGTGTGCAACGTCTTCGCCCTGCACGAGTTCTTCACCGATCCGGCGGAGCGGGAGGAGATCGAGATCCTCTGCCAGACGGCGGGGATCGGCTGCGTCGCCTGCAAGCGGCAGCTCGCGGACAACGTGGCCGAGGAACTCGCGCCGGTGCGCGAACGCGCGGCGGAGTTGCGCGCGCACCCGGAGCGTGTGATCGAGATCCTGGCGGCGGGGGCGGAGCGCGCCCGGGCCGAGGCCGCCCGCACCATGGAGGTCGTGCGCGAGCGCATGGGCGTCGGCCCCCGCACGCTGGACGCCGATCTGCCCCGCCTCGCCGCGGCCGCCACCGCCGCGGCCGCCACCGCGGGCGACGGCGGCTGAGCCCCAAGCGCCGGGAGTCGCCTTGCGCCGCTTCGTGATCTGGATGTACGCGCCGGAGACCCCCCACTGGTCGATGCCGGAGTGGTCGTTCGACCGCATCCGCGGCGCGCTGGATCCGGAGTGGGAGATCGAGTCCGTCCGCGTCGCGCTCGAGGCGACGGGCGACGGCGTGCGCGTGACGCCCTCGGAGCTTCTGGAAGCGGTGGCCGACGCGGAGGTCTACTGCGGGTGGGGCATCCGGCGCGACGTCTTCCTCGCCGCCCGCAAGCTGCGCTGGTTCCACTCGGGCGCGGCCGGGGCGCGGAACTCGCTGTTCGAGGAGATGCGGGAGAGCGATGTCATCTTCACGAACTCGGCGGGCATGTACGCGGACTCGCTGGCGGACCACGCCATGGCCGGCATCCTCTATTTCGTCCGCGGCCTGGACCTCGCGGTGCGGGCGCAGCGCGAGCGCAAGTGGGTCCAGTCCGCGCTGAACTCGCCCCGCAGCCCCCTGCACGCCGCGCCCGCCGCCGGCGAAGTGGCCGGGGCCTCGCTCGGCATCGTCGGCTACGGCGGCATCGGATCGGCGCTCGGCCGCCGCGCGCACGCCCTCGGCATGCGAGTTAAGGCCATTCGCCGAACCGTGGGCCCAAAGCCCCCCGAGCTCACCCGCCTCGACGCGCCCGACCGTCTGCCTGAACTGCTGGCGTCCTCGGATTTCGTCGCCCTCACCGCCCCCGAGACGCCGGAGACCAAGGGCCTGCTCGGCGCCGCGGAACTCGCGCGCATGAAGCCGGGCGCCGTGCTCATCAACCTCGCCCGCGGCACCCTCGTGGATGAGCCCGCGCTCGTCCGCGCGCTGGAGGGGGGACACCTGCGCGGCGCAATGCTGGACGTGTTCAGGATGGAGCCGCTCCCGTCCCGCCACCCACTGTGGGGGCTGGATAACGTCCTCATCACCCCGCACGTGGGCGGCACCTCGGCACACTTCTGGCAGCGCGAGACGGACCTCATCGTCCGCAACATCTCCCGCTACCAACGCGGCGACCCCCTGGAGAACCGCGTAGACAAGGCGCGCGGCTACTGAGTCCGAGGCCCGCGGACGTTCCCGCGGGAACGCCGGTGGACCTTCGATCACCTTGAAGGACCCCCCGCTTGATAGCACATTGAGCCCTGCCCGGAACTTGGGTTCGAGACACCAACGAACCCGAGACACGAGGAGACGGTTATGACGGCAGAAGGTTGGACGATCATCGGGGCGACCATCGCGCTCGTCGGCACATTCGCGCCGGTCCTGATGGGAATCCGCCGCGACTTGACGGCCCTGACCCGGGACATGGCGGACGTGCGTGAACGTCTGGCCCGACTCGAAGGTTTGTTCGAAGGCTTCAGCCGCCGGGACGGCAACGCGCCGAGTCCCTCGGCCTGAGGCGCGAACCCCTGAAGACGTTCCCGCGGCAACGTCCATGACCTGCCACCGACCCTAACTTCGGAAGTCCCATGAGAGATCTTTCAGGTGTACATCCGCCCGTGGCCACGCCCTTCGGCGAGGACGGCGAGCTCGCGCTCGACGCGTTCGACCACAACCTGCGCGAGTGGCTCTCGCACCCCATCGCCGGGATCGTCGTGGCCGGTTCCACGGGGGAGGCGCCGCTCCTCGACCGCCGTGAACTGTGCGCGCTGGTGGAGACGATCGCCGCGCGTATCGGAGACCGTACCCTCACCGTCGGGACGGGGGCCGAGTCCACGCGCGAGGTGATCTCCGTGACCCGCGAGGTGGCCGAACTGGGCGCGAGTGCCGTCCTCGTGCGCTCCGGCTCCTACTACCTGAAGGCAATGAAGCCGGACGTCGTGCGCGATCACTTTCTTGCAGTGGCCGACGCGTCGCCCGTGCCCGTCGTCCTCTACCACATCCCGCAGTTCGTGCCTGTGCACCTCACGCCCGATCTCGTGGGCCGGCTCGTCGAGCACCCCAACATCATCGGGATCAAGGATTCCTCGGGCGATCTCCGGAACCTCGGCCAACTCATCGAGGCGTGCGGCCGCAACGCGCAGGTGCTCGTGGGCTCCGGGGCGCTCCTCTACGCCGCGCTCGAGGCGGGGGCCGTGGGCGGCATCCTCGGCGTGGCCGTGGTCGCGACACGCTCGTGCTGCCAGATCTTTGACGCCTGGCGCGAGGGCGACCATCGCCGCGCCGGGGCGATGCAGGAGCGCGTGGCTCCCCTCCACAAGCGCCTCGTCGCCGAGGGAGGCATCGTGTCGGTGAAGGCCGCCCTGGACCGGCTCGGCCTCTACGGAGGCCCGCCGCGCAGCCCTCTCCAGCCCGCCGACGACGCCAGACTCGCCGTGGTCGACGCCGCGCTCGAGGCCGCCGCCCTCGGCGTCTCCGCCTGACCGCGGCCCGAAGCCGGGCCCGGGTCGCCTCGCCCTGCGGCGCGTTCAAGCGGGAACGCATCATTGAGCTATCTTTGAAATCCGTCGCAGCACAGCACCCGAATCGAAAGCCAAAGACACACCATGTTCAGTGACAGCGTGCGCTGCGTCGTCGTGGTCGGCGCGCAGTGGGGAGACGAAGGGAAGGGGAAGATCGTGGACGTGCTCGCGGAGCAGGCCACGATCGTGGCGCGCTACCAGGGGGGCGCGAACGCGGGGCACACGGTGCGCGTGGGCGAGGGCGCGAACGAGGAGGAGTTCATCCTCCACCTCATCCCCTCCGGAATCCTGAATCGAGAGACGCGCTGCCTGCTCGGAAACGGCGTGGTCGTGGATCCGTGGGTGCTGGCGCGGGAGATGGACACGCTCCGGTCGCGCGGTATCGACCTCGACGGGCGCCTGGGGCTGAGCCGGCGCGCGCATCTCGTCCTCCCCTATCACCGGCTGCTCGATGCCGCGCAGGAGGACAGCCGGGGCGCGAAGAAGATCGGGACGACGGGGCGGGGAATCGGTCCGGCGTACCGCGACAAGATCTCCCGAACGGGGCTCCGCGTCGGCGATCTGCGCAACCTGGACCGCACGCGCGAGATCGTGGCCGCGGCGGCGGTGCGCGCGAACGTCACGCTGGCGGGACTCGGCGACGAGCGGCGCGTGGACGCGGACGAGGTGATGGCCGAACTCGAGACGGTCCGCCCCACGATGGTCGGATTGTCGACGGACGCGGGGGATGAGATCCGCGGCGGGCTGGCCTCGGGGGGACGGGTCCTCCTCGAAGGGGCGCAGGGGGCACTTCTCGACATCGACCACGGGACGTACCCGTTCGTGACCTCCTCGACGACGACGGCGGGAGGCGCCGCTTCGGGGGTCGGGATCGGGCCGACGCTCATCGACGAAGTGATCGGCGTCGTGAAGGCCTACATCACGCGCGTGGGCGAAGGTCCGCTGCCGACGGAACTCCCGGAGGCGGAGGCCGAACGTCTGCGGCAGCTCGGCGGCGAGTTCGGCGCGACGACCGGCCGCCCCCGCCGCCCCGGCTGGTTCGATGCGAACGTGGCGCGCTATGCGGCCGGCGTGAACGGTCTCACCGGCCTCGCGGTCACGAAGCTGGACGTGCTCGACACCTTCGAGACGATCAGGCTCTCGACCGGCTACGAACTCGATGGGGCGCCGACCGCTTCGTTCCCGGACTCCGTCGCGGACCTCGCCCGCGTGCGTCCGGTCTACGAGCGCTGGGCGGGCTGGAACGCGGACACGAGCGGGTGCCGCGCCGTCGGCGACCTGCCCGCCGCCGCGCGCCGCTACCTCGCCCGGATCGAGGAAGTGTGCGCCGCGCCCATCCGCTTCGTCGGCGTCGGCGCGGCCCGGCGCGAGACGATCGCCCTCTCCACCGGTGCCGCCGCTTGAGTTCGTTGCCTGAATTCGTTGCCTGAGATCGAGAAAACCCCTAGACTGCGCGGCTCAATACGGATCGGGTGCGGGCGGTTCGGCGCCTTCTCGAGACGCGAATGGAAACCTTCCAATCGCGTTTTTTTGATGCTTGGAACGGTAGATGTTCGAACGCCTGGGTGACCGGCTGGACGGTGCGCTGAAGAAGCTGCGTCAGCGCGGCGTCATCACGGAAAAGATGCTGGACGAGGGGCTGCGCGAGGTACGGCGCGCCCTGCTCGAGGCGGACGTCAACTTCCGGGTCGTGCGCGACTTCCTCGCGAAGGTGAAGGAGCGTGCGCTCGGCGAGGATGTGCTGAAGTCGGTTCGGCCGGGCGACCAGATCGTGAAGGTCGTCCACGACGAACTCGTCGCCCTGCTGGGCGAGGCGGCGCCGGAGGAGTCGGAGGCGTCGGTTCCGCCCACGGTGGTCATGCTCGTCGGCCTTCAGGGGTCGGGGAAGACGACGACGGCGGCGAAGTTGGGGCGGCGCCTGGCGCACGAGGGACGGCGGCCGGGGCTCGTGGCGTGCGATCCCTACCGCCCGGCGGCTCCGGAGCAGTTGGAGGCGCTGGCGGCGCGGATCGGCGTGCCGCTTCTGGCGCGGCCGAGCGGCGAGGACATGGCGGAACTCGCCCGAGGCGCGCTGGACGAGGCGAGGCGGAGCGGAGTCACGCACCTGCTCCTCGACATGGCCGGCCGGCTGCAGGCGGATGAGGAGTTGCTGGAGGAGCTTCGCCGCGTGAAGGCGGCGGTCGAGCCGCAGCAGGTCCTGCTCGTGGCGGACGGGATGACCGGGCAGGAGGCGGTGCGGATCGCCGAGGGGTTCCACGGCGCGGTGGGGCTGACGGGGGTCGTCCTCACGAAGATGGATGGCGACGCCCGCGGGGGCGCGGCGCTCTCGATCTACAGTGTGCTCGGCGTGCCGATCCGATTCGTCGGAACGGGCGAGCGGCCCGAGGACCTCGCGGTCTTCGATCCCGAGCGCATGGCGGGCCGGATCCTCCAGATGGGGGACATCGTCGGCCTCGTGGAGCGCGCGCAGCAGACGATCGACCTCGGCGAGACCGAGCGGTTGCAGAAAAAGATGCTCGGAGGGAAGGGGGAGTTCGACCTCGCGGACTTCCTGACTTCCATCCAGCAGATTCAGAAGATGGGACCCCTGAAGGGGTTGCTGAAAATGATGCCGGGCGTCGACGCGCGCATGCTGGACCAGGCGGATGTCGACCCTCGTCGGGTGAAGCACCTGGAGGCGATCATCCTCTCGATGACGCCGGAGGAGCGGAGGCGGCCGGAGATCCTGAACGGGTCGCGCCGGGCGCGGATCGCGAAGGGGTCGGGACGCCCGGTGCACGAGGTGAACCGGCTCCTCAAGCAGTTCCGCGAAATGCGGAAGATGATGAAACAGATGGGCAAGCTCATGCCCCGGATGATGCCGGGAGGTCCCGGCGACCTTGCCCGACTGGGCAAGGGACTGGGCCGGGGACTGGGCTAACGAATCGGAGAACTGAATGGCGACGACAATCAGACTCAAGCGGCGTGGGGCGAAGAAGGCGGCCTCGTTCCGCATCATCGTGACGGATTCGCGGGAGGGGACGGCGGGCGCGTCGATCGAGCGGCTCGGCCTCTACAACCCCCGCACGCAGCCGTCACTCGTGCGGATCAACGCCGCGCGCACGCTGCACTGGCTCAACGAGGGCGCGCAGCCGACGGACACGGTGCGGTCGCTCCTGCGGAAGACGGGCGTCTGGAAGCAGTTCCACGACGGCGTGGATCCGGGGTCGCTCGAGACGGCGATCATCGAGATCGGTCCGCCGCCGGGACAGCGCGGCACGTCCCGGCGTCCGAAGCCGAGCGCCGAGGCCCCGCCGGAGCCCGAGCCCGAGCCGCCCGCCGCCGAGAAAGCCGAACCCGCCGAGCCAGCCGCTGAAGCGGAGGCCGCGACCGAAGCCGAGGCTCCGACCGAAGCCGCCGCTCCGGCCGAAGACGCGGTGGCTGAAGCGGCCGACGCCGGCGACGGGGCCGAGGACGCAGCGGAAGCCGCCGAGGCCGACGCGGGCGACGAGGCGAGCGACGCTGGCGACGACGCTGGCGACGACGCTGGCGACGACGCTGGCGACGCCGAAGCCGACGACTAGCGCCACCGCGACCATGTCCGACGCGCCCGTGATCGTGGCCCGCATCGCCAGGCCCCACGGGATCCGCGGCGGGCTGCTCCTGGAAGCCGAGACCGACCACGCCGAGACGCTCTTCCGGGCGGGTCGCCGGCTCGATCTCATCGACGCCACCACCGACGTACGGGCGGACGCCGGTGCGCGAGCGGACGCCGGCACCCCGGCGGGCGGGTCGCCTCGGCCCCGGGCGCTCACGCTGGAGACTGCGCGGCCCCACGGCAGACGGTGGCTCGTCGAGGTCTGCGAGGTGGCGGACCGCACGGCGGCCGAGAAGCTCCGCGGCGCGCGCCTGGGTGTCCCCCGCGAAGAGCTGCCGGATCTGCCCGACGGGGGCTATCTGCTGCACGATCTGATCGGCATGTCGGTGTGCGAGGCGGACATGACGATCGGAGTGATCCGGGAGGTGTACGATCAGCCCGGCGCGCCGCTCCTCGCCCTCGAGGTCGGCGGCCGCGAGCGGCTGATCCCGTTCGAGGCGGAGCTTGTCGTGGAGCTGGACTTCGAGGCCGGGGAGGTCCATATGAAGCTCCCCGCCGGCCTGCTCGATATCTGACGCGAACGATCCGATGCGAATCAACGTCCTCACCATCTTCCCCGACTATCTCGAAGGCCCGCTGGGCCTCTCGATCCCGGGGCGCGCCCGCGAGGCGGGGCTCGTCGAGTACCGGCTCATCGACGTGCGCGCGTACACGGACGACCGGCACCGGACGACGGATGACGAGCCGTTCGGCGGTGGGGGCGGGATGGTGATGAAGCCCGAGCCCTTCGATGCCGCGCTCACCGCGCTGGACCGCCCCGGGCGCGTGATCTCGCTCTCCCCGCGCGGACGGCCTTTCGATCACGAGACGGCGGTGCGCTTCGCGCTCGAGCCCGACCTCACGCTGTTGTGCGGGCGCTACAAGGGGATCGACGAGCGGGTCATCGACGCCCGGGTCGACGAGGAGATCTCCATCGGCGACTACGTCCTCAGCGGGGGCGAGCCGGCCGCGCTCGTCGTCATCGACGCCGTGGTGCGCCTCCTCCCCGGGGCGCTCGGCGATCACGATTCGGCCTCCTCCGACTCGTTTTACGAGGGGCGCCTCTCCGCCCCCTCCTACACGCGGCCCGCCGAGCACGGCGGCCGACACGTGCCGGACGTGCTCCGGTCGGGGGATCACCCCCGCATCGAACGCTGGCGCGCCGCGCAGGCCGATGCGGCGACGCGACGCCGCCGCCCCGACCTCCTCGACCTCGACGCGACCGACTGACCGGCTGACCGACCGACCGACTGACCGGCTGACCGGCTGACCGACTGACCGGTTTTTTGGCGCGGGTTCGCCAGGAATGGTATACTAAAGGGCTGCGACCGTACCCATCGTCACATTGCCGCACCCCTCCCGTGACGCAGAGGATACGCAGCCGGAAACGCACTTGGAGACGCAGGAAACGAGGATAGACGAACGATGGATCCCAGAATCGCCGGTATCGAGGAGGGATATAAGCGCACGGACCTTCCGGCCTTCGCGCCGGGGGACACGGTGCGCGTCCGCGTACGCGTGAAGGAAGGCCAGAAGGAGCGCGTGCAGCCGTTCGAGGGCGTCTGCATCGGCCGCCGCGGGGCTGGGGTCAACGCGACCTTCACGCTGCGGCGGATCTCCGGCGGCGTCGGCGTCGAGCGGATCTTCCCCCTCCACTCCCCGTGGATCGTGGGCCTCGAAGTCGTTCGGCGGGGCGATGTCCGGCGGGCCAAGCTCTACTACCTGCGCAACCGCCGCGGCAAGCGGGCCCGGGTGCGAGAGCGAAAGTGGTGGCTCGACAAGAAGCAGGACGGCTGACACCGGCGACGCACACTCCGGACGCGACGCCCGCTCCAGACGCGCCGGCCACGGCGCCGCTCGACCACGAGGAAGAGGGCTGGGCTTCCGGCCTCCGCGTGGTCGTCGGGATCGACGAGGCCGGGATGGGTCCGGTGGCGGGTCCCGTGATGGTTGGCGCCGTGGCGCTTCACCCGGGACAGCAGTTCGAGGGATGCACGGACAGCAAGCAGGTCTCCCCGCCCCGCCGTGAGCAACTCGCCCGACGCATCCGCGCGGAAAGTCTCGCCTGGCGGGTGGCCGCCGCATCCACCCGTGAGATCGAACGCTTCAACGTCCGCGCCGCGACCATCGTGGCCATGCGCCGCGCGCTCGATCGTCTCGGGCTACCGGCGGAACTCGTGCTCGTGGACGGCAATCCGGTCCCGGAACTCGGCGAGCACCGCTCGATCGTGGGGGGAGACCGGGCCTCGCATTCCATCGCCTGCGCCTCGATCCTCGCGAAGGTCACGCGCGACCGCCTGATGCGGCGCCTCGACGCGCGGTACCCGCTCTACGGCTGGGCGTCCAACAAGGGATACCGGACCCGCGAGCACATGGAAGCGATCCGCCGGCACGGCCCGACGCCGCACCACCGGATCACCTTCCAGGGTGTCCTGCAGACGGAACTCGAGTTCAATCCGGCGCCGGACCGGGCGGTCGATCCGCCGTGAGATCCGCAGGCGTGAGAACCGGCGGCGTGCCGGGGCTCGCGTCGCCCCCGTACCACGTGGCCATGACCGTCTCCGCCGGCTTGCCCTGGGGCGAGTAGTCGGTGGCGATCCACTCCCCGGCTGGAGATCCCGCGTACCACTTCCACGCGAAACCACCCGCGAACCAGGGACGATCCCACCACACCCGGAAGAGCGCCTCGTAGGCCCCGGACTGCGCCTCGTAGTTCGCCGGCACTCCCCGCGCCCGGCGTCCGTCCGGCAACTCCCACTGGCGGCCCGCCGCGCCGTCTACGCTGCGATACCCGAACTCGGCGAAGAGGACGGGCTTCCCCGTGGCGAGGGCGACCTCGCGCAGCTCCTCGCTCCACGGCTCCCACGCCTCGACCAGCGTCTCCACGTCCGGCGTGGCGTCGTCGGTCAGGGGGAAATAGGCGTCCACGCCGACGAGGTCGAGCGCGTCCCAGAAGTCGATCCGCGCGTACTTGTCCCAGTTCGCCGCGTACGTGAGGCGGCCCCCGTAGATCGCCCGCACCTCCTCGATGAGCGACCGCCAGTAGTCGGGCCGCGCGAGCGCGACGAGATCGACCTCCGTGCCGACGCTGAACATCTCCACGTCCATCGAGTCGGCGACGTGTGCAAACCGGAGGATGTACTCGCGGTACCCCGAGAGGAACACCTCCCAGTCCTCCTCCGTGTCGGGCACGAACTCGCCCGGCCAGCCCTGCCCGCGCACCCAGAGATGCGGCTTGAGGAGTACGGAGAGCCGGCTCTCCCTGGCGTATTCGATCGTCTTCGCGACGCCCTCCGTCCTCTCGCCCCAGAACTGGCGTTCGCGGTCGAACGCGACGCGCGGGTGGGCGGGATCCACGAAGGCGTAGGGGATGACGGCGACCCAGTTCGCCCCCGTCATCGACGCGCGAACGAGCGCATCGGGCGCCATCTCGCGCCGCGGGGCGGAGAAGGAGACGCCGCGAATCTTCTCTTCCGGCCGGATGTTCGCCGTGGCGGCGGCGAGGCGGCCGGCCATGGCCGGATCGTTCCCCGCTCCGGCCGCGCCGCAACCGGCGAAGACGGACAGTGCGGCCAGCGCCGCAACCTGCACGCGCGCGGCCAATCTCATCTTTTTCATCTATACCATCGTGCCTTTCGGCAATCTGAATCTCAACACGTGCGCGACCCGTCCCATGCGAGCCGCTACCTACCCCCTTACGAGTCGCGACCTCGTGTCGGGTTCACGCCCCGCGTGGCCGCTGCGTCACACTTGAACGAATTCGCGGCCGGGAGTCTCTTGTGCCCATGAATACACCCGAGGGCGCGGAACCCTTCGACTTCGACGGAGACTACGGCGGCGACTACGAGTACATCGCCCGCACGGTGATACCCGGCTACCGGAGCTCGTTCCGGCAGGCGCTCGCGCTCCTCGCGGGCCGCGTGGGCCCGAGTCCGAGGGTGCTCGTCGTCGGGGCCGGAACCGGCATCGAGCTGGTCACCTTCAAGACGGCGGAACCCGGCTGGCGGCTGACCGGCGTTGATCCATCGCGCCAGATGATCGAGATCGCCAGGCGCCGGATGCGGGAGGCCGGCGTGGGAGACGGCGCCCGCCTCGTCCACGGCCACGTCTCCGACCTCGACGAGGACGGCTTCGCGGCCGCGACCTGCTTCAACGTCATGCACTTCCTCCCGGACGACGGCGCGAAGCAGTCGCTCCTGCACGACATCGCCCGCCGCCTCGCGCCCGGCGCCCCCTTCCTCCTGTTCGAACTCCACGGAGACCGGAGCAGCCCCCGCTTCGACGAACTCTTCGCGGCGTGGAGCCGCTACTGGAAGATCCACGGGATGGGAGAGGCGGAGCGAGCCGCGTTCAGGGCCAGGATCGACGAGGGCATCCACTGGGCTTCGGAGGCGCGCATCCTCCAACTGCTCGCGGAGGCGGGGTTCGAGGACGCGTGGCGATACTACCGGGCGCTCCTTTATGGCGGCTGGATCTCGCGCCGCGCGCTTCAGCCGTTACGGTCGAGTTCGGGGAAGTAGCTGGAGAAGAATCCGCGGTCGCGCGTCAGGAAGCGGTCGGCGGTTGCGACGGCCTGGGCGCCGATCAGGACGGAGCAAGGATCAACGCGCAAGGGAGCGGGTAGGAGCCCACCATGGACGGATCGGGAAAGTGCACGCGACGGGTCGCGGTTCGGGCCGCACTCCTGGCGGCCGTAGCGGCGGCGGCGCCGCCCGCGGGCGGGATTCTGGCGCAGGAGCGGCCACCGGAGGCGTCCGGAGAACCCTCTGAGGAATCGACGGTTCTCATGCTCTGGGGGGGCGTCCGGGCCGACGGAGAACTCGTGCTCGAACCCGCCTTCGCGTACGAGGGGAGAGCCCGCGGTCCCGGGGCGCCGGGCGACTACCGGGTGCGGGGGCTCGATGGCGAGGGAGAGACGCTGTTCTCGATCCGCTTCACGCCGGGCGAGATCTCGGATGGGAGCAAGGGCTTTTCCTACTCGATTCCCTTCGATCCCGTGTGGACGGAGGCGCTGGATCGGCTGGAACTCAGCGGGCCGGAGGGCGTGGCCACGGTGGGCCGGGAGGCCGGCGCGCGGGCGATGATGGTGATCGACCGCGCCACCGGGCAGGTGCGGAGCATCGCGCGTCACGGGGCCGCCACGCTCCCGGCGGAACTGGAGGCGGACAGTTCCCGCGTTCGGATCCTCCGCGGGCTGCCCCGTCCCCCGGGCTGACCGCGAAAGGTGTACGGCGTCGGCGCCGGTGTTAGCTTGAGCCGCGCCGGGCGGCGCCCCGTCGGGTGCGCCCCGCTCGCGGCCGGGTAGCTCAGTTGGTAGAGCAACGGACTTTTAATCCGCAGGTCGTGGGTTCGACCCCCACCCCGGTCATTCCATTCCGCGCGATCCCGCACCAGCCGCGCCACCACCGCCACCCCGCGCACGGGCTCCGCGGCGGCCGCTAGTTCCAGCGATAGGCGAGGCGGGCGTAGTAGTAGCCGCCGTTCGAGCCGAAGGGGGTTCCGGGGCCGTAGCGATTGCCGGAGAACGCGGCCCCGGGGTTTTCCTCCGGGTACCGGTTCAGCGCGTTCTGTCCCCCCACGGTGAGGGTGAGCGACTCGCCGATCGACCACGCCGCCTCCAGATCGACGAGCAGGTTGCCGGGATATGAGACGTCGTCCCGGGAATCGAACCAGCCGGCGTAGTGGCTGAGGCGCCCCATGAAGCTCAGCCGGCCGAGCCCGTGCTTCCCGGTCAGGATCCAGCGCGTCTGCGGGAGGCCCTCCTCGAGCTGGCGAATGCGGGTGTCGTCAACCTTGACCGGATCGAAGTTCGTGACGCGCGTGTCGGTGCGGTTGAAGGCGAAGCTGATCGTGCTTCGTCCGCCGAGGGCGGGGGGCGCGTAGGTGGCGACGACGTCGAGACCCTGCGTGCGGGTGCGGAAGTCATTCGTGAAGAAGCGGAACTCCTGGAGGTTGCGCGCGCTCACGATGCCTTCCTCGACGAGTCTCGTCTGTTCGTCGGGGGTGAGATTGAAGCGCTGCGTCAACGCGATGCGATCGGATACGACCACGCGGAAATAGTCCGTCGTGAGAAGGAACGACCCGAGATCCAGCACGGCGCCCGCCGCCAGGTTGCGGGATTTCTCGGCGTCGAGCGGGACGCCCCCGCGGAGTTCCGCAACGGCCGAAGTGGAAGGAATCGTGCCGCTGTTCACCAGGTCTCCGAGTTCGCGGTCGAAGATGGTGGAGACGTTGAAGGCGTTCTGCTGGCCGGGCGTGGGCGCGCGGAAACCGGTGCTCAGGCTGCCTCGCAGGGCGAGGCTGCCGGTGAGGCCGTAGCGCCCCGCGAGCTTGCCGTTCAGCGTCGAGCCGAAGTCCTCGAAGTTCTCGAAGCGAAGGGCTCCGCCGAGCGTCCACCGGTCGTTTCGGTAGTCCCGGAGTTCGGCGTCCGCGTAGAGGGCGGTGTTCGTCCGGTGCCAGTCGCCGGCGGCGATGGGGCTGAAGCCGGGAAAGCCGTTGGAGCCGGCGCTGAATCCCTGCGGCGCGAGGGAGCCGATCGTCCAGGCGTCGTCCTCGCCCAGCCCGATCGTGAAGTGCTCGTCCCGCCACTCGAACCCCGCCGCCAGATCGAGCAGATCGCTCACCGTGTACGCCGCATCGACGTTCAGATCGATGTCGGCCTGCCGGTAGAGCCCCGGATCGAACTCGGTGGGCGTGGCCGGGCCCAGCGAGGCGTTGACGGTGTTGAAGATGTAGAAGTCCACCTCGTTGGTGCCGTAGTTCGCGCTCACGTCCCATTGCAGGCGGCCGATCTGACCCTCCACGCCGGCCACGAGCGCGGCGTCCCTCAGGTCTCCCCCGAACTGTGGGGTGAAGCCGCCCGGGAACAGCTTCTGGAAAGTGAAGCAGTTCGGATCCGAGAGGACGTGAGCCAGGGCGGCCGGATCCGGAAGGCCGTCGGTGACCCGGACGACGGGACAGCCGGCGGAGCCGTCGAGGACCCCGTCCTGCGCGTCGAGCAGGTCGCCGACGAGGAGCGTCTCCCCGCCATCGAGGCTGAACACGCCGCTCCGCGTATTCGGGTTGCGGTAGAAGAAGCCTCTCGTGAGCCGCTGGCTCGCGTAGTTCACGTGCGCGTAGGCCTTCGTGCCGCTGCCGAGGAAGTAGCCGAAGTTGCCCCACAGTTTGAGGTCATCCTCGATCTCCGGCGCGCCCCAGATCTGTGCCGGGTCCCGCACGTGCGTGTTCCCCCGGGAGACGAGGAGCGCGGCGTCCGCACGCTGTACGCTGCGGTTGCTCGAGTTCGAGCGCCCGTACTCGGCGCTCACGTTCGCGAAACCCGTCGCGCCGAGGGGCAGTCCGGTGTTCCCCGATATCGTGTAGCCTTCGCCCCCGCCGTCGCCGAAGCCGCCGCCCCGCACCTCGAGCGCGCCGCCGGAGCGGGCGTCCTTGAGATGGAAGTTCATGACGCCGGCGATGGCGTCGGAGCCGTACTGGGCCGAGGCGCCGTCCCGCAGCACCTCCACCTGGCGCAGCGCGATGGCGGGAATGCTCGAGAGATCCGGGCCCTGCGCGCCATCGGCGAGACCGTTCCCGATCCAGGTGATGACCGCCGCCCGGTGGCGCCGCTTTCCGTTTACGAGCACGAGCGTATGGTCCGGCGCCAGGCCGCGGAGGTTCGCGGGACGGACGATGCTGGCCGCGTCTCCCACCGCCTGCGGGTTGATGTTGTAGGAGGGAATCGTCGTTCTCAGGAGGTCGCCGATGTCCGTGTCCCCCTGGTCGAGCAGCTCCGAGGGGGCGAGCGCGTCGATGGGGACCATCGATTCCGTGGCCGTCCGGGGTCGCGACCGGCTGCCGACGGCGACGAGACCGGCGACGGAGATCACGGTCGGGGTCAGCGGGATCTCGACCACGACGACGGAGTCGTCCACGACGGTCGCCTCGCGGGACGCGATGGCGTAGCCGATCAGCCGGACTTCCACGCTGACGGTCCCGGCCGGGAGGTTCGCGATGTGAAAGCGCCCCTCGAAGTTGGC
This sequence comes from Candidatus Palauibacter polyketidifaciens, assembly GCF_947581785.1. Taxonomy (NCBI): domain Bacteria; kingdom Pseudomonadati; phylum Gemmatimonadota; class Gemmatimonadia; order Candidatus Palauibacterales; family Candidatus Palauibacteraceae; genus Candidatus Palauibacter; species Candidatus Palauibacter polyketidifaciens. The sequence goes on along the minus strand of NZ_CANPVO010000015.1, from coordinate 67,515 downwards.
GATCCCGCCGTAGCCGAGCCCCGGCAACGAGACCTGGGCCCGCGGCAGTCCGGCGCCGGTCTCGGCGTCCCGCACGGACACGTCCAGTCCGCCCTGTCCGATCATCTCCGCCGGGGCCGCCGGCAGCGCCAGGACGGCAACGATAAAGATCCTTCGCATCCCGCTCCTCCTCCGCATCCTATGTCCCCTCCACGTCCTTCGGGGCGGCCGCGAGCAGACTCTGAGTCCAGGCCGCGACATGGTCCATCTGCCGTTCCCGTTCGCCCGCCCACCGGGGCAGCCGGATGGCATTGGCGACCAGCACGCCTCCCCCGCCGAGGGCCATCAGCGCAGGGACCATCAGCGCCGCGCCCGCCCTGCCGTCGGCGACCATGATGAAGGCGACGATCACCGCCATGACGGCGAACATGATCCCCAGGAAGGTGGTTTCGAGCGCGTCGCCCTTGCGGGTGCCCAGGCGGAGCCGGTGGCCGGACTCCGTCTGCTCGAGGACGGCGTGGAGATTCCCGTTGCTCCATTCGCGGATCCCGCCGTCGGCCCCGACCTCGCCCTTCGCGTCGAACGTGGCCCGCAATTCGGCGACGAGAAAGTGCCACTCGCGATCCGTCAGCTCCCGCGGGAGGTCGACGATCCGGCCCGCGGAAATCGGAACGCCGAGCAGCTTCCGCCGCGGTACGAGTGGCGGGGTCGCATCGAGTTCGGCGGCGGCGGCCGCGACGCGCTCCGGAGAGAGGCCGACCTCGAGACCCACGGCCTGGAGCTCCCCGAGCGTGAGTCCGCCGTCCACGGGGGAGGGCAGGCTCGCGCGCTCCTCCTCGTCCGCCTCGGCGGCGCGCGCGAAGACCTTGCGGACCTCCTCTTCTCCGTACCTGCGTTCGCTGTCCATTGCGGCGTGAATCTGTGGCCCATCGGCGGATGATGGAAAGATGACGCTGGCGGACCCGATGATGGCGGAACGGTACCCGCCGACGCAGCTTGTCGCTGTGCGCCTCGCCGCATCGGCGACGGACCACCGGGCGGGCCGGGTATGGAGACAAGGAGCGGAATGTGAGAGCCATCAGGTGGCTTGCGGCGTTCGCGGCCGTCACGCCGCTGCTGAGTCACGGATCCATCGCGGCGCAGACCGCGTTCGGTCTCAAGGGAGGCGTGACCTGGGCCGACGCCGCCTTCATCGACCAGTTCACATCGGCAGCGCTCCTGCGCAAGGCGGGGGGCGGTTTCGTGATACTGCCCCTGTCGGAGCGCGCGACGGTCGGGTTGGAAGCGCTCTACATCGAACGGGGATTCTCGACTTCGGGCCTCCATCAGGACGGGTCGAGGACGAGGATGTCCTACCTGGATTTCCCCATCCTGCTCCGCTTCCGGTTGACGCCGGCGCCCGCGCGCGTGCGGCCGATTCTCGTGGCGGGAGGATATTGGGGACACGAAGTCGGCTGCCGTCTGGACGGCGGCGTGGCGCAGTTCGAAGAAAGCAACAGTTGCGAGGGCCGCTTCCGGCGGCGCGGCGTGGCGGACGTGGGTCTCGTCGTCGGCGCGGTCGTCGAGGCGGCGGTGGTCGACGCCTGGTTCGCGACGTTCGAGGCCCGCTACCACTACGGGGTGCGGAACCTCCACTGGGATCCCGCGTCCGACGGGGCGAAGGCGCGCAACCTGTCGATCCTGGCCGGCGTTGGAGTGCGGGTCGGAGGATGACCCGCAGAGGCCTGCGAGGACCGTCGGCTAACGGTCCTGTCGCTGGCCGTCCTGTCGCTGGCCGTCCTGCGGGCCCGGGGTCGGCGCGGCCGGCAGCCGCGTGATCGGAAATGCCTTGACCGCTTCAACGATCCCCCGTGCGGCCCTCTCCGGCGCATCGAGGATGATCTCGCGGTCCCGCGCGTTCGTCATGAACCCCGTCTCGATGATCAGCGCGATCGTCATCGGATGCAGCGCGTGCTCGTACCGGCGGTAGTTGAAGGCGTAGTAGTTCCGCATGCGGCGGGTCGAGACCGGCAGCTGCCTGAGTCCGGTCGCGGCGCCGTACGTTTCCCGGAGCACGCGCGCCGCGGCCTCGGCCCGTCCGGTGGCGTCGCGCCGCGGGGCGGAAACCCGGTATCCGGATGCCGCGGGGCTGTCGCTCCCGTCCGCGTGGATCGAGATGAAGAGGTGCGCCCGGTAGCCGGGGGGGACGACGGCCGGGAGGAGGTCGACCTCGTAGCCCAGCGCCTCGAGTTCCGCGCCCGCCAGCCGGGCGATGGCGAGGTTTGCCTCCCACTCGGCGGTTTCCCGCCACCGCGTGCCGTTGTAGCGGATGCGGCGGAGTTCGTTCGGGGCCTCGCTGGCGCGCCAGTGACCGACCTGGAGGCCGATCCGGATCGGGCCCGCGGGGGCCTCCCACTCCTCGGGCGTGGGGATGGGGCCGGGGTAGCGGTTGTAGTCCCGCCACCTGCGCCACCGCTCGCTCGCGGCGGCGTCGCGTTCCGTGGCTCGCTGCTCCTGGGCTGCGGCGCTGCCGACGCCGGCTCCCTCGAATCCGGCAAAGAGCACCACGGCGGCCGTGAGTACCGTCAGCTTCAAATCGAGACCTCCTCGAGCGCAGTCCCCACCCCTTCGCCACCCCACGCCTTCAACCCCCGAACGGCTCGGCGCGTTTGACGCTAACCCGCGCGGCAACGGCTCGGCAACGGCCCGCGACGTTCAGGGTGCCCGGACTCAACTCGAACCGGCGCGCCCCGCGATCCGGCATGGTCGCCAGTTCCTGGTCCAATGTTCGTCGGTCCGAACGTGATCGACCCGGACGCTCTTGCAAACGTTGTCCGCAAACTCCTCCGCCGGGAACCCTCGCGCCAACCGCAACACTATGCCCTCCCGCTCACCACCGAGCGCGGACGGCTCCGTTTGGACCCGCTCGATGAACGCGCGCAACTCGGCGACGGACCGAAAAACGCCTTTGAACAGGACCGGGACCACGGGAATCTCCAAACGCTCTGCATAGGCCTCAAGTTCCTCAAAGGCGGCAAAGGCGCCATCTTCGCCCCGAAGCGCGAAGGCGTAGAACGTCTCGTGCTCCGCCACAGGGTCGTAGGCGATGCTATGCACGCCGTAGATGTCCTCACCGTAGAGATAGACCGCCGGTTCGTTCACCTTCCATGCGTGGTGCTTCTTCACCATCGCCATCCACTTGTCGTTGGACGGAACGGCAACGCTACGCGCATAGACCTTGCCGACATGCAGGAGCGTGTTGCCGCCGTCCAGCTTTTCCGTCACCACCACGGGCTCGCCGACGAACCGGTCCGGATTCCCGTGCACCGCGTCACCCCGCCCGAGGGTTGGGGACCACGGCCAGTAGGGCGTACTGGGGTATTTCGCGCTCCACGGCGCGCTGGAACGACTCTTCACGAGGACCGGTCGCGCGGAGCCGCTTTCGACGCCTGATGCGGACAAAGCTGACTAACCTCCACCGCCAAGCTCTCCATCAACGCTGCGTGTTCGCGCCAATCGCTGTCGGTTGCGTTCAGCACGACGGCTCCTGCAACCACAGCAACGGCGAGGAACTTACGGTCCGAGCGGTCGAAGGTATTGTCCGGGAGTTCCTCGAACCCTCGCCGGTCATCCTTCGAAGGCGTGACGGCGACCCTTCGTACCCGCTCGTTCGTGAACTGGTGGTTGAACACATGTCTCAAGAATGCATCGCCAACCCCCGGCATTCCCGACAGGTTCAGCCGTCCCATGTATTCCTCTAGAACGGCCCCTCCATCGTCGATCACGACGACCTCGGTCGCAACCACGGACTCCAACTTCTCCACGCAGGCCAATTGACATTCTTCGTCGGCCTGCGCATCGGCGCGGCCGTTGGCAGCTACGGCCACGTTGGTGTCCACGACGAACGCCGTCATCCCGACTGCGCGATCCGTCGTTTCAGGGAGGCCTTGGAGATCGCGGCGATCTCGCTCATTTCGTCCCCGAAGAACTTGTCCGGCCAGTTCTCGATCTCCCCCCACTCGTTCAGGAGCAGATCGGAGACCTGCGCTTCGCCTCGCCTTGGGGAAACGAAGTACAGCTTCACATCTTCGGCGGATACGTCCTCTTCGGCCACGCGACGCTGCAAACGCCGCATCAGGTATTCGCTGTGGCTCTCCAGGACGATCTGTACGTTGCGCACGGTAGCCACGTTCAGCATGACGTCGGCCAGTCCGCTCTGTACAGAGGGGTGGAGGTGGATTTCCGGCTGTTCCAGAAGTACCGTCGAACCCTCCGGGACGTAATAGAGAAGCACCAGCACCGGCAGTACCTGAGACACGCCGAATCCGACATCCGTAAGGGGCGTCGGCACGCTGGACGAGAACGTCTTGACCATCGCCCGGTACAGGTTGCTTCCCGGGGCGATCTCCTCGAGATGGAAATCATGAATCAGTCCCAGCCTGTGCAGCCAGTACGCGATCATCCCCTCGAAGGTCTTCTTGTGCATCCTATACCCGAGGCTCCAGTCCTTCCCGCGGGTTCTGGCGGCAAGTATCGCATCTATCGTCCGCTCACCTCGGCGGCCCACATCTTCCGGACTTGACCCAGCCCAGTGATATTCTCGCTGCGGATACTCGCGCAAGGGGCCGAGATAGTAGATGGAGTCCATCAACTTCTCATACTCCAATTCAAAATCACCGAGAAAAGCCGTGTTCTGATAGTAACTCCTTGCTTGGCTGGGAAAGAGATGGGTCTTCGCGGGTTGCGGCAGATGCCATGCACGGCCCGGGTTTCGAATAAACGAGAACACCGGAGGATCGGCTGCAAGTTCGAATTTCCGTCTCGAGTCGGGCTTTGGCCGCAATAGGAAATCGACACCGTCAAACCGATATGCCAGCTCCCGAGGAGACAGGCGAGCTTTCTCAAAGCCCACTTCATATCGTATCGCAAGGCTGCTTGCCTCCAACAACGGCTTGGCGGATCGAGTCAACTGATCGGTGATTCTAAGCGACTTGGGCAGTTCCCACTCGAGCAGCCAGCGGATTGTCCTCTCTTCGTCATGCCGGTGGACCACATCCGCGAACGTCCCGAGGTTCACCATTTCCGCCCGTCCACCAAAATCGAGGATGATCCCGCGATCCGTTGCATTCCTCGTCTGTTTGAGCAGAAGGAGGAGATGGAGTAGGCTACTCTTGCCGGCGCTGTTGGTCCCGAAGAAGCCGGTCACTCTGCCGAGCGTCACGTCGGCTTCCCGCCATGCCTTGAAATTCTCCAGCCTAAGGCGCGTCAACACTTCCGTTGCTCCCGCGTAGATCCTCGTGTGGTCGTATCGGCATTCCGGGCTGCCGCTGGTCTCTCGATTCTCGGGCTCTGGATGCTAGACGAGCGCTGTGTGGCCTGCAAGCAAAGGGGCGTCCCGCGCGAGGCAGGGCGGCGGTAGCGCACCGAAGGGGGTGCTTGATACCGCAGGCTCGAGCAGGCATCGGGTTCTGCTTAGAGGCAGGTCAGGCCGGGGCTGGCGGGGAGTCCCTCCGTGGTGGAGGCCGCGAGCGCGTTGAAGAGGAGCTTGAACGTGTTGCGCGGCTGCCCGCGGAAGTGCGGGCGGAACGCGAACAGCACGACCTGCCCCTCGCCGACGCCGATCTGCGCGGCGGCCGGGTAGCCGGCGAGCACCTCCTCGCCGCCCAGCGTCCATCCGCTCACGAGGAAATCCGAGGCGGCGTAGCACACCGGGGTCGATATCCGGCCAATGTTGCCCGCAGCGCCGGCGCCCCCCGCCGCGCCGCCCGTCCTCTCCAATACCTGGCTGCGAGAAAAGAGAGCCATCGCCGCCTCGTCCATCCCGTAGCCGAGCGGGTGCGAGGGGTCGACGTCGAGTCGGATCACGGATCCCGGAATGAAGAACTCCCGCGAGGAGAGCCCCCGCGCCCGGTTCCGGAAGGGGAGGCCGAAGGTCTCGATCGCGTAGTCCACGGCCTGGTCGACGGCGACGAGCCATCCCCCCGCCTCGACGAAGGCGCGGAGAGCCGCGGCGCCCGGTTCGCCGAGCCCGCCCGTGTACTCCTCCGGCATGGTCTCCGGCAGGTTCCCGTTCGCGATCCCGCCCGAGGCCTGCGAGGGGAGGAGGATGACGTCGAAGCGGGACAGGTCGCCGCCCCGCACGTCCGCGTCCCACACGTTCTCCCACTCGAAGCCGTACTGGTCCAGCACCCAGCGTGTCCAGCCCTCGGGCATCGGGGCCTGCCACGAACGGTAGATCGCGACGCGCGGCGGTCGGGCTTCGGCCACGGCGCCGGCGGAGGGTGCGGAGGAGATCCCGGTGAGCGTAAGTCCGTGGTCGGCGGCGAGAGTGCGCGCCTCATCGGCGGACAGATCCGGCAGCCAGTACGAACCGGCGGGCACCTCGCCGTTCGGGGTCGTGAGCATCTCCACGGTGCGGAGGCGCTCCGGAGCTTCGTCCCCGCCTTCGTCGGGTCCACCGCGCGGGGCGGACAACCCGCGATAGATCGAGTTGGCGTTGCCGTGCGCGGCGAACCCGGCCGCTCCCTCGCCGCGCACCTCGCCGATGTCGGACGAGACCTCACCCCATTCGCCCGGCGGCATGTCGAACGGTTCGTCCACGTTCACCACCACCAGTCCCATCTGGAAGCGGAGTTCGTACCCCGTCATGTCGTACGGCGGCTCCGGCGGTCCGCCGGGGTACTGGCGCCGGTCGGGGTATTCCTTGGGCTCCATCAGGTCCACCACGTACGGCCGGAAAGCCTGGGGCGGAATCACGTACGATCCGGCGGGGAAGCCGAGGTCTCCCTCCGATCCCGATACGGAGAACGGTTCCGACGCGCGCAGGAACTCGATCCCGGACCGCGACATCAGACCCATGAACTCGACGACCGTGCCCGGGTCGTGCGAGGCCCGCGGGTCGAGCACGTAGGCGAACGGGCCGCCCTCCGCCGCGTTTCCGCGCTCGATCTGGCGCCGGCCCATGAGGTAGTGGTTGAAGAGGTACTCCTCCTTGAGCTTCGCGCCCATGTCCGCCACGGCCTTCGCGGCGGTCATCATGTAGTCCATGGCGTCGCGCAGGTGCCAGCAGCCGCCGAGCCACGGGTTGTTGTAGTTCGTAGAAGGCGTCTTCGCGGGCAGGTTCCCGGCGCGGGCTCCGAACGTGTCCGGGATCTCGTCCTCGTCGTAGCAGCGGGGCGTCGCGTAGCCCGCGCCCGCCGTCTCCGTCAGGAACCCGAGCATGTTGTGATAGTCGGGTCCGCCTCTCATGGAACCGTTCCACCACAGGTCGAAGACGATGCCGCTGTTGACGCCCGGCTTCCCCTCCTCGTCGAAGCGGCGCCGCATCGAGTGTCCCATCTGGTTCAGGGAACTCACGACGAGCGGATCGAGGTGCGGGTTCACGGGGTTCTCGAAGGGCGGCATCCAGATCCGCCCGGGGAAGGGGCTCGACTGATGCTGATTATAGACGATCTGCGGGAACCAGTTATGATAGAGCTGCCGCGTCACCGCCTGCGTCTCGACCTGCGTCAGCATGTACCAGTCGCGATTGTTGTCGTGCCCGATATAGTGATGATAAAGCTCCGGGACGCGCGCCATCTCGAATTCGCCGCCCACATTCGACATATACCAGTCGGCGACGATATTCAGACCGTCCGGATTCATATTCGGCATCAGGAGGACGATCGCGTTCTCCCGCACACGCCGGGTCTCGGGGGACTCGTCCGTCACGAAGTGGCGTGCCATCTCCGGCATCAACTGCCCGTGGGCGACCTCCGTCGCGTGCAGCCCGCCGTCGATCCACACGATCGCGACGCCTTCCCGCGCGAGCGCCCGCGCCTCCTCCTCGTCGAGGACGGATCCGTAGCCTTCGTCCGGGTCGCGGGCATAGGCCAGCGTCCGCGTGATCTCCTTGATCCGTTCCAGACGCCGGAGATTCGATGGCGCTGAGATCGCCGCGAGGTAGAGGGGTTCGCCCCGGGTGCTCTCGCCGATCTGCTCCAGCGCCATGCGGTCGGTGGAAGCCGCGAGCGCCTCGAAGTAGGCCTTGATCCCGTCGTAGTTCGTGAGCTTGTAGTCCTCGCCGGGCGCGAACCCGATGACCTCCGCCGGCATCGGCACGTCGCCCCCGCCGCCGCCGGAGTCCGTCGCGCACCCTGCGATCAACGCGGCGCCGATCCACGATCCGACTACCGTGCGCCACCTGGCGGTCAGCGAGAGGTTCCTGGCGATCATCGGCTCCGTTCTCCCGTCGTTCGATGCGGCCGGTACTCGACCCCTTCCATCCCCTCGAAGTCCGCGTCCTGGGTCCATAAGACCGCGTCCTCCTGTCTGGAGGTTGCGAGAATGATGCTGCCGGCGAGCGGCAAGCCCCGCTCAGCGCTCAACGTCGCCGCGGCGACCGCGAGATCCCCGTCGAGGTCGACCACGCGCCCCCGCCGCATTTGCGCAACGGCGTAAAGCGCGGCGCCGGGGTCTCGCTGGACGCGGATTCGCTTGAAGACCTCGAACAACGTGATGCTCGGCACGACAAGACGTTCGATTTCGGCGATGGGCTCGGCGAACTCCGGCGCGTTCGGACCATCGGCGAAGTACTCCAGCCAGGCCGAAGAATCGACCACGTTCACGTACGGTCTCTCTCGCGCGGGACGGTCGTATCGATGCCCCGGACGAAGCCTCGAGCTGCCTCGATGGGTTCGAGCGGAATCAATTCCACGCGTCCCTTGAAGGGCAGCGCCTGCACCTTTTGGCCGGGCTTCAACCCGAGGCGCTCGCGCACATCTCTGGGGATCACAACCTGATAGCGAGAAGAAATCGTGACAATCGTCATGGCGCGCTCATGATGCGGTGTTCGAACCGGTGGATGCAAGTCAACATATATATCGACGACACTATTGCAAGACGAACGCGATTCAGCGCGGGATGATTCGGACGACGCGGCCGTCGGGGTCGACGACGCTGATGGGGCCCCGGAGGATGTCGTCGCCGTAGGGGATCATGCGTGCCGGTGTGGCGCGGGCGCCGCCCGTGGATCCGGGAATCCGGTAGATCTCGGCGAGCCCGACCTTGACCGAATAACCGAGATCCGCCAGCGACTGCACAGTGATCAGGCTGAGGAGGTCGCGTTCGCCCGCCGCCTGGAACGGCGTGAGCAGCTCGTGTCCGAGTACGGATTCCCGCCAGTGGGAGTCCGCCGCCCCGGGTCCCGACGTGTTCTCGACCGGCACCTTCTCGCCGTCGTCGTAGTTCGCCCCGCCCCGCTCGTCGAACGCGGCGATGGCCAGGGGGCCCGTGAAATGCGTGTCCGCGCCCGAGTTGTGGATGGACGGGTTCCGCAGCAGACCGTGGTGGATCCACACCGTCCCGATCCCCAGCACGTGGCCGATCTCGTGCAGGATCACCTCTTCCACGTCCTTGAGGTTCCCCTCCTCCTCGAGCCGCGCGAGGTCTGCCGCGTCCAGCTCGAGGGCGCCGACGGAGGGCAGACGGGACCCGGCGCGGATGACGCAGGGGCCGGCCCGGGCCAGGACGCCGTCCTCGCCGTCGATCTCCCGGACGGACGCCACGATGACGAGGTCGTCGACGGTGCCGATGCGCTGATCCGTCGTGATGTCCCAGCACCCGGGCACCACATCCTGGCCGAGAGGGACATCGGAGAGTTCGGTGTCCGCCAGTATGGCCGACCAGAAGTCCACCGCGTCCTCGAAGGCCTCCGCCTGCGAGTCCGTCACCGCGTCCACCAGGATCACGTCGATGTCGAAGGGTCGCGCGGCCGCTTCCCGCACGATGACGGGGAAGGAGAGCTCGGCAGTAGCGCCCGGCGGGTCGGCAGCCGTCAGGGTCACCGTCGTGGAGCCCGCGGTGACGGGCGTCAGCGTCACGACATCGCCCGCGACCGTCACCGCGGCCACCGCGGCGTCGGCGGTGGCGGCCGAGAAGCGCAGATCGGCCCCTTCCGGATCGCGGAAATACCCGGCCGCTGCAAGCACGGTCGGGTGGCCGTCCGCCTGCATCCGCTGGCGCGCGACCTCCCGCTCCGGCACCGGCGGCGCGTTCACGCCCTCCCCGAAGAGGATGAGCGGGTCCCCCAGTCCGATCTCGACTCCCGTCACCCATCCCGGTACTGCGGGCGCCGGGCCCGCCACGACCTGCACCTCGGTCTGGCCGCCCTCCGTCGCGGTCACGGTCACCTCCGCGCTCCGCTCGCTGCCCGCTCCGAGGACCGCCGACTCCGACGAGAGCGTGCCACCCCGGGCGACAAGGGGAACCGTCATGGCGAACGCCGCCCCCCCGGCCACGGTGAGCGCGATCCGGGCGGGACCCGCGGCGGAGGGGTCCGGGTTGTCGGTCCGCTCGAGTTCGAGTGCGAGCGCGAACGGGGCTCCCGGATTCACTGCCAGCAGCAGCGTATCAAGGCTGGACAGCCCGACGAAGACCCGCTCAGGCAGCTCCTCCAGCCGGTTCCCTTCCAGCCGCAGGACGCGGAGATCCGTGAGCCCCGCGAACGGTTCCGGGGGGAGCGTCGCGAGCCGGTTGCCGTACAGGCGCAGCGCCTCCAGCCGCGTAAGCTCCGAGAACACCCCCTCGGGCACCGACTCCAGCGCGTTCCGGTCCAGCCGCAGCTCGCGGAGGCTGGGGAGTCCCGCGAAGACGCCCTCCGGCAGCGTCTCCAACCCGGTGTCCTGCAGCAGCAGACTCTCGAGCCCGGGGAGGCCGGAGAAGGTGTTCCCGTTCAACTCCGCTATCCGGCCGTTACCCAGGTACAGCCACAGCAGCGACGAAAGCCCGGTGAACGCCCCGTCCGGCAGTGTCTCGAAACGGTTGTCGCTCAGGTTCAGGCGTTCGAGCTTCGGAAGCTCCGCGAAGGAGCCGGGCGTCAGCGCGGTGAACGCGTTCCCCAACAGTTCGAGCACCTTCAACGCCGGGAGATCCCGGAAGACTGCCGCCGGCAGAGCCGCCAGCCTGTTCCCGCCGAGGTCGAGCGTCACGAGGTTCGAGAGTCCCTCGAAGGCGCCCTCCGGCAGCAGGTCGAAGCCGTTGTTCCGCAGGCGCAGCGTCTCGAGGCTCGTGAGATCCGCGAAGACGCCCGTCGGGAACTCGGTGAACGCCACGCCGGAGAGGTCGAGGTTCCTCAGGTTGTAGAGTCCGGAAAGGTCGCCCCTCCGCAGAGTCGGGATCTCGAAACCGGCGAGGTTCAGGGTCGTGATCCCCAGGTGGGAGATCGTGACCTCCTGGCAACTCGTCGCTCGGGAGCGCACGACCAGGGCGTCCCGAATCTCCGGCGTGCGGTCGCAGACTCCTTCGCTGATCGCCACCGGGATCGAGGTCATCGCCCCGAGGACGTACCCCGCGTCCGCCGCCGGCGGGTCCAGCGTGAAGAGGAAGATTTCACGCGCCGGCTCGATGTCCGCATCGTCGCGGATCGGGATCCGGACTTCGACGACGCTCGTGCCGGCGGCAACGGAGGCGGAGCCACCGGCCTCGTAGTCGTCCGCGTCCGCGTCCGCCGTTCCCGGGTCTTCATCGGCGGTCAGCGTGTATCGGAGCGTGAGGGGAGATGGCGGAGCGGGATCGAGCCGGACCGACACGATGGCATCGAGGCCCTCGTACGCTTCCGGCGACCCCGGCACGATGGTCGCCACGGGCGTCGGTGCGGGTTCGGGCCCCGGATCCGGGTCCGTGCTGCCGCCGCCGCAGCCGGCGATCGCCGCCGCGGCGCACGCCAGCGTCCACTTGCTCCGTGTCGTGTCCACGATCAGGTCACCCCGCAGACGCCCCGCAACGGGTCGCCTCTTCCAGATCTTCACGGTGCTCCATACGCGCGGGTCGCCTCGTCGGCGGAGACGTAGCCGTCGAGGACATCCTCCCGTACCCGGTCGCGCGGGCGCCGTGCCGGGTCGCCGAGGCCGCCTCCCCCCGGCGTTTCGAGCACGATGCGTCGGCCGGGCGGCACGACCTCGCGGCCCTTGGGCCGGAACTCGCCGACGTCCGGCACGTGGACGCGCCCCGCCGCCCCGTCGCTGCCCCCGTCGCGTCCCCGCGCCGGATTGCGGACCCGTTCGAACATCTTCGAGACGGCGAACGCCTCGTCCGACGCGTGCGAGATCTCCATCACCTGACCGAGACCGCCCCGGAACTCGCCGGGACCGCCGGAGTCGGGGAGATACTCCTTCCGCCAGAAGATGAGCGGGGCGACCGTCTCGGTGATCTCGATCGGCGTGCTGCGGACGCCGGAGGGGAAGGCGGTCGCCGACAGGCCGTCCTTGCCGGGGCGGGCGCCGGTGCCGCCGGCGTGGAAGGGGTTCACGACGAACGCCTCTCCGCCGTACGCGTGGGTACCGGTCAGTCCGGGCCCTGCCATGATGACGGGGTTCCAGAGGCAGGACGCGCCTTCCGCGGGGACGGCTCCGGGCTCCAGCGCCTGTTCGAGGCAGCCGAGGACGACATCCGGCAGCATCTGTCCGATCGCGTGGCGCGCGGAAACGGCGGCGGGAGGGGGCGCGTTGAGCAGCGAGCCGGGCGGGGCGGAGACGTCGATCGCCGCCAGCGACCCCGCGTTGTTCGGGACCTCGGAGCCGACGATGCAGCGCACGCCGAACGAACTGTAGGCGCGCGTATAGGTCACGGGGACGTTGATGCCGCGCGACGACATCGGCGAGGTGCCGTCCCAGTCGATCGTGATCGTCCCATCGGGCAGGACCGTGAGGGCGCAGACGAGGTCGAGGTCCTCGTCGTAGCCGTCGATCCTCATCCGGTTCCGGTACGTGCCCGGGCGGAGCGCCCCGATCCGCTCCCGCATCGCCTGCCTGGAAGTGGAGATGATCGTCTCCGCCAGCGGCTCGAGGGAATCGATCCCGAACTCCGTCATCATCGCGACCAGGCGCTCGCACCCCGTGCGGTTGCAGGCGGCCAGCGAGTAGAGGTCGCCCTGGGCGACATCCGGATCCCGCACGTTCGCCCGTACCAGCCGCATGAGCGTCTCGTCCACCCGTCCGCCGCGGATCAGGTATCCGATGGGAAGGCGGATCCCCTCCTCGAACACCTGGTTCGCGTCCGCCCCGAAGCCGCGTCCGCCGACATCGGCGATGTGGCTCGTGGCCGCGAACAGCGCCACGGGGCGCCCGTCCAGGAAGGTCGGCGTGACGACGGTGAAGTCGTTGAGGTGTCCCGTGCCTTCCCATGGATCGTTCGTGATGAGGACATCGTCCTCGCCCAGCGTCTCCACGGGGAAGTCCCGGAGGAAGAACCCGACGGAGGCGGCCATGGCGTTGACGTGGCCGGGCGTGCCCGTGACGGCCTGCGCGAGCATGCGTCCGGAGAGGTCGAACACGCCGGCGGAGAGATCGCCCGCCTCGCGCACGGGCGTCGAGAAGGCGGTGCGGACGAGCGTCCGGGCCTGCTCCTCGACCACGGACAGCAGCCGGCTCCACATGATCTGCCCTTCGAGGGCGGCGATCCCGGTTGGCGCGCCGGTGCCCGCCGCAGTGCCGCCCGCCGCGGTGGCGCCTGTCGACATGGCGCCCGCCACGGCGTCGGCCGCTTCCGCCGCGCGCCGCTCGACGAGGAGGTGGCCGCCGGCCGCGACCCGCGCCTCCCAGCCCTCGGGGACGACCGTCGTCGTCTGGTCCTCGGCGATCAGCGCCGGACCCTCGACACGGGCACCTCCGGCCAGCCCCGCGCGGGTGTGGACGGCCGCCGCCGAGGACTCTCCGCCGGGGCCGTCCCAAAGTTCGGTCCAGCGCTCGGGCTCCGGTTTCTCCGCGGCGGCCTGCCCCCCTTGCCCCCCGCCAGACGTTCCCGCGGGAACGTCCGCGGCACGCGTCGCGGGCGCCGACACGACGAGCGTCCAGCTCAGGACTTCGATGTCCAGTCCGGGGATCGTGCGTCCGTACACCGTCTCGTAGCCGCGGTCGAACGCTTCGCGCAGGGCCGCCGCGTCCTCGAGGTCCTCCGGGAGGTCGACGCCGATCTCGTGGCCCTGGCCGACGTAGCGCATGTAGGCGCGCGCCTTCCCGGTCATGGCCGCGCCCGGCGCTCCGCGCGACACCACCGCTTCCGCCTCGTCTCTCATCTCATCGAACACGGCGCGGACGACGGCGGGGTCGAACCCGGACAGGCGCATGTAGCGGCTGCGCACGACCTCGTAGGAGATCGGCGCGAGGAGGAAGCCCACCGCCGACCCCACTCCCGCGTCGGCGGGCACCAGAAAGCGGTCCACCTCCAGCTTGTCGGCGAGTCGCGCGGCGTGGATCGGGGCGGAGCCGCCGAAGGCGATGAGCGTGCGTCCGGCCACGCCCTTCCCCCACTCGACGGCGTGCGTGCGCGCCGCGTTGGACATGTTCTCGTCCACCATCTCGCTGATGCCGAGCGCGGCGAGCTTCGCGTCGAGCCCCAGTTCGTCGCCTACGCGAGTCGTGATCGCGGCTTCGGACCGCCCTCTGTCGAGGGGAATCGAGCCTCCCGCGAAGAACTCCGGGTCGATCCGTCCCAGGACGACGTCCGCGTCGGTCACCGTGGGTTCGTCTCCGCCCCGTCCGTACGCCGCCGGCCCCGGCTCCGACCCGGCGCTCGCGGGCCCCACCTGGATCCGCTCCAGGTCGTCCACTCCGGCGATCGACCCGCCCCCGGCTCCGATCTCCACCATCTCGATGACGGGAATCCGCACCGGCAGTCCACTCCCCTGCTTGAAGCGGTAGCTGCGCGCGACCTCGAACGTGCGGGAATGGAGCGGCTGCCCGCCGTCGATGACGCACAGCTTCGCCGTCGTCCCGCCCATGTCGAAGGAGAGGACGTCCCCCAGTTCCAGCTCGCGCGCGAGGTGGCTGGCGAGGATCGCGCCCCCGGCGGGCCCGGACTCGACGAGGCGGACGGGCGCGGCGACCGCAGTCTCCAGCGTCGTGAGGCCCCCGCCCGAAGTCATGAGGAGGAAGGGACAGGCGAGCCCGGACTCGCGCAGCGAATCCGCGAGCCCCGTCAGGTAGCGGGCCATGAGCGGCTGGACGTAGGCATTCGCGCACGCCGTGGACTGTCTCTCGTACTCCCGGACTTCGGGACACACGTTCGAGGCGAGCGTCACCGCCAGCCCCGGCCGCCACTCGTCGAGGATCTCGCCGATCCGGCGCTCGTGCGCAGGGTTCGCGTAGCCGTGGATGAGCCCCACCGCGACGGACTCCACGCCCTCCGCCTCGAGCGTCGGGAGCAGCGCGCGCACCGAATCCTCCTCCAGCGGGATGAGGACGCGGCCGCGGTGGTCGACCCGCTCCTCCACCGGAAGCCGAAGCCGGCGGGGGACGAGCGGGGCAGGGCGGTCGACCCCGATGTCGTACTGCTCGAAGCGGTTTTCGTGCGCCATCTCCAGCGCGTCGCGGTGCCCCGCCGTGACGATGAGCGCCGTGCGCGCGCCCCGCCGCTCGATGACCGCGTTCGTGGCCAGCGTCGTGCCGTGGATGACGAGCCGGACGGCGGTGGGTGGGACGTCCGCGAGCCCCAGCACCTTGTGCACGCCCTCGAGGACGCCACGCTCGGGCGCGGCGGCGGTCGTAAGCACTTTCGTCGTGACCAGGCGCCCGGCGGTCTCCAGCGCGACATCCGTGAAGGTGCCGCCGATGTCTATGGCGAGCCGGGCTTCAGCTGCGGATCCGACGCCCGACTCGCTTGTCGTCCTGCCGCTCACGCGCCCATCACCCGTCTTCCCGCAATGGAACCGTGTAGTTCAGCGCCAGCCGTCCGCCGTCCGGGTAGATGGTCTCCCCCGTGAGGTACGAGGCGTAGTCGCTCGCGAGGAAGACGGCCACCGTCCCGATCTCGGCCGGGTCCCCGAACCGTCCCAGCGGCGTGCGGGAGAGGATCGTGCGCCGCGCTTCCTCGTCGGCGATCACCGAGTCGAGGATGTCGGTGACGATCGTCCCCGGCCCGATCGCGTTGACCCGGATGTCGTGCGGCGCGAGCGCGATGGCCATCACCTTCGTGAGCTGCATGACCCCGCCCTTGGAGGCCGCGTAGGCGAGCTGGTTCGGAATCGTCACCACCGCGTTCGTCGACGACATGTGGATGATCGACCCCTTCACCCCGCGCGCGACCATGTCCCGCGCCACGAGACGGGAGACGAGGAAGGTCCCGCGCAGGTTCACGCCCAGCACCCGGTCGAAGTCCTCGACTTCGGCGTCCAGAATCGAGCCCGCCGCGATGATCCCCGCGTTGTTGAGCAGGATGTCGCAGCGGCCGAAGCGTTCCGTGCAGGCCTCGAGCAGGGCCGCGCAGTCGCGCTCCTCGCTCACGTCCGCACGCACCGCGAGCGTCTCCCGCCCCGTCTCCTTCGCGATGCGGCGCGCCGTGTCCGCGCAGCGCTCCTCCAGCACGTCCCCCAGCACGACATCCGCCCCGTGACGGGCGAAGGCGAGCGCGCACGCGGCGCCGATCCCCTTCGCCGCCCCTGTGACGATGGCGGTCTTCCCCTCAAGTGTGATCACGCTGAACCCTTCCTGATTCGATGATCCCGCGTTGATCGCCGTCGCGAAACTGCGGAATCGGAGCGGCGGTCCCTATCGTATCGACGAAAGCGACGTGTGGCATGCAGCAGCGGAATCTCACCGCGGACGGGTTACGAAGTCTACCTCTCGTGCCTCGGCTCTCGACATGGTATCTTCGCAAAATATGCCATAAACACGGAGTATACCATGAAGAAAGAGAACCGGAACTCGCCGACCGATGCTTCGCCGGACTCCATGCCGGATTCGGTGCCCGACACCGAACGCGTGACGATCGACGAAGCCGGCCGGCTGGTGGTCCCCGCCCGCTTCCGCCGCGCACTGGACATTCAGGGCCGGCAGCAACTGATAATGGGCCTGGAGGGCGACACGATCCGGCTGCGCACCACCAGCGCCGCACTCGCGCGGCTGCAGGCCATCGTGCGCCGGCACCGGAAGGGCTCCGGCGGCGTCGATGAATTCATCCTGGAACGGCGAGCCGAAGCCGCCCGTGAATGAACCGGCCGAGGCTGTCCTAGACGCCTCGGCCGTCCTGGCGGCCCTGCTGAATGAACCGGGGGCGGTTCGCGTCGAACGCGCGCTCAAGCGAGGAGCCGCCATGTCATCGGTGAACGTGGCCGAGGTCGCGGCACGTCTCTCGCAAGACGGCCTGTCCTCCGTGACGGTGGCGCGCGTCGTCCGGGGATTGGGGGTCGAAATCATTCCCTTCGACCGCCAGGCGGCGCTGCTCAGCGGCTCCTATCGTATGAGGACACGGCGCCAGGGCCTCGGACTGGGTGACCGGGCCTGTCTGGCCACCGCAAGCAGCCTCGGTCTCCCGGTCCTCACCGCCGACCGAAGCTGGTCCGACCTCGAGATCGACGGCGTGACCGTCGTGCAGATCCGGTGACGGCCAGTTTGTGGTCACGGTGTGGTCTTGAAATTGGAGAGTGTGATGCCCGGGAGGCGCACTTCATTAGGGGACCAGGGCGCCGGGTTGCCGCTCCTTCACGTGACGGCGCATCCAGTCGAACGTCTCCCACACGGTGTGCAGGACCGATTCGCGGGCCCGGTAGCCGTGGCTCTCGTGGGGCAGCATCACCAGGCGGACGGTGCCTCCCAGGCCCTTCACGGCGTGGTACATGCGCTCGGACTGGACGGGGAAGGTCCCGGAGTTGTTGTCGATGACGCCGTGGGTCAGGAGGAGCGGTTCGTTGATCTTCTCCGCGTGCATGAAGGCCGACATGCGGAAGTAGACCTCCGGCGCCTCCCAGAAGGTGCGGCGCTCGTACTGGAAGCCGAAGGGCGTGAGGCTCCGGTTGAAGGCGCCGCTGCGCGCGATGCCGGCGGCGAAATCGTCGGAGTGCGCCAGCATGTTGGCGGTCATGAAGGCTCCGTAGCTGTGGCCGGCGATCCCGACCCGGTCACGGTCGGCCACGCCCATCTCGACGAGCTTGTCCACCGCGGCCCTGCCGTTGGCCACCAGCTGTTCCACGTAGGTGTCGTTCGCAGCGAAGCCGCCCACGATCGGCATCGCGGCGTCGTTGAGCACCGCGAACCCCTGGGTGAGCAGCAGGAGGTGCGAGGCGCCGGAGATGGTCGTGAAGCGGTGGGCCGAGCCCCTGACCTGACCGGCGCCGTCCTCGTCGGCGAACTCGCGCGGGTAGGCCCATACCAGGACCGGGAGCCTCTGGCCGGGCTCGTAGTCGGCGGGCAGGTACAGCTCGCCCGATAGCGGGATGCCGTCGTCGCGCTCGTAGTAGATCTTGCTCTTGGTGATCCCCGCGAGCTGGGGCTGGGGGTCGGGGACGGACGTGAGGGCCGTGCGCTCGTCGTTTGCCGTCGTGACGAGGTGGTAGTTCGGCGGCTCCTCGCTCGTCTCGCGCCGGATGACGATCCGGCCGGCGCGTGCGTCCGCCAGACCGACCACGGTCTCGTAGCTGCCTGCGCCCGAGTGGAAGAGTCGCTGCCGCGCGTCGTCCGTCAGATCCAGCCGGTCCAGGAAGGGCCGGTCTCCTTCCGGAGATCCTCCCGGGCCCGCCAGAAAGATGCTCGTGCCGTCCATGTGAACGACCCGCTTGCCGGCCCCGTCCTGCTTCATGACCGGGTCGCCCGGATTGCCGTACCAGTCGTCCGTGCTGCGGTCCCAGAGGAGCGCGGGCTGGACGCCGGGAGTGGACGCCTGCACGGCCCAGGCGCGGGACCTCCGCGTCGGCCAGTCGAACTCGTACACCAGGGCGGTCTCGCCGTCCTCGCCCCACAGGACCGGGTAGCCGAAGCCGAAGGCGCCCGAACCCAGGCGGTGCTCGGTGCGCACGAGTTCGGTGCCCTCTCCGTCGAAGGGCGCCGCGAGGGTCAGCACCCGGTCGCGGTGGGGGACGTCGAGCGCGGGGTTGCCGCCGTCGAGGGCTTCCACGTAGGCCAGGGTCGCGGGCACGCCGGGGCGCCAGGAGAACTGGCGGAGACCGGCGCGGCGAAAGCCCAGGTGTTCGGGGCCGCCCTCGTCCAACGGGAGCGTGGCGAGCGTGCGCAGGGGCGCGCCGTCGCCGCCGAGGACTTCCACCTCCCTGGGGAAGCGGGAGTCGGGCACGAGGTACGAGTAGGGGCGAACCGTGCGGACGGACAGGTAGTACTCGCCGCCGGGTGAAGGGTCGAGGGATTCGTAGACCGCCGGGGCGCCGATGGGCTGCGTGGCTCCGGTGGCGGCGTCGACGAGGGCCGGCTGCGACGTGAGGTAGTAATCGAAGAGCGCCTCGTCGTGGGCGTCTTCCAGCAGGTCCTGGAAGGTCCAGGAAGGGGCGGCCTCGCCGCCGGATTCCTGCGTGATGGGGCCGACGGGGATCGCCGCCGGGGTGGGCGGGGCGCCGCGGCCGTCGGGGATGAAGTGGCAGAGCAGCGCACGACCGTCGGGCATCCAGGAGCAGGGTTCGCCGCGGGCGCCGTTCAGCGACGGGTTCGTAAGGGGTCGCGCGGCGCCCGGTGCCGGGTCGGCCAGCCAGAGGGCGACGCCGTCCGAGGTCGTTCGCGTGAAGGCGAAGCCGTCGCCGGCGGGTGACCAGAACGGTGGTCCCAGGCCGTCCTCGGCGCCGGTGACGTCGCGCGTGCCGCCGCCTTCCAGGTCGACGACCGAGAAACGCACGAACGGTGGCGCGGCGTGCATGCCGTTGGTGACCGGACTGATCCTGCGTCCGGCCAGCCGCAGCATCGGCGCCGCCAGATCCTCGATCCCGGGCATGCTCTCGCTGTATGCGAGGATCATCCGGTCACCCGACGGACTGATCACCGCCTCGGGGAACGGGGAAGCGTCCAGGATGTCGACGACGTCCGGAGGTGGCGTACGGTAGGCTTCCTGCGCAGCCAACCGGCCGGATGGCGGTACGAGCAGCGTGGCGAGTGCAAGGATGGGGGCGGCGAAGCGACGGATCGACATGGTGCAAGCTCCCGCGCGGATGGGTCCCGTTGCGCTCATAGTAGGCTCAGCGAGCCGGGCGTGACAGCGATGGGCCCAGGGCGACCGCGCCGCTACGTCATCCCTCGAGCCGTTCCCTCAGCGCCCCTCCGGCGCGTTCCCGCGGGAACGTCTCCGACCCCTGGCCTCAGAGCAATTCCGAGATGACGCGCTGGCGGTAGTCGAAGATCCGCAGGAGATCGGGGCGCACGAACCATCGGTCGATCAGCACGCCGCCCGGAACCGCGTACATGACGTGGTCCTCGACGCGCGTGCCTCCGTCCTCCTCGCGGAAGCGGTGTTCGTGGATCCATTTCCGATACGGGCCGCGACGCTGCTCGTCGATGAAGCCGTGTGGCGGATCCCAGTGCGTGATCTCGCTCTGCCACCGAATGGGGATTCCGTGCAGCCGTAGCCGATAATCGATTCGCGTTCCCACGCGCATCACGATGGGCGGCGGGGTCACGATCCGGAACTTCACGAATGGCGGTGTGATCCGCTCCAGGTTGTAGGCGTCGGAAAAGAAGGCGAAGGTCCGGTCCAGCGGGCTGGGCACCCACTGCGATGCCGTGTAGACGCGGTCCTTCAACGTCTCTCTCTGGTGAAAGCGCCGAACGACGTTCCCGCGGGAACGTCTCCTACCCTGCGCAGCGCGACATTTCGGGGTGCGCGGTCCAGCGCTCGAAGGCCTCTCCGCCGGCCGCCAGCTCGACCTCGGTCGTCCCGCCCGGGTCAACGTTCGTCCGCTGCGTGGGTCCGAGTTCCGTTCCCGAGGAGAGGTGGACTTCGACACGCACCGCGCACAGCGTCTCGTCGGTCGTGTTCTCGACGGTCCCCACGAAGGCGTCCCGCCCCGGATCGTAGGAGAGGATGAGCCGAGCCCCACGTCGCGTTGCATCCCAGGTCGCGTCCCGCTCGATGTACTCGCCCGACTCCTCGCCTTCGTCGCCCTCGTCGTGCCCGCCTTCGCCGCCGTGCTCGCCACTCTCGCCATCGTGCTCGCCCCGGCCTTCGCGACCCTCGCGGTCGTGCTCGCCGCCCTCCTCGTGCTCACCCACTTCCTCGCCCACGCCGGCGGCCAGGAGCTTCCGGTGCATGCCGCGCACGTTGAGTTCGCGCCAGTCGTCGTAGCGGTCCCAGTGACTGTAGTCCTCCATGAGGACGGTCTCGGCCGTCTCGTCTTCGCTCAGCCCCGCCTCGAAAGCGGCCCGCACGGCGGCGTCCAGATCCCGGTAGTAGGTGAGCTGCCGCTCGACTGCGGCGCGGTCTCCAGACGGCCCGTGCCCGAACACGATCGTCTCGAACGGGATCTCGAGCAGGCCCTCGATCGCGTCGAACTGGTCGGGGAAGTGGAAACCGGACAGGTCCTGGTACCCGAACCGGTCGCGCGCCACGAAGTCCACCGCGAAGGCGAGGCTGTGCGCCGGCACGAAGCCCACCGCGATGTCGTCACCGTTGTTGCGGCCGAGGTAGTGGAGTTCGATCTCGCCGCCCGCGAGCGTCATCGTCTCGTTGAAGGTGTCCGTGGGTGGGGGAAGATCGGGGTTCGCCGCCTCCCTGAGCGGTGCGTCCGCGTTCCGGTGCGCGTAAATGGGGACGTCGACCCCGAACGCTTCTCGCAGCACCTCGGCGCCCGTCGAGTGGTCTGCGTGGTGGTGGCTGTAGACGATGGCCGCGAGTTCGACGCCCGGTGCGACCCGGCGAATCTCCTCCGCGTAGGTGGCGGCCGCCTCGACGGAGATCGGATCGAAGGCGAAGCCTCCCTCCGAGGTCACGACGAACAGGCCGTTGTGTCCGCCCCAGCGGAACTGGTAGACCCCGTCGGCGACCTCCGTTGTCTCGAACTGCGGCGGCGCGTCGCCGGCCGCGGCCCCGGCGCCCCCGGCCTCCGCGCCCCCCGCGGGTTCGTCCGAAGGCGCGTCTCCCCCGCCGCAGCCAGCCCACGCGACCACGGCGCCGAGCGCGGCGGGTGCGAGCAGGGGGATTCGAGACATCAGGGGAATCGACGTGCCGGAGGCCGGGGGGGAAGAGTGCTTGCGAATCATATCTACTACCTCCATAGTAGTTGGCGCGGAATTCCCGGTGGAGACGGGACCGGGCACCGCGCCCACACTCGAACAAACCTAAGCCGCGGCGGGGGGCTGCCAAGATGCCGCAGGGGGCTGCCAGGATGAAGGTGCCGTCACGACGGAGCGCCAGCCGCGGACCGCGGCTCGCCGCGGGATTCGCGAGGGGGTTCACCGCCGGGCGGGTGGCGGTGCTTGGGGCGGTGCTCGGGGGCGCCGGCCTGCAAGCGCAGGAGACGGTCGAGCTTCCCGGCGAGGATCGTTCCGTCTCGCCGGACCTCGAGCTGGTGTACGCCATCGGGTCCGCCGCCGCGGCGGCCGAGTGGGAGGAGTTCACGTCCATCTCCGGCGTCGCCTTCGACGGCGCGAGCAACCTCTATCTCCTGGACGGGACCCGGATGGAGTCCAGCGCACGCGTCGTCGTGGTGGATGCGACAGGACGTTTCGTGCGCGAGTTCGGCCGCGCCGGCGAAGGTCCGGGCGAGTTCCGCGCGGCGACGCAGCTCGTCGTGTGGGAGGACGGGCAGACCCTGGTCGAGGATATGCTGCACGCGGGATACCACGTCTTCAGCCCCGCCGGCGAGTTCGAGCGCATGGTGAGGGAGAGCGGCGGGGGCATGGGGTTCGCCATGGCGCGCCGCCCGAACCTCCGACCCGAGCGGACGGGCGCGCGCACGCTGATCGGCCGTAGCGGACGCACGATCCAGCGCGTCGACATGTCCTCGGAGGACGTCGAGGATCGCGTCATCGCGGAGGCCCGGGCGCCGGTCGCGGATGATGGCCCGCGGAGCGGCGATCTCGAAGACATGATCCGCGAGGAATGGGGATTCGAACCGGACCTCCTGTTCGACGCGCTGCCATCGGGCGGGGTCGCGTTCTCGGACTCGTCGGCCTGGGCCGTCAAGCTCACCGATCCGTCGGGCGTAATCTCGCGCATCCTGCGCCGGCCGATCCGGCCGCTGGCCGTGACGGAGGAGATGGAACGGGAGGAGCGCGAACGGCAACTCGAGGCCGAGAGCAACCGCACGATCACGCAGCGCGGGAGCGCACCGCCCGCCGCGGTCCGCGAGATGATCGAAAACATGAGGTCGCTGCAGCGGGAGGCCCTCGAGAACATGCGGTTCTTCCCGGAAGTGCCGGTCATCGCGGCCCTGCGCGCGACCTGGGACGGCGCGCTGTGGGTCCAGCGGAGCACGGAGCCGGGTTCGGACGAAGCGGGCCCCATCGACGTGATCGCCCCGGACGGGCGCTACCTCGGCACGCTCGAGACGGGAACCGCCGCACTGCCCGACATGCCGGACGCCTTCGGCCCGGATGGCCTCGTCGCCTTCATCGACACGGACGAGTTCGACGTCCCCGTCATCACCGTGTGGCGCCTCCCCCCCGCGATCCGCCTGGAATCCGCGCGACCTCCCCCGACGCCCTGAAGGTGCCCGAAGTCGGCTGACAGTCTCTCCCACCCCGGTGCGCGCTCCTCACTGCGGACGGAACGTGTTCCGTACGCGCAGCGACCGCCGGAAATAGGCCGTCCAGATCGTCGCCCACGCCAGAGACCCGACGACGATGGCCGCGAGGATCGCGATCGCGGCCACCCATTCCTCGGGGTTCCTCCTCTGCGCCGTCCCGTCGGTCTCGAGATTGAAGGGGACGGCGGCCGCGCGCAGCGTGATCACGAGAGCGACGACCCACAGCGCGACGACGTTCCACGTCGGGGCGCGTGGCGACTTCAGGAGGATGAGGGCGAGCGGGGACGCGAGGACGAGGAAGATCGCGACCAGCAGCCAAAGGGCATAGTCGAGAAACCATCCCGACAGGCCCGCCGCATGGACGAGCAGGAAGGGGATGGACCCACCGAGGTACACCAGTAGCCAGCCTCCCACGCCGACCGGCGTGGTTCCGTCGATCGCGGTCTCCGTGTTTGGAGCTGGTCCCATCAGGGCGCCAGCCATTCAGGAGCATGGGGGGCACCTGCGACGCGGCGCACCAGCCGCCGCCGCGAGATCGCCACGGTCGTGCGGGCTCGTTCCCCCGTCACGGTCGCATCGATCTCCGCAGCCGCTCGGAGACCCGACTGGAGGGCTCCCTGCATCCACCCCCGCTCGCCCGAGGCGTGCTCGCCGGCGAAGTGGATGGGCCCCTCGGGCGATGCCAGTTCCGGGTGCTCGGCGAACGGGGGATCGTGCCAGGCATAGGCGGCCCCGATCCAGGGCTGATGCTCCCACGCGAAGTGGGTTCCGCGCTCCGCGACCTCGCGGGAGCCGGGGAACAGGCCATCAAAGCGATCGATGAAATCGGGTACGATGGCGCCGGGCTCCATCGCCGCGACCGTGCGCGCCATGTCCCCGTACATGTAGGACATCAGGATGCCCCGAGGCCCCGGCTGATTCCAGGTCGGATGCCACATTTCCGAGAAGCCCCCCACAAACGACAGTCCCCATCCGTTCAGGCCGTCCTCCTCCCAATTCCGTTCCGCGTACTGGACGTAGACCCGGGTGACGTCTTCGTAGGACGTGGCTCTGAAGGCCGCTCGCTTCGCTGCCGAGAGGGTGGGGTCGAAGACGATCCTGTCGATGACGGGGAGGGGAACAGTGCAGATGAGGCGGCCGCCCCTCAGTTCCTCCGCGCCGCCGCCGGTCTCGTAGGTCGCCACGACGCCGGCCTCGTCCCGGACCACCCTCGTCACCGGTGAGCCGTACCGCACCCGGTCTCCGAGCGCTTCGGCAAAGGCCATGGGCAGGGCGTCGGTCCCCACCGGAATCTTGAGCCAGGTGCCCCGCCCCCCGCGGAGGAACACGCCCGGCGTCTCCCGGTAGGGGGCCCCCCGCTCGGGAACGATGAGGTACTCGCCGTCCTGCGTATAGAAGGGCGAGGTCTCGATCCCGAAGTGATCGATGTAGCCGAGCGTTCGATCGTGGTCGGGCGGGATGCGGGCCGGGCCGGTTTCGGCGAGGAGCCCGTCGTCGAAGGGCTCGCGCAGCGTCCGTACCCGACCGCCCGCTGCGGTTCTTGCCTCCAGAACCCGGACATCGTGCCCTGCCCGGACCAACTCGTAGGCGGCGACCAGTCCGGACAGGCCGGCGCCCACCACGATCACGTCGACCCGGTCTCCGGTTGATGGCGGCACGCTGACGACCGGACCCATTCCATTGTCCGAGCAGCCGGTGCCCAGGGAGAGAGAGACCAGGGCGCCGCTACCGCGGGCGAGAAAATCCCGGCGGCTGAGAGTGGTCTTGTCGTTCACGCTTGACAACGCTCCGGTCGGGGCGCATGATCCGCAATCCGAATAAAAACCGAACATCAAGCCCCACGGAGCATCCATGTCCTACGCCGAAGGTCTGGCCGCACAGCTTTCCATGTCCAGGAGTCTGTTCAAGAAGACGCTGGAGACGTTCACGGAGGAGGACTCGGGTTTCGGGCCCAACCCTGAGGTGTTCACCGTGGCCGGCCACGTGGCGCACGCCGCCGGTACGGTCGACTGGTTCGTCGACGGCGCCTTCGGCGACGGCTGGAACATGGACTTCGAAGGACATCTCGAGGAGGCGCGGGCCGTCACTTCGCTGGCCGAAGCGATTGCCTGGGTCGACCGAGCCTACGGTCGGGCGGTCGAGGTCATCGGATCCAAATCGGACGAGGAACTCCAAGCGCCGATCGACGATCCGCGGATCATGGAAGGCCAACCGCGAGCGGCGATCGTGAACGGGATCACGGATCACACGGCACACCACCGTGGCGCGCTCACGGTCTACGCGCGTCTGCTCGGAAAAGTGCCGGTGATGCCCTACGCCTAGATTTTACGCACGAAGAGCTGCGCGGCGGATTCGCGGCGCAGCGCCAGGAGGGTGCCTTCGACGGAGATGATCGGGTCTCCCGTGGGGGAATTGCGAACGCGGCGCAGCTTGCAGCCCGGCAGGATGCCGCGCTCGAGCAACGGCTCGACTTCGTCGTTCGGTGCGTCGATGCGCTCAAGTTCGACCGCTTGCCGCAGCGGCACGTCCATCAACGACGTCCGGGAACCGTTCGATCTTCCGTTCTTCACGCCGGAATTATCCCTCACGTTGGTTTGACCATCGAAGCGCGACATACTAGCGTTTCCTCCGGTTGAGAACCAGTCTCAACTAACGATAATCGTTATCGGTAGTCTCCCGCCATGCCCCCAGTCGCGACCCCAGCGCGCGCGGATCACGGTGCCGGTACGGACGCGCCCGCTTCCGGTCCGCCCGTCGTGGCCCTCATCGGTCCGCCGAACTCGGGCAAGACGACGCTCTTCAATCGTCTGACCGGACTGCGGCAGAGGGTCGCGAACTATCCGGGCGTCACGGTCGAGAAACACGTGGGCCGGGCGCGCTTCGCCTCGGGTCTCGATCTGGACATCGTCGACCTGCCGGGGGTGAGCGGTTTCTCGGCCCGCTCCCCCGATGAGCGCGTCACGCGCGACGTGCTGGAAGGCCGGATCGAAGGCCTGCGGGCGCCCGAGGCCATCGTGCTCATCGTCGACGCGGTCCGGCTCGAGACGCAACTCATGCTCGTGGGTCCCGTGCTTGAGCGGGAACGCCCGACGCTCCTCGTCCTCAACATGGCGGACGAACTCGAGGCGGGGGACGGCACACTGGACGACGAGGCGCTCGCTGCCGCGTTCGGCGTGGAAGCGGTCCGGACGGACGCACGCACGGGGCGGGGCGTCGAAGCGGTCGCCCACTTCCTGGACCGGGTGGCCATGCGCGCGGCGACGCCCGCGACCGGCGCGAAGCCGGGGTCGGGTTCCGGCGCCCGAACCGGACGAGCCGGGCTGCCGACGATGGACGCGCTCTCCCGCCGCCGCGAGGTGGTCCAGGACGCGCTCGCCTCCGCGAAGTACCGCTCGGCCGGCCCTCCGAAGCTGACGCAGCGTCTCGACGCACTCTTCCTGCACCGGATCGCGGGTCCGGCCGTGTTTCTCGTCCTCGCCGCGCTCGTGTTCCAGGCCATCTTCACATGGGCCACGCCGATCATGGACGGGGTCGAAATCGGCATCGCCTCCTCCGGCGAATGGCTTGCCGCACGGCTCCCGGCGAGCTGGTTCCGGGATCTCCTCATCGACGGCGTGTGGGCGGGGGTGGGCTCCGTCCTCGTCTTTCTCCCCCAGATCCTCATCCTTTTCCTCTTCCTGGGGATTCTGGAGGACTCCGGCTACATGGCGCGGGCGGCGGTAATCGCCGACCGCACGATGCTGAGGGTCGGACTGCAGGGGCGCGCGTTCCTGCCGCTCCTCTCGGCCTACGCGTGCGCGGTCCCGGCGATCCTCTCCGCGCGCACGGTGGAGGACGAACGCGACCGCATGGCGACGATGTTCATCGCCCCGTTCATGACCTGCTCGGCCCGGCTGCCGGTCTATGCCCTCCTGATCGCGGCGTTCATCCCGGAACAGCCGCTCCTGGGGCCGTTCTTCGGGACGCGGGCGGCAACGATGCTCGGCCTCTACGCGCTCGGCCTCGTCGCCGCCATCGGCACCGCTTTCCTGCTCCGGCGCACGTTCCTGCGGGGGAAGCCCGCCGGCTTCGTGATGGAACTGCCCCCGTACCGGATTCCGGCGCTGCGGACGGTTGCCCTCCGCCTCCTCGACCGCAGCAAGATCTTCCTCCGAAGGGTGGGGAAGATCATCCTCGCCGTGACCGTCGTCCTCTGGGTCCTGGCACAGTTCCCCCGGGTCGACGGCGCCCCGCCACCGGTCGATGAGAGCGCGCTCGGACAGATGGGACAGGTCATCGAACCGGCGATCGAACCGCTCGGGTTCGACTGGAGGATCGGCGTGGGTCTCGTCTCCTCGCTCGCCGCGCGCGAGGTCATCGTCGGCACGCTCGGCACGATCTACGGAATCGAGGACGGCGACGAGACGTCGCTCGAACTGAGGGCCGCCCTGCAGCGCGACCTCGACTTCGGGGGGGCCATCGCCCTTCTCGTCTTCTTCGTGTTTGCCCTTCAGTGCATGTCCACGGTCGCGATGATGCGGAGGGAGACGGCCGGCTGGAAGTGGCCGCTGGCCCAGTTCGGCTACATGCTCGCGCTGGCCTACGCCGGAGCCCTGGCCGCGAACCAACTGCTCTGAGGCCGCGCGTCCGGCGGGTCGTCAGAGCGGGGCGTCAGGCCGGCTGCTCCTCTTGCGGTCGAATCTCCGAGACGGTGGTCGCTATTCTCCGGGTGGAGGCGGTGGTGGAGGCGGTGGTGGAGGCGGCGGCGGCGGCATCGGCGGTGGCGAGGTACCCGGGCTACGGGGGACTCGGGTCTTGACCTCACGGATCGGGCTACGCCGCATACTGGCCCTCGATGGCTTGATAGGTCTCGGCATCGATGCGATCCCTCAGCCTCTTCATCGTACCGACCTGCGCACCTCCGACCCACGCGGCGACCATCTGCTCCGAGTCCCGAAGTTCGTTGATGCGTGCTACGATGTCCGCGTCTGCGGTTTCAGGCGCCGAAGCCGATGCCCACAGGATCTTCCAGTCCCCTTCCAGCCGGTTGTAGTCATGTCTGGCGCGAGTGAGCAGCGCGAGTTGCGCATCGAAGCGGGTCGTCATGTCGACAACCAGAACGACGAGCAGCGCGAGCGGGAACACGGGGGCAAGCACCTGTAGCGACTCGGGCAGGATATCGACGCTGACCGTGAACGCACCCATCGCTCCCAGCGCGGCAAGAAAGCGGACCACGTACCGTCGCAACGCGTACTTCCTGACGGCGCCATCGTAGTATCTGGCCGTCCGCGCGACATCGAACAGTTCGTTCCAGACGACGCTCCTGGTCTGTTCCGTAACACTCATCTCGCTACCTCGTCTCCGCCGGGAATGACTGCACACCGCACCAACACATACTACGCAGGGCGAGCAACGGATGTTCAACTTCCGCAGCGAGAGCTACTTTTGCGATCTTGATCATGCCAAGCATGGATCCGGCACTACGCGGAACACGGGTGAGGGGGGCTGCTCATGGAGGCCTGGAGAACGACAAAGCGGACGATGGCAATGGTCACGTGTAGCGGCGCCCTCGCGTGCGGCGGCGGACCAGCGTCGGAGGCGCCGGTGGACGAACCGGCGCAGGATGCTCCTTACCACATCCTTGTGACCAACGACGACGGGATCGAGTCGCCCGGCATTCAGGCGCTCGTGACGGCCCTGCGGGAGGTCGGCGAAGTGACGGTCGCGGCGCCCTGCGACCAGCAGAGCGGGACGAGCATGAGCATCAGCCTTGACGAGGAGTTCCGCGTCCGGGCCACGCCGGCGGGGAACTGCGTCGAAGCCACGCCGGCCAGCGCCGTCCGCCTCGCCATCCGGGCGCTCGCGCCGGAATCCGGGTTCGATCTCGTCGTGAGCGGGATCAACATCGGCGCGAACGTCGGTGAAATCTCTCACATGTCCGGGACGGTGGGGGCCGCGATGATGGGGGCGTACCTGGGGATACCGGCGGTGGCGGCCTCGCAGGACTCTGGTCCGGGCGACTTCGAGCACGCCGCCGGCATCGTCGCCCGCTTCGTCTCGGAGCTGCGGCGCCGGGGGCCCGAGACCGGCATCGTCTATTCGCTCAACTTCCCGGCCGCGACGGCGGCCGAGACGCGCGGCATCGCGGCCCGTCCCATGGGCGGCAGCTACTTCGTCATCGACCACGAGGAGGTGACGGGGGATCCGGGCGAAGAGGCCGCTGACGCCGAGGGAGAGCGGCGGTTCAGCGTGGTGTTCGTGCCTCCGGAGACCATCCCGGCCGGGAGCGACACCGAGGCGTACAACGAGGGCCTCGTCACGATCACGCCGCTTCGCTTCGACTGGACGGACCGCCCGACCGTGGAGGCTCTGGAAGGGTGGGACCTGAACGCACTCCTCGGGGAGAGCGGGAGCGGAGGTTAGGAGACCGGCAACTCCCGTCCGGCCCGTGACCTGCCCGCCGGGAAGGGCCTGTCTCCCGACTACCAGCCGAGGACGTAGCCGAACACGAGCGGGGCGACGATCGTCGCGTCGGACTCGATGACGAACTTGGGCGTGTCCACGTCCAGCTTGCCCCAGGTGATCTTCTCGTTGGGGGCGGCGCCGGAGTACGAGCCGTAGCTCGTGGTGGAGTCGCTGATCTGACAGAAGTACGCCCAGTAGGGACACCAGCGGCGCAGGTCCTGCCGGATCATGGGGACGACGCAGATGGGGAAGTCGCCCGCGATCCCGCCCCCGATCTGGAACAGGCCGACGGACTTCGCCTCAGGGTCGGCGCCGGTCTCCGCCGGCAGCGGCGCCGCGTCCGGGGCGTCGTCGATGTCGGGCGCCTCCGCCAGCGAGCGGCCGGTGCTCGTGCGCGTGTACCACTCCGCGAGGGCCGCCATGTACTCCGTGCCTCCGAGGACGGGCCCGGGACGGTCCAGTCCGCCGCCGAGTTGTTCCGCGACGAGGACGTTGCCCAGCGTGGAGTCCTCCCAGCCGGGTGCGAACAGGGGGAGATCGGCTTCCGCGGCGGCCACGAGCCAGGAGTCGGCCGGATCGATCCGGTATCGGTCGGCGAGGGTGCGGTCGCGGATCAACTGATAGAGGTAGTCGTGCGGGAGCCGGCGCTCGCCCGCGTCGTCGGCCGCCCGCCACAGTTCGCGCAGCGGCGCTTCCACCGCGCGGAAGGCCTCGGCCTCCGGGATGCAGGTGTCGGTGACGCGATTCAGTCCCCGTCGCTCGAGATCCTTCTCCTGTTCTGCGGTGAGCGCGCGCCAGTCGGGGATGCGCCGGTAATGATCGTGCGCCACGAGGTTGAAGAGGTCCTCCTCGAGGTTCGCGCCGGTGGCGCAGATGGCGTGCACCTTCCCGGCCCGGATCATCTCCGCGAGGGAGAGCCCCAGTTCCGCCGTGCTCATGGCGCCGGCCAGTGTGAGGAGCATCTGACCTCCGCCGTCGACCAGGTCGCGCCAGGCCTCGGCGGCCGAGCGCAGCGCCGCCGCGTTGAAGTGACGGTAGTGACGGTCGATGAAGTCGGTGAGCGTCATGCTCCGCCCGGTGGCAGGGGCGTTCTCGGCGTCGCGGGCACACTCGGCGTCGCGGGCACGCTCAGACCTGGACGGTTGCCTGGAACGTCGGCGGGCGGCGGACGTTCGTCGCCTGCTCGAAGGCGTACGCGAGACGGATGAGCGTCGCCTCGCTCCAGGCGCGGCCGCACAGCGACATGCCGACCGGGAGGCCACGGATGAACCCCATGGGGACGGACATGTTGGGGTAGGCGGCCATGGCCGGCGGCGTGGAGCACCCGCCCCCACCCCCGCCCGAAGCATCGAGCGGGTCCTGCATGGCGGGGATCCCCGCCGTGATCCCGACGAGTGCGTCCAGCAGGTGTTGGTCCATGGCCCGGTCGATCCCCTCGTCGCGGGAGAGCCGGTGGCTCGCGGCCAGCGCGTCCAGATAGCGCTGGTCGGTGAGCGGCCCGCGCTCCTGCGAGCGCATGTGCAGTTCCTGTCCGTAGAGGGCGAGTTCGAGGTCGTGGTTCGCCTCGTTGTACTCGATGAGTTCGGCGAGCGACCTGATCGGGGCGTCCGGGCCCAGCGACGCGAGGTACGCGTTCAGATCCGCCTTGAACTCGTGGTACAGCACCTCCATCTCGTATTCGTTGCCGAAGCGGAGTTCCTCCGGAAGCGTGACGGGGTCGATGACGGTCGCGCCCTCCGCACGCATGGCGTCGAGCGCTTCCTCGAACAGGGTGTCGACGCGGCTGTCGAAGCCGGCGTACTCGCGCAGGACGCCGACGCGGGCCCCGTTGAGGCCGGCCGGGTCGAGCGCGCCCGTGTAGTCGGTCAGGAAGTTGCCCGCGCTCGCGGCGGTCAGCGGGTCGCGGGGGTCGACGCCGACCATGGTGCCGAGCATGATCGCGGCGTCGCGCACGGTGCGGGCCATGGGGCCGGTGCTGTCCTGGCTGTGGGCGATGGGGATGACCCCGCCCCGGCTGTGGAGGCCGATCGTGGGCTTGATGCCGACGAGGCAGTTGCGCGACGACGGGCCGACGATCGAGCCGTCGGTTTCCGAGCCGATCGTCGCGACCGCAAGGTTGGCCGCGGCCGCCGACCCGGACCCGGAACTCGACCCGCCCGGCGTGCGGTCGAGCGCGTAGGGGTTCGCGCAGAAGCCGCCCCTGCCCCCGTCCCACCCGCGCCCGCTCCAGCCCGACGCCCCGAACTCGAAGGACTTCCAGCCCGCCCACTCGCTCATGTTCGCCTTGCCGAGCAGCAGCGCCCCGGCGGCGCGCAGCCCCGCCGCCACGAACGAATCCTGCGGCGCGACGGACCCGAGGAGCGCCGTCGACCCGGCCGTCGTCGTCATCCCGTCCGCCGTGTCGACGTTGTCCTTCAGAAGGATGGGGATCCCGTGCAGCGGCCCCCTCGGTCCGGAGGCCTGGAACTCGCGGTCGAGTTCGTCGGCGATCCCGATCGCGTCGGGGTTCGTCTCGAGCACCGCGAACAGCCGCGGCCCCTGCCGGTTCAGCGCCTCGATCCGCTCCAGATACATCTGCGTGATCGATCGGCAGGTGTACTCGCCCGACCGCATCCCCGCGTGGACCTCGTCGATCGTGATCTCGTCGAGCGCGAAGTCCGTGACCTCCCGAGCGGAGGCGTCGTCCCCCAACCCTACGGATCCCGAACCCGGGTCATCGTCCCGAGGCGCGCAGCCGCCGAGGGAGAGCAGGGCGCCGGCCGCCACGCCGGTGCCGAGGAAGGTCCGCCGATCCATTTCAGCCATGGTTTCCATCCTGTTTCCCCGCCTGCCGGGCTCGGGCGAAGACCTCGGCCCCGAGTCGACCCGTCAGGTCGATGGAGGCATCATGGAAGCCGCTTCGACCAACGGTCAATGAGTCCGCCCCGCGCTCGGCCCATTGACGCCCGCCTGCGTACCGCTCCACCGTCCAAAGCCACCCCTCCCGGAAGGAGATGCGGATGAAGGACACCGTCAGACGTTCCGGCGTCGCGCGGCTTGACGTCACTCGGCCTGGCGTCCTCCGGCTCGGCGTTGCGTCCCTCGGCATGCTGACCCTCGGCGCGGCCGATGTTCGCGGCCAGACGGTGCAGGACTTCTCTCCCGTTCGGAGCGAGATCCAGGGCGCGCTCGTCGCCTGGGACGCGCCCTCGATCGCCGTTGCCGTCGCGGTCGGCGGGGAGGTCGTGTGGGAGGAGGGGTTCGGCTGGGCGGACCGGGAGCGGCGGATCCCCGCCACGGAACACACGATGTATTCGCTCGCCTCGATCTCGAAGCCGATCACGGCGACGGGCCTCATGATCCTCGTGGAACGGGGCCTCCTGGACCTCGACGCGCCGGCGAACGACTACCTGGGCCCGGCGAAGATCGACGGGCGGGCCTGGGATGCGGCAGGCGCCACGGTCCGGCGCGTGGCGAGCCACACGGCGGGACTCCCCCTCCACTACCAGTTCTTCTACGAGGACGAACCGTACCGGCGTCCGCACATGGACGAGACGATCCGCCGCTACGCGAATCTCGTGACGGCGCCGGACGAACGCTGGAACTACTCGAACCTCGGCTACGGCATCCTGGACTACATCATCGAGCGCGTCTCGGGACAGTCGTACATGGATTTCATGCGCGACGAAGTGTTCCAGCCGCTCGGACTCACACGGACCTCGGTCGACATCGGCCCCGGGCTCGAGGACTTCACGGCGACGCGATACGCGACGGACCAGAGCCCCATCCCGTTCTACGACTTCGACCATCCCGGCGGATCCGCCGTGTTCAGCAGCGCCCACGACCTCGTCCGCTTCGGGATGTTCCACCTCGGCCACGACCTGGACCATCAACGGAGGATCCTCACGGACGCGTCGATCGAGGCGATGCGGCGGCCGATCCGGGAGAGCGCGCCCGACAACGCGTACGGCATCGGGTGGACGATCCGCGACCTCCCCGGCGGCCTCACGCTCCAGCGCCACGGCGGCGGGATGGGCGGCGTCCGCACGGAACTCGCGATCGCCCCTGAGGAGAATGCGGCGGTCGTCGTCCTCCAGAACGCGGCGACGCCCCTCACCGGCTACATCTCGAATCTCATCTGGCATACCCTGTTCCCGGAGGCCGTGCCGAAGCCGACGCGGCCGGAGGTGCCCGACCCGCACCGCCTGGCGCGCGAGGGGATTCTCGAGGAGGAGACGGAGGGCGGAGCCCCGCTGATCGATTTCGCGCCCATGCCGGATCTCGCGGGGGACTGGGTCGGCGAAGTGGACACGCACATGGGCCCGCACCGCCTGGCGCTCGCGATCGACGAGGACGGGCGCGTCCACGTCCAGTTGGGAGACGACCTGTGGACGCTGCTCAACAACGCCCGCTTCGACGGCGAATACCTGCGCGGCGGTTTCCGTGGCAACATCGGCACCGAGGACGCGAACCGGACGGACTCCGTGCTCTCGCTCGAACTTCGGCTCAGGGGCGACGTGCTGAACGGCTCGGTCATCGCGATCACGCTCCCGAACGTGAGGCTCGGCAACGCGCTCACCCACTGGGCGGAGCTTCGGCGGAGAGGAACACGATGACGCGATCGGACCGGCCGGGCCGTGGATTGGGGATTATGCACCGGGCGGTCGCGCTGTTCACGGTCGCGCCGTTCGCAGCCGGGTGCGCGCCGCCGGAAGACGGAACGAACGCCCCGCCGCCGACCCCGGCCCAGACCGCTGCCGCCCAAGCCGAGGCCGAAGCCGCCGAGGCGGCGCACCACGATTATCTCGTAGCGAACTACGAGAAGTCCGAGCACATGGTCGCGATGCGGGACGGGATCGAACTTTACACGCTCGTCTACGCGCCGCGGGACCGCTCGCGCGAATATCCCATCCTCCTCTTCCGAACCCCCTATTCCATCGGTCCGTACGAGCCCGGCCAGTATCGGAACCCGCTCGGGCCGTCACGCGAGTTCGACCGCTCCGGGTACATCTTCGCCTTCCAGGACGTGCGCGGTCAGTTCCGGTCGGAGGGCGAGTTCGAGGTCATCCGGGCCCCCGCGGCGGAACCCCGCGGCCCCACCGACACCGACGAGATCACGGACAATTGGGACACGATCGAGTGGCTGCTCGCGAACGTCGAGAACCACAACGGACGCGTGGGACAGTGGGGGATCTCCTACCCCGGCTGGCAGACGGTGATGGGGATGGTGGACGCGCACCCTGCGCTCGTCGCTGCGTCACCCCAGGCCTCGCCCTCGGACATGTTCATCGGCGACGACTGGCACCATAACGGCGCCTTCCGGATCATGTACGCCTTCTCGTGGCTGTCCGGGAATGCCCGCCGTCGCGACGGCCCCACGGACACGCGCGGCGCCCGCTTCGACTACGGCACCCCCTCCGGCTACGACTTCTTCCTCAACGCCGGTTCCGCCATCGCGGTGGACGAACTCTACTTCCACGGCGACGTGCCGGCGTGGCGGGACTTCATCGAGCACCCGAACTACGACGAGTTCTGGCAGCGGCAGAACGCCCTCCGCTACCTCGACGATGTCCGCCCCGCGACGCTCAACGTGGCGGGCTGGTTCGACACCGAGGACTTCTACGGCCCGATGTCGATCTACCGCACAGTCGAGACGGAGAACCCCGGCCTCGAGAACACGCTCGTCGTCGGCCCCTGGCTCCACGGCGGCTGGCGGCGCATGGACGGCGACTTCCTCGGCTGCATCGCCTTCGACAGCAGGACCTCGCTCCACTTCCAGCGCGAGTTCCAGTACCCCTTCTTCGAGCACCACCTGAAGGACGAGGGGACGTGGGACGCGACGGAGGCGAACGTCTTCCTCACGGGGACGAACGAGTGGCGCGCCTACGACGCATGGCCGCCGGTGGGCATCACTCCGGTGAGCATCTACCTGGGGCCGGACGGAACGCTGGGCTTCGAGCCGCCGACGCGTACCGCCGACTCCGCCGCGGGGTCGGCCGGGGATGCGGCGGCGGGCTCGCACGCGGATTCATACGTGAGCGACCCCGCCAACCCGGTGCCGTTCTCGGCCGAGGAGCGCACCACGCTCGGCCACCTGTGGAAGGTGGAGGATCAGCGCTTCGCCTCGGAGCGCCCCGACGTCCTCGTGTACCAGTCCGAACCACTGGCGGAGGATCTCACGATCGCGGGCCCGATCGGGGCCGAGATCTTCGTCTCGACGACCGGGACGGATTCCGACTGGATCGTGAAGCTGATCGACGTCTATCCCGGCGACGCGCCGCCCAGCGCCAACTGCGACGTCCCGATGGGCGGATACCAGATGCATCTCGCGGGCGAGATCATGCGGGGCCGCTTCCGGAACGACCTGGAGAATCCGGAGCCGATGGTGCCGGGAGAGGTCACACGGATCGAGATCGACCTCCGGGACCGTTTCCACACCTTCAAGGCGGGGCACCGGCTGATGGTCCACGTCCAGAGTTCATGGTTCCCGGCCTACGACCGCAACCCGCAGACGTTCGTGGACACCTACACGGCGTCACCGGGCGATTACCGGGCCGCGACGCAGACCGTGTACCGGTCGGCCGAACACCCCTCGCGCGTCATCCTCGGCGTTCTGCCGCAAGACCCTTAGTCGGGCTGTCAGGAGGAAGGCATGGCACAACTGACTCAGCGAACGATGGTGACCCTGGCGTTCGGCGGGTTCGCGGCGGCGGTCGCGGTGGCCTGCGCTCAAGAGAACGGGGGAGCGCCGGAGAGCGGCGGACCGGAGGCGGCGGTCGCCTTCCCGGCGGAGCCGCCGGATGGGCCGATGCCGGAGATCGGGCCGGCGCCGGAGGGCTATACTCCGACGGCTGCGGGCTCCCCCTCGACCGACATCTGGATGGGTACGCTCGTGCGTGACGGGGGCGCGCTCTCGGTCTCCGGTCTGGCGCAGGCGACGGACCGCGACGCGTACGACAACCAGCCGAGCTTCCTCCTGGACGGCTCGGCGATCCTCCACACGGCGGCGCTGGACCGGAGGCAGACGGAGATCATGCGACTCGCGGCCTCCGGGGCGGGGGACGGCGCGGGATCCGGCGCGTCGGAGCGGTTGACGCGCACGGAGGAGGCGAGCGAGTTCTCGGCGCTCCAGATCCCCGGGCAGGACGCCTTCTCCGCGATCCACGAGATCCGGGGTAAGCAGTACCTGTGGCGCTACGACCTCTCGGGCGAGCCGCTGGGGCCGATCTTCGCGACGGCCGAGCCGGTGGGATACCACGCGTGGGCCAACGAACACGTCGTGGCGATGTTCATCCTCGGAGATCCCCCCACGCTCCAGGTCGGCGACGCGCTCAGCGGGGAGATTCGGGTCGTCGCGGAGCGCCCGGGCCGGTCCATCCACCGGGTGCCGGGGACGGCGGCGATCTCCTTCGTGCGAAAAATCTCGGACGAGGAGTGGTGGATCGAACGTCTCGGCGCGGCTGACGGAGCCAGCGAGCGGATCACGCTCACGCTACCGGGGCGGGAGGACTACGCGTGGACGCCCGAGGGCGAGATCCTCATGGGAGATGGCGGCCGGCTGTTCGCCTGGTCGGAAGGCTCGGACTGGACGGAGATCGCCGATTTCTCGGACCTCGGCGTCGAGGGCATCACCCGGCTTGCCGTGAGCCCCGACGGCTCCCGGATCGCGATCGTCGCCAACCGTCCGGGAGACTGAAGACGTTCCCGCGGGAACGTCGGAAGAGCCACCATCGGGTCGCCATGGAACCGTCACAGAGCCGCCATGGAACCGCCAACGGACGGGAGCGAAGATGAGCATTCGGGTGTGCGTGGGAGGGGCTACGGGATGGACGGGCGAGAGCGTCGTGGCCGCCATCCTCGAATCGGAGGAGTTCGAGCTGACGGGCGCGGTGGCGCGGCGGGCGGCGCGACAGACCGTCGGGGACGTGCAGGGCGAGACGGACGGCTCCCGCGTGCGGATTTCCGCCGACGTGGGCGAAGCGCTCCGCGAGTCGGCCGATGTCTACATCGACTACACGCACCCGAGCGCCGTCTACGGCAACATCATTTGCGCGATCGAGGCGGGCGTGGCCGCGGTCGTCGGGACCTCGGGGCTCACGGGCCGGGAATACGGAGAGATCGACGAGGCCGCCCGCGCCCGGGGCGTCGGCGTGATCGCCGCGGGCAACTTCTCGATCACGGCGGCGCTGCTGAAGCACTTCTCCGGGATCGCGGCGCGCCACGTGCCGCACTGGGAGATCGTCGACATGGCCTCGGTGGCGAAGCCCGACGCGCCGAGCGGCACCGCACAGGAACTGGCCGAGTTCCTGGGGACGGTCGCGACCAACGAATTCGGCCGGCCGGTCGAGGACACGCTGGGGTCACGGGAGGCGCGAGGGGCGACGATCGGCGGCGCGCAGGTCCACTCGCTCCGGCTTCCGAGCTACGTCATCTCCGTGGAATCGATCTTCGGCCTTCCCGGCGAGCGCCTCTCGATCCGCCACGACGCGGGGTCGAGTGCGGAGCCGTACGTGGGCGGAACCCTCCTCGCGGCCCGGCTGGCGCCGGAACGGGTGGGGCTTACGCAGGGACTCGACCGGCTGCTGTTCGAGAGACAGGCGCTCCGCGACTGAGGCCGAGAGACGGCGCCCGATCCCGGCTCACGATCGAGGAAACACTTCCGCCCCGGTGAGCCCCAGGTGATGGTCCGTGGCCCATGCAATCCCGATCTCGTGTTGTTCCATCAGGGCAAGACTGGACGCGTCCACGTACGTCAGGCGCGCCCCTCGCAACCGGTCGAGGATGCGGCAGGTGTCACGGTGGAGCCGGGACGTTCCCTCGAGCAGGACGAGTCCGTCGAGGTTCTCCACGAGACGGCGGCACGCACGGGCCTGCTCCTCGCCGTGGCGGTGCAGGAGCCAGGAATACGCCTCCGACCAGACGAGCACCGAGGAATGCCAGCGTGGCAAGGGTCCGCCGAACAGCGAACGCGCCTGCGCATGGTACCGGTCCCGCCGGTTGAGAGCTGCGATGAGGATGCCCGTGTCGAGGAAGACCTTTCGTCCCTTCAAGGCGTCGCGCGCCCGTAGACCACTTCATCGACGGTTGCGCTGTCTCCGGACTCACCATCGACCGTTCCCAGATAGGCCATCCACGGATGCTCGTCGGGCAGCCTCGAGAGGGTCTCGGCCAGACTTCTCCTGCACAGCTCCGCAAGCGAGATTCCCTCTCGCCGGGCCGCTTCCCTGGCTCTCTCGTAGAGTTCTCTGTCTACCGAAATCTGGGTGCGGATCATCCTGCGGCATCCCGTTCCGATCTTTGCTGTTGCCGGACCATATGTTATCATGATACTAACTTATGATAACATCGATTCGTGCCCGCCGCCATCCGCACCATCGGCTTCCATCTGCGGCTTCCATCCAGACCGTCGTATGTTGAGGGCAAACGGGCTCTTCGACCGAGGATGGAGAACATGAGCATGGACCGCCGAGACTTCGTTCGGACCTCCGCCGCCGGCCTGGCCGCGGCAGCCACACCCGCCGCTCTGGCCGCCGAGCGCCGTCCTCCCGGGGCCGCCGCCCGCTTCGGGGCTCCCGCCGTCCACCGCCCGCGGGCCGCTCCGCCCATCGTCGTCTCCGACCTCAGCGGGATCCGCTTCAACAACGGCGGACCCGAAAGCTCGGTGGAACGCGCCTTCCGCGGGATCGTCGAGGGAGAGGACGTGCTCGATGCGCTCATGGCGGGCGTGAACATTCCGGAGAACGACCCCACCGAGATGGGGATCGGCTACGGCGGGCTCCCCAACGCGGACGGCGTCGTCCAGCTCGATGCCTGCTGCATGCACGGTCCCCGGCGCTGGGCCGGCGGCGTCGCGGCGCTCGAGGGCGTCCGCACCCCGTCGCTCGTCGCGAAGGCCGTGGCCGAACTCACGGACCACCACCTCCTCGTCGGCGCCGGCGCCCAGGCGTTCGCCCGCCAACTCGGGTTCGAGATCGAGGACGACCTCAACACGGAGGCGTCACGCGCCCTGTGGCTCGAGTGGCGCCGGCGGATCGATCCCGGCCACTGGCTCGACCCGCGCAAGCGGCTCGAAGCCGGGCTCTCGATGGTCGACGACGGCCTGATCCCGGCCCATTCCTTCTGGGGGACGACGAACTGCAACGCGGTGAACGCGGACGGGGACGTCTGCGGCGTCACCACGACGAGCGGGCTCTCCTGGAAGATCCCCGGCCGCACCGGCGACTCCCCGATCCTCGGGGCCGGGCTGTACGTGGACAACGACGTGGGCGCCGTCGGCTCGACGGGCCGGGGCGAGGCGAACCTCTACAACCTCTCCTCCTTCCTCGCCGTCGAGTTCATGCGCCAGGGGATGAGCCCGCTCGACGCGGGCATGGCCACGCTGGAGCGGATCCGGTCGAACACGGTCGAGTCGCGCCTCCTCAACGAACGCGGCCTCCCGAACTTCGACGTCCGTTTCTTCCTCCTGAACAAGCAGGGGGAGACGGCCGGCGTCGCGCTGTACGGGTCGGCGGAGACGCACTACGCCGTCTGCACCGAGAACGGCGCGGAGGAACGCCCCTTCGAGGGTCTGCTGGAGGGCTCGCCCCGCGACGCGTAACGGCACCCCGGGCGTGGTTCGCGCCGCGCTCGAGACTCAGCGGTTGTAGGCGGGCGTCGGGCCGCGGAGCCGCGCCCACACGCCATCGCAGGCGGCAAGCACCTCGTCGCCGAGCGGCGGCGCGTCGAACGCGGCGAGGTTCTCCTCCAGGTGCTCCATGCGGGAGGCGCCGAGGATGATGCAATCCGCGCCCTCCTGCGCCCGCAGCCACCCCAGCGCGAGCTGCACCGGCGTCAGGCCGGCGTCCCGGGCGATCGTCTCGACCTCGGCCACGGCGTGGAAGTACTCGTCGTGCCAGAAACGGTCCAGGTACATCCGGTTGTCGTCGAAGCGGGTTCCGGGGAGCGGTCCCTTCGGGCTCTGCTTGCCGGTGAGAAGCCCGCCCGCGAGCGGGTTGTAGACGACGTTCGAGATCCCGTAGCGCTTCGTGAACGCGAGGTACTCCTGCTCGATTCCGCGCGCCGCGAGGTTGTACATCGGCTGCGCGATCCACGGCTTCGCCCAGCCCTCCCGCTCGCAGACCGAGAACATTTCGCCCATCTGCCACGCACTGTAGTTGGACGTCGCCGGATAGTGGATGAGGCCCTCGACGCGAAGCTCCTCCAGCGTGGCGAGACTCTCCTCTATGGGCGTGTCATAGTCCGGCAGGTGCAGGTAATAGATGTCCAGATAGTCGGTTCCGAGCCGCCGCAGCGACTCGTCGATGCCGCGGCGGATCGCGTCGCGCGAGAGGCCCGTGTATTCGACGGGGTCTCCCATCGGATTGCGGACCTTGCTCGCGAGGACGATCTCCGCGCGCCGGTCCCCGAGGACCTCTCCCAGAATCTCCTCCGAAAGGCCCTGGTTGTAGACGTTCGCGGTGTCGAAGAAGTCGATCCCCCGCTCGAAGCACAGGTCCACCATCGCCGCGGCGGTATCGACATCGGTCTGCGACCCGAACGTCATCGTGCCCATGCAGGCACGCGACACTTCCAGGTCGGTATGGGCGAGTTTTCTTCTCTCCACGATCTTGGTATCCTCCGATGGGGTGCAACCGTCCGGGAGACGCCCGCTCGCACCGGGGGCGCACCGGGTCGTACCGGCAACGTAGCGGAACCCGAGCGCGGGATGGAACAGATGACGACTGGCCCGGTCCGGACGCGATCGCTGGAGGAACTCGCGGCCGACGCGGCGGCCCGCTATGCGGCCGCGAATCCCCTGAGCCAGGCGAGCTTCGAGCGCTCGACGAACTACCTGCCGGGAGCGGACACGCGAACGGTCAACCACTACGACCCCTTCCCGGTCACCATCGTCCGGGGCGAAGGGTCGCGGCTCCACGACCTCGACGGGCACGTCTACGTCGATTTCCTCAATGACTACACGGCCGGGCTCTACGGCCACTCGGACCCCGCCATCCGGGCCGCGATCGTGGAGGCGGCGGGGAGGGGCCTGACCCTCGGCGGGCCGAG
The DNA here is from genome assembly GCF_947581785.1 of Candidatus Palauibacter polyketidifaciens. NCBI lineage: Bacteria > Pseudomonadati > Gemmatimonadota > Gemmatimonadia > Candidatus Palauibacterales > Candidatus Palauibacteraceae > Candidatus Palauibacter > Candidatus Palauibacter polyketidifaciens. Next base: position 25,664 of record NZ_CANPVO010000015.1, on the reverse strand, counting down.
CCCGAACCAGCAGGAATTCGCCGAACTCATCTGTCGCCGCTTTCCGTCCGTCGACCGTCTGCGCTTCACGAATTCCGGGACGGAGGCGAACCTCATGGCGGTCAGCCTGGCGCGCGCCGTGACCTGCCGGGAGGGCGTGCTCGTGTTCGACGGTGCGTATCATGGCGGACCCCTGAACTTCACGGGCCCGGACCGGCGCCTCAACGTGCCCTTCCCGTGGATCGTCGCGGACTACAACGATGCCGAATCCGCGCGATCCCTCATCGCGGAACGGGCGACCGACCTCGCCTGCGTGCTCGTGGAGCCGATGCTCGCGGGCGGCGGATGCATCCCCGGCACCCGGGTGTTTCTGAAGGCGCTTCGGGACGCGACGCGCCGGGCGGGCGTCCCCCTGGTCTTCGACGAGGTCCAGACGTCGCGGCTCGCTCCGGGCGGCCTGCAGGGGGCGCTCGACATCCACGCCGACCTCACGACCTTCGGAAAGTACCTCGGGGGCGGCGCCTCCTTCGGCGCCTTCGGGGGACGCGCCGATCTCATGGACCGCTTCGATCCGCGCCGGGAGAATCACTTGAGCCACCCCGGCACGCACAACAACAACTCGCTGACCATGGCGGCGGGCCTCACGGGGCTGCGGGACGTGTTCACGCCCGACGCGGTGCGACGGCTGACGGTGCGGGGAGACGCCCTGCGGGCCGCCCTCAACGGGGTCGCGGCGGCGAGGGACGCGCCCGCGCAGGTCACGGGCCGCGGTTCGATCATGACCGTCCACTTCCAGCGGACGCCGATCCGCCGCCGCGCCGACGTCGCCCACACGCCGATGGCGGCCCGCGATCTCTTCCAGCTCGAGATGCTGCTCGCCGGGTTCTACGTGGCCCGCCGGGGGTTCGTCACGGTCTCGATGGCGCACGACGACGAGGATTGCGACGCGCTGGTCGCGGAATTCGACGCCTTCCTCGGCAGGCACGCCGCCGCGATCGACTCGGCGTTCGCATGAAACTCCGACGCCGCGAGTTCGACTCTCGGCGCCCGTGGAGTGACCTGACCCGACCGGGAGCCGTCCTTGTGACGAATATGGTTATCAACCTGAATCCGACGCGCGCCCGGGCGATGGCGGCGCTGATGGTGGTTTCGCTGGCGGCCGGCGCCGGATCCGTCGAGGCGCGGCAGGCGCAGGACTGCGGTGACCGGGCCTTGCTGAGAGTCCTCGTCGCGGACGAGTCGGGGACCGTGCACGCGCCCGGAGCCACGGTGGTCCTTCGTTGGACGGCCGCCGAGCGCACGCCGGTGCGCGGTGCGGCCGGGGCGGATGGGCGCTTCCAACTGTGCGTTCCCGACGACGGGCGGGAGGCGACCCTCTGGGCCGAGTTCGGGGACGGCTCGAGCGAACAGGCGGTCGTCGGGTTCGAGCCTGGAGTGACGACGGCTGTCGAGTTGCGGATCCTCACCGGCTCGGCGGGGACAGGACGGATCATCGGCCAGGTGAATGATGGCGTGACTGAGGATCCCGTGACCGCGGCAGCCGTGTCCGTGTCCGAGCGGACGGGGACGGTCGAGACGAACGGCCGAGGCCGGTTCGTCCTGAGCGGCCTGCCTGTCGGGGTCCACGCACTGCAGGTGCAGCGCCCGGGCTACGCACCGCTACGCCGCGTGGTCGCGGTGCACCGCGGTCTCACGACGGAAGTGGAGATCGGCCTCGTCCCGACTTCAGCGGAGATGGACCCGCTGGTGGCGACGGCCACGCGGCCGCGCCAACTGGAGGTCACGGGCTTCTACGAACGCAGGCTGCGGGGCGAAATGCTCGGCGTCGGCAGGTTCCTCACCGCGGAGGACATCGAGCGCTGGCGGCCGAGCACCGTCGGCCGCTTTATCGAAGACCATGTTCCGGAGATCCGCAGCCGGGGCGTGACGTTGGTGAACACGACGGGGCTCATGGGCTGGAAGGGTTGTCCGGTGGCCATATACGTCGACGGTATCCCTCTGCGGATATCCGGCATCGGTGGAGTGGTGGTGCCGAACCAGGTCGCCGGTCTCGAGGTCTATACGGGACCGGCGGGCCTGCCGGCCGAGTTCCGGGACGAGCGCAACCGCTGCGGCGCCGTCGTCGCCTGGACCAGGTAGTCTTTCTTCACGGGAGTCGGGACATGACCAGCCGAACCGTTAGATGGGCGGCGACGCTGGCGCCTCTGGTGCTTGCGCAGTTGGCCACGACCGCCGGCGCGGCCGCGGGCCAACAGGCGCAGTGCGGCGAGCGGGCGTCGGTTCACGTCCTCGTCACGGAGGAGTCGGGGGCGCTCAACCTTCCCGGGGCTACGGTCGTCCTCCGCTGGACCAGCGAGCAGGTGCTCAGGCCGCTCCGCGAACCCGCCGGGGCCGACGGGCGCTTCTCGGTCTGCGTTCCCGGCGGTGTGTCGGCGGCGACGCTGTGGGCGGAGTTCGGGGATGATTCGAGCGAGGAATCGACGATCGTGTTCGAACCCGGTATGCCGGTCGAAGTCCACCTGCACGTCCTGTTCGGAGACATCGACCCGGGGAGGATCGTGGGCCGCGTGCTCGATGCGTCCACGGAGGAGCCGGTGGCCACGGCCACGGTGTCGCTCGTCGGGCGGCCGGCCGAGGTCCAGAGCGACCGCCAGGGCCGGTTCGCCCTCACCGGCGTGCCCGGCGGGGAGCACCTGCTCGAGGTCGAGAGGATCGGCTACGCTTCGCTCCGCTACCAGGTGACGGTGGTCCGCGGACTGAGCACGGAACTCCAGGTCGGCCTCGTGCCCGCGCCGGTGGAGATGGAACCGCTCGTGGTGACGGCGACCCGACCGAGGCGGCTGGAAATCAACGGGTTCTACGACCGCAAGTACTTCGGAGAACTGATAGGCGGCGGCACGTACTTCACGCTGGAGGACATCGACCGCCGGCGCCCGCTCCGCGTCTCGCACATGCTCGCCGACGCGCCCGGCATCCGCCTTCGCTGCCCCGGCTCCGGGTTCCGCGACTGCTGGGTCGAGAGTTCGCGGGCAGCCGGAGGATTCACGCCCGGAGGCTGCGAACTCAGCGCCTATCTCGATGGTTCCCCGATTCCGGTCCGGGAGCTGGACTCGCTCGTGTTGCCCGTGGAGGTCGGCGGCATCGAGGTGTACCAGGGAGCCGGCGAGCTGCCGCCGGAGTTCGGCGGATACGACGCGCGCTGCGGAGCCGTGGTGATCTGGACGAAGTAGCCGCGCCGCGGTCCGGGCCGCGGTACCCGGCGCGGGCCCCCTACCTCACGCGCACGTGCTTCTCCAGCATGCGTCGGCGGACGACGCCGCCGTAGACGTTGCCCTCCGAATCCACGCCCACGGCTTCGGCCCCGCTGTGCTCGATCGTCGTGGACTCGATGTCCTCGATGAAGTACGAGACCGAGCCGTCCCGCGCGCTCCCGATCCGGATTCCCTTCTTCCAGCCGGGGTTGTTCGGCCCCCAGCTCTCGGAGTCCGCGACGTAGATCGTGTCGTCGTCGTCGATGAAGATCCCGCTGGGACGGCTGAACTGCTTCCATTCCTCCAGGAACGTGCCGTCCTCGAGAAAGATCTGGATGCGGTTGTTGGCCCTGTCGCCGATGAAGATCCGTCCCTGTGAGTCGCTGGCGATCGCGTGCGGCGTGCTGAACTGGCCGGGGCCGGAGCCGGGCCCGCCCCAGGCGTCGAGGAACTCCCCCTCGGGACTGAAGCGCACGACGCGGTCGTTGCCCTCGCCGTGACCTTCGGTGACGAGGAAGTCGCCGCCGGGAAGGACGAGGACATCCGTCGGCTGGTTGAACACATCGGGCCCGAGGCCCGCGACGCCGGCCTGCCCGAGGGTGAGCAGGAGTTCGCCGTCGGCGCTGAACTTGAACACCTGGTGCCCGAGTTCCCCGTTTCCGCGGGCGTCCGTCGCCCAGACGTTTCCCTCGCCGTCCACGTAAAATCCATGCGGATAGTTGAACAGTCCCGCGCCCCAGGAAGCGAGCGCCCGGCCGGACATGTCGTACTTGACGATCGGGTCTTCGGGCCGGTCGGCGCAGCTGTTCTCGAAGCAGCGGTGCAGGACGTAGAGATGGCCGTCGGGCCCCTGCTCGACGCCCGTGACCTGCCCCCACTGCACTGCGCCCGGAGGCAGGTCCGCCCACGGTTCCAGGCGCTCGTAGGGGTTGGGCAGGTCGTTGACGGGCTCAAGCTGCGGCGCCGCGCCGTCCGCGTTCGCGGAGCCGCCTTCGTCGCCGGAGCCGCCGCACGCCGCGGCGACCCCGCTGACCGCGATGGAGCAGAAAAGGATGCCGAGTCGTGTGGTTCGTCGCGTCATTTGTCGTCTCCCTCATCGGTTGCGGGTCCGTCAGCCGGAGTGGGCCGGCCTCCGGTCCGGATCACCCCCTCCTGGGCGACCGAGGCCACGAGCGCCCCTTCCCGCGTGAAAAAGCTCCCGCGCGTGAACGCCCGCGCCCCGCTCGCGACCGTGCTCTCGGTCACGTACAGGAGCCAGTCGTCGACCCGGAAGGGACGGTGGAACCAGATCGCGTGGTCGAGCGAGGCGCCCATCAGGTCGCGGTCGAAGAAAGTGCGCCCGTGCGGAACGAGGGCGGCGCGCAGGAGCCCGTAGTCGGAGGCGTAGGCGAGGACCGCCTGGTGGTCGAGCGGATCGTCGCCCAATTCTCCGACGGTGCGGATCCAGGCCCGCCGGACGGGCCGGTCCGGCTTCGGCTTGAAGGGGTCGAGCGGGGCCACGGGACGCCGGTCGAGCGGCCGGTCCTGCGTGAGCAGGGAACGGAGCGGCTCGGGAACGCGCTCGGCGTTCCGCCGGATGATGTCGATCTCCGACTCGAGCGCCTCCGGCGGCAGCACATCCGGCATCTCGTCCTGGTGCTCGATGCCATCCTCCGTCTTGTGGAACGAGGCGGACATGTTGAAGATCGCGCGTCCGTGCTGGATCGCCGTCACGCGCCGCGTGGTGAAGCTCCGTCCGTCGCGCAGGCGGTCCACGAAGTAGACGACGGGAATCTCCAGGTCGCCGGCCAGGATGAAGTACCCGTGCAGCGAGTGCGCGGAGCGGTCCTCGGCGTCGACGGTCCGTCGCGCCGCCACGAGAGACTGGGCGAGCACCTGTCCGCCGAAGATCCGGCCCGAGCCGATATCCCGGTTCTCCCCGCGATAGATGTTCCGCTCCACCGGCTCAAGGTCGAACAGGTCGACCAGATCCTCTACGGTGTAGCTCACGGGAAGCTCTCGGGCGGCACGCGCCGCAGGCTGGCCTGCTCGAAGGCGTACGCGAGTTCGATGAGCCGCGGCTCGCTGCAGGCGGCCCCCGTGAACCCGATCCCGAACGGCGCGGGCCGTGCGTCGAAGCCCTCGGGGAAGGCCGGCGTCGGTGCGTTGGGCACGAAGCCGAAGGGCACGACGATGTGCGGGTACTGTGCCCGCGCTGCGAGTGCGGCGCCCCGGCTCCCCGGCGTGAAGATCGCGTCCAGGTCGTATTCCTCCAGCACGGCGTCGATCCCCCGCATCTGACTGAGCAGCGAGTCCTTCGCCATGTCCGCCGCGTTCCGGGCGCGGTCCGCCTCCACGTCCATCTCATCGGAGATGTCGTAGCGCGACTGCTCGTATTTCATCGACCCCGCGTCGCGGTGCGCGAGGTTCCACTCCCGAAGCTCGGTCAGCGTCCGGACCGGCGCCGAGGGCCCGAGCGATTCGAGCCACGCATCGAAATCGCGCTTCATCCCGTACTTGAAGTTGACCGAACACCCCTCGTCCGACCCCTTCGCCTGGTGCCCGCCGATGCAGAGCGGCCACGTGTTGAAGTTGGCCTCCGGGTCCGGATCGACGAAGCTCGGGATCTCGGCCGGGTCCACGATGATCGCGCCCGCCGCCTCGAGCACCGAGATGGCCTCGGACATGAGCGCCGCGGCCTCCTCGCCGAGGCCCCCGATCGTCTCGCCTCCGACCTCCACGGGCTCGTAGTAGAAGGCCCTGGGGATCCCGATCCGGGCGCCCTCCAGCCCGCCGGCGTTCAGGAAGGGCGTGTAGTCGCGGCCCGGCGGCGCCTCGCACCGCGCGGTGGCCGCGTCGTTCGGGTCGGGCTGCGCCCCCTCCATCGCCCCGAGCATGATCGCCGCGTCCGTCACGGTGCGGGCCATCGGCCCCGCCATGTCGTGGTCCAGTGTCACCGGCGCCACGCCCCAGCGGCTGACTCGCGCGATCGTGGGCCGGATGCCGACGAGCATGTTCGCGTTCGAGGGGCTGATGATCGACCCGCCGGTATCCGTCCCCACGTTCGCGGACCAGAAGCTCGCGGCGGTCCCGATTCCGGAGCTGGAGCCGCCCGTGGTGAGCGCCGGACGCCCATCGTCCCGGTCTTCCCGAGGGTCGCGGCGCGGATCGTAGGGGTTGAGGCCGTAACCCGTGAGGGCGTTGTAGTTACCGGGCATCTGGTTCGGCGGCCCCGCCATGAAGTTCGCGAACTCCGTGAGCCCCGCTTTCGCGATGATGATCGCGCCCGCCTCGCGCAGGTTCGTCGTCAGCGTGGCCTCGTACGGCGGGTGATACCCCTCGAAGGCGAGCGACCCGCCCGTCGTCGGGATGTGTGTCGTGTGGATGTTGTCCTTGAGCGCGACCGGGATGCCGTGCAACGGCCCGCGCACGTCGCCCGCCGCCCGCTCCGCGTCGAGCGCCTCGGCCTCCGCGAGCGCGGTCGGATTGATCGACACGGCCGCGTTGATCTGCCACTCGTAGCGCGCGATCCGCGCCAGGTGCTCCATGACGATCTGCCGCGACGTGACCTGCCCGCTCTCCATCGCCGCCTGCATCTCCGGAATCGTCGCCTCCACCACGTCGAACGGCTCCGCCTCGGGTGCGGGCCCGCCGCACGCCGCCGCAAGGACCGCCAGCAGGGTGCCCCCCGGCAGGACGCTCCCCGGCCGGACACGCGCCGGCCGGAATCCGGCCCGCGGGGCGCGGGCGTGGGCGCTTGGAACTGACCTCATGGGACCCTCCGAATTTCCGGGACTCCGACGCGGACCTCGAATCTCGCCCGGTCGTCGCCGTATAGTAAGGGATGACCCGCTGCCCGCCGTAGCCTCGATCCCGGGAGACCGCCGTGACAAGCCAAGCCCCGCCTCGCACGCCGCCCTCGCGCCGCGCCCGCCGACTCGCCGCGTGCGGGCTGTTCGCTCTCGCGGTCGTCGCCGCCGCTCCGCTCCACGCTCAGGATCTCGACGCTCCGCGCCCGATCGACCGGCTCGACACGGTGTGGATCGAAGAGATGACGTGGATGGAGGTGCGCGACGCGCTCGCCGAGGGGATGACGACGGCGATCATCGGCACCGGCGGCATCGAGCAGAACGGCCCCTACCTGGCCAGCGGCAAGCACAACTTCGTGCTGCGGGCCACGGCGGAGGCGATCGCGCGCGAACTGGGGAACGCGCTCGTCGCCCCGGTCATCAAGCTCGTGCCGGAGGGGAACATCGATCCGCCGTCCGGACACATGCGCTACCATGCCACGATCAGCGTCCGGCAGGAGACGTTCGAGGCCATGCTCACGGACGTCCTGGGCAGCCTCGCCGTGCACGGGTTCGAGGATCTTGTCCTCATCGGGGACAGCGGAGGGAACGTGAGCGGGATGGAGAACGTGGCCGCCGCCCTCAACGCGGCCTGGGCGGACAGACCGGCACGCGTCCATTTCATCCCGGAATACTATACGGAAGACATCTACAGTTGCGACTATCTGAAGGAGGAACTGGGAATATTCCAGCAGCCGGACGAGTGCGTCGCCACCCGCAACGAGTACCACGACGACTATCACTATTCATCCATAATGGCGACGGTCGATCCGAACACGATCCGCGCGGATCAGCGGCTCGAAGCGGGCCTCCTCTCGATCAACGGCGTCGATCTCTCACCGGTGGAACGGACGATCGAGAACGGACGGCGCCTCGTCGACTACCGGGCCGGGATCACCGCCCGCGCCATCCGCCGCTCGATCGCCGGCAACGACTGACGGAACCCGGCCGCTGCGATCACGCCGCGTTGCCCGGTTCGGCCGCCGCGCCGTTGAACACCTTCGCCTCGATCCGTGCCACCCGATCCGTGATCTCCACGCGGAACTCGTGTACTTCTCCGCGGAGGTCGTTCACTTCGCTCCGCACACCCTGAATCTCCTCTCGAAGCTCCGCGCGCATCCCCTGCATCTCTCCGCGAAGCCCGTGGATCTCGCCGCGCACCTCGTCGCGAAGCCCGTGGATCTCGCCGCGCACCTCGTCGCGAAGCCCGTGGATCTCGCCGCGCACCTCGTCGCGAAGCCCGTGGATCTCGCCGCGCATTCCCTTCATGTCGTCGCGGTGCCTGTGCGAAACGCCGAGGATGAGCGCGGCCAGCGCCGCGCCCACGCTCAGAATCCCGATGAGTTCCGCTCCCATTACGCCTGCCTCCTCCGGAACCGAATCACGTGCTGCAGCTCTCTGGACCGCAGCCTTCCGTGTCCAGGTTCCCGATAACCCTCAACCTGGGATCAACTGACGTCCGCGTCCAGCTAGCACCCTGTCACAATGTCAGTTCCGGGGATCGGGACCGCCGCCGCCCTCCCTCCGACGGTCCCAGTAGTCGGTGGAGCGGTCGTCGCTCATGAGCGCGTCTTCGTCCACCCAGTAGTACTCGCCGAACGGTCTCGGGTCGGGCCACACCTCGTCGAGCGTGTCCGCGTCGTACACGATCCCGTCCTTGACCACGAGTCGGATGTCCGCCGTGTTCCGGATGTCGTCGAGCGGGTTCGAGTTGAGGACGATGAAGTCCGCCAGCTTGCCCTCGGCGAGCGATCCGGTCTCGTGCGCCAGGCCCAGGAAGTGGGCGCCGTGGATCGTGCCGACCTCGATTCCCGTCATCTCGTCCGTGCCCGCCGCGGCCATCCACACCTCGTAGTGGGACCCGAGGCCGTGCAGCTGGCCGTGCGAACCGATCGCGCCCCAGCCGCCCTCCTCGATGATGTCGCCGAGGCCGCGCGCGATGAGGGGGAAGCTGTAGTCCGTCTCCGGGCGCATCATGCGGCGCCGGGTGGAGGGGATGAGCATCCGCCACGGGAGCCAGCGGCGCAGCTTCTCGTCCTTCCACACGTCGTCGGTCTGGTAGAAGTACTCCTCGTTCCAGGCGCCGGGACCGCCGACGATGAAGGTGGGGGAGTATACGGCGTCGGCCTGCCCGAAGAACTTCGCGACGTCGTCGTACAGCGGCACGTAGCTCAGCGGGTGCTCCCAGCCGGTGTGGCCGTCCATGATCATGCCCATGTTGTACTCGATATCGCCGCCCTCGGCGGTCACGCGCAGGCCGCGCACGCGCGCCGCGTCGGTGACCCACTGCCGCTGGTCGCGGCGCGGCTGCAGGTACTCCTTGATCATCACCGCGCCCCAGGAGGCGAGGCGCGCGACGTTCTGGTCCGCCAACTCGTAGCTCGAGATCTCGTTCTGGCGCGCACCGTCGCCGGAATAGACCGGGTCCCCGGTGCTATAGGTGCGCGGGCCGATCATGGCGCCCGCCTCGACGAGTTCGGCGGCGGGGAAGACGTTCGACGACCACTGCGAGTTGTCGAGCGTCGTCGTGACCCCGTACGCCATGTAGATCGCGGATTCCCAGTTGCGCTGCGGGATCACGCCCACATGGTCGCGGTGATGGTGCGCGTGCATGTCGATGAGGCCGGGCATGATCGTCGTGCCGGCCGCGTCGATCACGCGATCCGCCCCGGCGGTGTCGCACTCGCCGATGCAGGCGAGGCGGCCGTCCCGAACGACGATGTCGCCGCCCTCGATGACCTGGTCGTCCTCGGCCGTGATGATGCGGGCGCCGGTGAAGGCGACGCTGCCGCGGGCGATGTGGCGCGGGAGTTCGAGGTCGATCGGCGTTTCGACCGTCTCGCCGCTGTTCGGGTCGTGCATGTAGTAGCGCGGGCCGCTCACGAACTCGAGCGTGTTCGCGTCGCGCCAGCGGGGATGGATCCCGCCCTCGAAGCTGACCTGCGTGACCGGGAGCTGGCCGTTGCGCTTGGCGATGCGGACGATGTTGGATCCCGTCCCGCCGTATGGGAACGGCATCCGGTACACATTGTCGCCCTCCTGGAAGGCGAGCCACGCCCCGTCCGGCGACACCGCCGCCTCGTCCGCGTCCGGCAGCGTGAAGTGGACGCGGCGGTCGCTCCCGTCGAGGCGGATGGAGGCGATCTCCGTCCCCGCCGGCTCGCCGTCGCCGGGCCCCAGTGTCTCAGGATAGAAGAGCCGCCCGTCGGGTCCGAACGACGCCTGCGCGACGGGCCGCCGCGGCATGAGCGGACGCCCGCCGGTGTAGGGCCGCGCCACCTTCGCGATCAGCGTCGCGTCGCCGCCCTCCGCCGGCACGCGCACGAAGTCGAAGAACTGGTTGCTCGCCACGGTCCGGCCGCGAGTCGTCGCACCCGACCCCCGCGTGACGACGATGTCCCCGCCGTCAGGACTCCACACGGTGTTGAGGTATTCCGCCGCCCGCGTCGTGAGCTGCCGTGGTTCGCCGCCGTCCGCCGGCACCCGCCACACCTGTCCCTGGGCGGCGTCCGCCCAGCTCGTGAAGGCGATCGAGCGCCCGTCCGGCGACCACGCGGGCGCCATCTCGAACGGCTGGAACGAATCCGGCGTGAGCCTCCGCGGCGTCCCGTCCGGCAGGTCCATGATCCACACCCGCCCCACCGCCTGGAAGGCGAGCCGGCTCCCGTCCGGCGAGGAGGCGGTCCAGCGCGGGAACTTCACCCGGAACGTCTCGCCGAGCGCCATCTGCGGGCGGCCCGCCATCTCCGAGATCGTCCGCTGCACGCGGGCGGTGAAGGGGATCGTCGCGACGGCGCCGTCGAGGTCCACGCGGCGGATCTTCCCGCCCGCCGAGACCACGAGCGAGCGCGAGTCCGAAGCCCAGCTGTACCCGGGCAGGTCGCGGGACACCTTCATCCCCTCCGCCATGTCCACCTCGATCGGGTCCATGAGGACGCGCTCGGCCCCCGTCTCCAGCTCGCGCAGCCAGAGCGCGGTGCGGGGCCCGAAGCGGTGCCCGTCGTGAGAGATCGTCCCGTCCGGGATGCGGCGTGCGAAGGCGAGCCAGCGCCCGTCCGGAGACGGTTCCGGCGCGATCGCCCCGCCGCTCGACGTCTGCCCCTGCTGGACCGTGATGCCGGAGGTGATCTCGTCGACCCGTCCCGTCTCGAGGTCGAGGCGCCGGATCTGCTTGTGGCCCTGTGTCATGTCCAGCCGGCCGGACCCCAGCCCCGGAGGCGCGGCCCGGAAGTGGAAGTAGAGCGACCCTCCGTCGGGCGAGAACGAAGGCCACTGGGCGCCGGAATAGTCCGAGCCGACGAGTTGCACGCCCCCGCCGCCGTCCTTCGCGTACATCCAGATGCCCGGCGCCGGACCGCCCCCGCCCCGCCGCGTCGAAGCCCGCCGCACCGCGATGAAGCGGCCATCGGGACTCCAGGCGGGCTCCCATGCGCGCAGCCCCTGGTCCTCGAACACGGGACGTGGGTCCGAGCCGTCCGCGTCCATCAGCCACAGGTTGCTCTGGCCCCCGCGGTCGGAGATGAAGGCGATCGTGGCCCCGTCGGGCGACAGGGCCGGGTGGTAGTTCACGGCCACGCCGGTGTTCTGCGTGAGGACCTCCGCTTCGCCTCCTTCAACGGGAAGCCGGTAGATGTGCCCGAGCAGGTCGAACACGAGCCACTGCCCCCCCGGCTCGAGGTCGATCGACATCCACGTCCCCTCGTCCGTCGTGAAATCGACCTCCCGCGTCGCGCCGAGCGGCGCGGTCACATCCCACGCCTGGGCCGCGTCACCCTCCTGCGGGAGCGCGGCGGCCCCGGGCGCGGCGAGCGCGAGACCGAGCAGCGTCGAGACGCCGGCGGGAGCCAAACGGGGGCCGGCAGGTGCCGGTCGGGCGCCGAGAGCCGAATCGGTGCGGGAATCACACATGGCGGGACCTCCGGTCGGAGAGTGAATCATGATGTCGTGCGCCGTTCGAGGCGGGTCGCGTCGAGGATCCGGCTGGCCAGTTCCTCGATCGAGCAGCGCGTGGCGTCGATGAAGGGGATGTCGAGGCGTTCGAACAGCGACTGAGCCTGGCGGATCTCGAAACTCACCTGGCGGGGCGAGGCGTAGCGCCGGCCGATGCCGCGCGCGCTCCGCAACTCCCCGAGGCGCTGGGGCTCGATCGTGAGCCCGTAGATCTTGTCGCGGTGCGGGGAGAGGACGGACGGGACCCTCCGCTCCTCCAGATCGCTTCCCGTGAGGGGATAGTTCGCGGCGAACACGCCGTACTGGAGGGCGAGATAAAGGCAGGTCGGGGTCTTCCCCGATCGCGACACGCCGATCAGCACGAGGTCGGCCCGGTCGTATCCCTGCGGGTTCGAGCCGTCATCGTGGGACAGCGCGAAGTTCATCGCCTCGATGCGGCGGTCGTATTCCCGGTAGTTCTGGATTCCGTGGGACACGCCCATGGCGTGCTGCGACTTGTGGCCGAATTCCTTCTCGAGCGGATCGAGAAAGGAGTCGAAGAAATCCAGGAAGAGGGCGTCGGTCTCCTCCACGATCTCACGCACGGTGTCGCGCACGTCCTCCTTCACGAGGGTGCTGAAGACGATGGGCGGCGACCCCTGCACGCGCGCCGTGGTGTTGATGTTCCTGGCAGCCCGTTTCGCCTTGTCGACGGTGGAGACGAATGGTACGGTGATTTTCGTGAAGTCGAGGGCGTCGAACTGCGCGATCAGGCTGTGGCCGAGGGTCTCGGCCGTGACGCCCGAGTGGTCGGAAACGAAGAAAACCGTTCGCTGGGTCATCGTACGCTGATTCTCCCGCTTCGATTGGCTTGAGACAACCGCCCGGAGCCGCCTTGCCCGCGCATTCAGCCTCGTATATCGCGCCATTCGAGTCGATCGGACTCGCCGATCTCGAATCGGTCGGGGGAAAGAACGCATCTCTCGGCGAGATGATCTCCCATCTCTCGGCCGCGGGGGTGGATGTCCCGGGCGGCTTCGCGATCACGGCCCGGGCCTACCGCGATTTCCTTGCGGGCGAACTGGGAGCGCGCATCCACGCTTCGCTCGATGCCCTGGACGTCGAGGATCTGGGGGCGCTGGCCCGCGCAGGCCACGAAATACGGGGCTGGATCGCCGATACGCCGCTTTCGCCGGGACTCGCCGCCCGGATCGAGACGGCCTACAGCGAACTCGGCGCTGGCGGCAGCGCCCCGGGCGACGTTTCCGTCGCCGTGCGCTCCTCCGCCACAGCCGAGGACCTCCCGGAAGCCTCCTTCGCGGGACAGCAGGACACGCTGCTCAACGTCCGGGGCGTGGAGGCGGTCCTCGCGGCGGTCCACGAGGTCTACGGTTCGCTCTTCACCGACCGCGCGATCGCCTACCGCGTCCACCACGGGTTCGCGCATCGCGACGTTGCGCTCTCCGTCGGCGTCCAGCGCATGGTGCGCGCGGACAAGGGGTCGAGCGGGGTGATGTTCACGCTGGATACCGAGTCGGGGTTCCGGGACGTCGTGTTCATCACGAGCGCGTACGGTCTGGGAGAAACCGTCGTGCAGGGGGGCGTGAACCCGGACGAGTTCTACGTCTACAAGCCCGCGCTGCGCGCCGGGCGCCACGCGATCCTGCGTCGGAACCTGGGGGGGAAGGCGATCAAGCTCGTGTACGCGGACTCGGATTCCGCGGCCGCCTCCGTCAGGACGGTCGACGTTCCCGCCGAGGAGCGGCTCCGTTTCTCGCTGACGGACGATGAGGTGCACGAACTCGCCCGCCAGGCGCTCCTCATCGAGGACCACTACGGCCGTCCCATGGACATCGAGTGGGCCCGGGACGGCATCGACGGTGCGTTGCGGATCCTGCAGGCGCGCCCGGAAACCGTGCAGAGTCGCGCCGGCGGCGTCATCTCCCGCTTCACACTCAAGGAGCGGGGCCGGGTGCTCGCCGAGGGGCGCAGCATCGGCGGCCGGATCGGGGGCGGTCCGGCGCGCGTCATCGAGTCCGCCTCGGAGATCGCGCGCTTCCGGCGCGGCGATGTGCTCGTCACGGACATGACGGACCCGGACTGGGAACCGATGATGAAGCAGTCCGCCGCCATCGTCACGAATCGCGGCGGCCGCACCTGCCACGCGGCGATCATCGCGCGGGAACTCGGCATCCCCGCGGTAGTGGGCTGCGGCGATGCGACGACGGAGCTTGCTGACGCCGACGAGGTGACGGTGTCCTGCGCCGAGGGCGACGCGGGCTACGTCTACGAAGGGCTGCTCGACTTCGAGGAGGGAGAGATCCGGCTCGGCGCCATGCCGGAGATCCCGCTCAAGGTCATGCTCAACGTGGGGAACCCCGACCGCGCGTTCGATTTCGCCTCCATCCCCAACTCCGGGGTCGGCCTCGCCCGGCTCGAGTTCATCATCAACCGCATGATCGGCGTCCATCCGCAGGCCCTGCTCGACTTCGAAAGCCTGCCGGACGAACTCCAGCGGGAGATCCGCTTCCAGCACGCCGGCTACGCGGATCCGGTCGAGTTCTACGTCGAGAAGCTGACCGAGGGGATCGCCACGATCGCCGCGGCCTTTGCCCCCGAGCCGGTCATCGTGCGCCTGTCCGACTTCAAGTCGAACGAATACGCGGACCTCATCGGCGGCCGCCGCTACGAGCCCCACGAGGAGAACCCGATGCTCGGCTTCCGCGGCGCGTCCCGCTACGTCTCGGAGAGTTTTCGCCCCGCCTTCGAACTCGAATGCCGGGCGCTGCGGCGTGTCCGCGGCCGGATCGGACTGGACAACGTGTGGGTGATGGTCCCCTTCGTCCGCACCGTGGCCGAGGCGCGGGCCGTCGTCGACCTCCTGGCGGAGAACGGCCTCGCCCGCGGGAAGGACGGTCTGCGGCTCATCATGATGTGCGAGCTTCCCTCGAACGCCCTGCTCGCGGACGAGTTCCTCGAGCACTTCGACGGGATGTCGATCGGGTCGAACGACATGACGCAGCTCACCCTCGGCCTCGACCGCGACTCCGGGCTCATCGCCGACATCTTCGACGAGCGCGACGCGGCGGTGAAGGCGACGCTCTCGATGGCGATCCGCGCCTGCGCGACGGCGGGCAAGTACATCGGCATCTGCGGGCAGGGACCGTCGGACCACCCCGATCTGGCGCGCTGGCTCGTGGAGGAGGGGATCGAGAGCATGTCGCTCAACCCGGACACCGCCGTCGAGACGTGGATGTTCCTCGCGGGGGAGGAAGTCTGACGACGCTGGACGGAGGCGCGGGGGCCCCGGGGGCCGGCGGAACGGGACTCGCGCGCCAACTCGGACTGTGGGGGCTGGCGGCAACGGGAATCTGCTCGATGCTGGGCGCGGGGATCAACGTGGTTCCCGTCATGATCCAGCGGAACGTGCCGGGGATCGCGGAGAACGTACTGCCGGCGTTCGCGTTCGGCGCCTTGCCGGCCGTCATCGCGGGGCTCGCCTACGCGATCCTCGCTTCCGCCATGCCGCGCGCCGGCGGGAGCTACGTCTTCGCGAGTCGGGCGCTCGGTCCGTACTGGGGCTTCGTGGCGAGCTTCTCGCAGTGGTTCGGCCTCTCCATCGTCATCGGGGTCGTCTCCTATCTCATCGTCCCGTTCCTGCGGGACATCGCGGGCGCCCTCGGCATGGAGGGGGTGGCCGGCGCGCTCGACACGGGCCCGGTCCGGGTGGGGCTGGCCCTCGCGATGCTGTGGACGTTCGCGTGGGTGAACCTGCGCGGCCTCAGGGCCTACGAACGCACCGTGCTGCCGCTCATGGTCGTCATGTTCGCGCTCGGCGCGATCGTCATCGTGGCCGGATTCTCGTTCGACCAGGGCGACTTCGCCGCGGCGCTGCTCGCGAGAGAAGGCGTGGAGGTGCCGGCGGCCGCGCCCCCGCCGCTCGACCCGGCCGGCTTTCTCGCCGCTTCCGCCCTCCTCTTCGCCAGCTTCGTCGGCTTCGACGCGATCGCGCAGGCGGGCGGCGAGGCACGGAATCCCAACCGCGCGCTCCCCCTCGCGATCGGCCTCGCGGTCTTCATCGTGGGCGCGTACTACCTGCTCTTCACGGCCGCCGTCTATCACACGGTTCCGTGGGAATTCGTGTGGGCGCGGGCGCAGGAACAGGACCTCACCGCCCCCGGACTCCTCGGCTACGTGCTCCCGCCGGGGTGGACGGTGCTCATCGTGGCGGGGGCTGCGATCGCCCTCATCAACGACCTGCCGGCGATGATCCTCTCCGTCTCGCGCCTCGTCTTCGCGTGGGCCGAGGACGGGATCTTTCCGTCGGGCCTCGCCCGGGTACACCCGACGCACCGCACGCCGCACGCCGCGATCCTTCTCTCGACCGCGCTGGCCTCCGTCGCGATCGTCGGCAGCGAATGGGCGGGGGACTTCTTCCTCGGCGTCGACATCATGGTTACGTCGATGCTCGTCAACTTCCTCCTCATGTGCGTCTCCGTGCTCGTTCTCCCGCGGCGGAACCCCGAGATCGCCGCGAACTTCCGCGTGCTGCGCGGCCCGGCCGTGCGAACGTTCGTGTGCGTGGCGGGAATCGTGCTGCTGGGGACGTTTCTCGTGACGCACACGTGGAAGGACCTCGCGGAGGGCTTCGCGGCGTGGTACTTCAGCTCCACGCTGCTCTGGACCGTCGTCATGGCGCTGGGATCGCTCATCTACATCCGGAGGATGCGAACGCTGCGGGCCTCCGGCGCGGACATCGACCGCCTCTTCCGCGAGTTGCCTCCTGAGTAGGCCGGAGCGCCGGGAACTGGCTCCCGGCCTGGAGATCTCGCGGGTGCTGACCGGACTGTGGCAGGTCGCCGACCTGGAACGCGAGGGTCCGACCGACGTCGAGGCCGCCGCGGCCGCGATGGACGCCTACACGGCGGCCGGCTTCACGACGTTCGACATGGCGGACCACTACGGTTCGGCCGAGGAGATCGCCGGTGCGTGTGCGTCCCGGGCCCCGCATCGCGACGGAGACATGCAGCTCCTCACCAAGTGGACGCCCGCGCCCGGTCCGCACACGCCCGCGACCGTGCGCGAAGCCGTGGAGCGGTCTCTCGACCGGCTCCGTGCGGACGCGATCGACCTCCTTCAGTTCCACGCCTGGCGCTACGCGGATCCAAGTTGGCTCGACCGCCTGTTCGCGCTCCAGGAACTGAAGGACGAAGGCCTGATCCGGCACCTCGGCCTCACCAACTTCGACGCCGTCCACCTCGACATGGCGTGCCACACGGGCATCGACGTGGCCTCGAACCAGGTCTCGTACTCCCTCCTCGACGGACGCGCCGCCGGCGCGATGACGGAGGTCTGTCTCCGGCACGGCGTCCAGCTCCTCGCCTACGGAACGCTGGCGGGCGGCCTGCTCACCGGGCGCTGGCTCGATGTGGAGGACCCGGGGCCGGACGGCGTGAAGACGTGGTCCGAGATGAAGTACCGCCGCTTCGTCGAGGCGGCGGGCGGCTGGGGCCGCCTTCAGGTGCTGCTCGCGGCGGTCCGGGCGGTGGCGATGAAGCATGGCGTGTCGATGGCGAACGTCGCGGCGCGCGCGATCCTCGACCGGCCCGCGGTGGCGGGCGTGATCATTGGCGCCCGGCTGGGGCACCGCGAGCACATCGCCGACAACCTGCAGCTCTCGTCGCTGAAGCTCGACGCCGCAGACCGAAAAACGCTGGCGGCAGCGAGCAGACCGCTGGATCCCATTCCCGGAGACTGCGGGGATGAATATCGGCGACCGCCCTATCTGACCGCGGCGGGCGACCTCAGCCATCACCTGGACGAGTTTCCGTCGCCGTATCCCGTCCGCACCGGGAGCGGCGGCCGTATGCGGGTGGATTCCGGCACGGTGTGGGAGGATCTCGCCGGCTACAGCCGGGCGGTACGGACGGGCGACCGCATCGCGGTCTCCGGGACGACGGCCACGCACGGGGACCGCCTGGTCGGTGGGGACGACCCCGCCTCGCAGACCCACTTCATCATCGACAAGATCGAGGGGGCGATCGAAGCGCTGGGAGGACGCCTCGAGGACGTGGTCCGGACCCGGATCTTCGTGCCGGAACTGGCGGACTGGGAGCCCGTGGCCCGGGCGCACGGTCAACGCTTCGGCGGCATCCGCCCCGCCAACACGCTGGTCCAGGCGGGTCTCATCGGGTCAGGATACCGGGTCGAGATCGAAGCCGAGGCCCATGTCGGGAGGCAGACATGACGAAGAGGCGCAGACACATCCGCGGGATCGCCCGGGTCGCCCTGATCTGGGCGCTGGCCGGGGCCCTCGTCGGCGCGCTGATCGAAGTCCTCGCCGACACGCTGCCCAGGGGGCTCCCCATGGCGTCCCTCGTGGACATCTGGCCCCCCGTGCTCGCGATCCTCGGCTTCGCCGGCGGGACGCTCTTTGCCGCAGCGTTCGGAGTTTCGGAGGTCTCGGTGCTGAGGACGCTGCGCTCCGTCGTCCGCTTCAGGAAGCTCGAGTTAAACCCCGTCGCGCGCCGGCTGGGCCGCTGCGCAAGCGTCGAGGATCTTCGGGAGGTCGCCCGGCGCCGGCTCCCGCGCGGAGTGTTCGGCTACATCGACGGCGCGGCGGAGGACGAACGCACCCAGGCGCGGAACTGCAACGCCTTCCACCGGCTGGAGTTCCGGCCCCGCGTCCTGCGGGATGTGACGAACGTGGATCCCGGTGTGACGGTCCTCGGCCGGCGCCACCCGCTGCCGCTCATCCTCGCCCCCACCGGGTTCAGCCGCATCGCGGATTCGGAGGGCGAACTCGCCGTGGCCCGGGCCGCGGCGCGCGCGGGGCTCACCTACAGCCTCTCGACCCTCGGCACCCGCTCGATCGAAGAGGTGGCCGCCGTCAGTTCCGGTCCCCGCTGGTTCCAGGTCTACGTGTGGAAGGACCGCGGCCTGGTCGCGGAACTCGTCGAGCGGGCCCGCGAGTCCGGCTACGAGGCGCTCCTGCTCACGGTCGATGTCGCGGTGCTCGGGCGGCGCGAGCGCGATGTCCGGCTTGGGTTCACGCTCCCCCCGCAGCTCGGCCTCGACACGGTCGTCGACGGGATCCGGAAACCCGGCTGGACGTGGGACTTCCTCACCTCCGAACCGATCGTCTTCTCGAGCGCCGTGAGCCGGGATACGGCGGGCGGGGCGGGGGGCGTCGACGCCATGGGTCTCGCACAATACGTGAACCGGCAATTCGATCCGAAGCTGGCCTGGGATGATGTCGACTGGCTGCGCTCGATCTGGGATGGTCCCATCGTCATCAAGGGTATCCAGACGGTCGAAGACGCTGCCCTGGCGGCGGAGGCGGGCGTCGAGGGGATCGTGATCTCGAACCACGGCGGACGACAACTCGACGATGCGCCCCCGACGCTGGAGTTGCTGCAGCCGGTCGCGGATTCGGTCGGGGACCGGCTCGATGTTTTCATCGACGGCGGGGTCCGCCGCGGCAGCGACATCGCGAAGGCCGTCGCGCTCGGGGCGAGGGCCTGTCTGGCGGGCCGCGCCTACTTCTACGCGCTGGGAGCCGGCGGCGAGCGGGGCGTGGACCTCGTCCTCAAGTGGTTCGACGACGGATTCCGGCGCACGATGGCGCTCCTGGGCGCCCGAACCGTGGACGAGATCACCCCCGAATCGGTGCGCTGGCGAGACTCCTGAATGGGCTCCCGCCGCTTGCCACACAGCGGGTTCCGTGCTTAGCGTGTTATGCGGATACATCTTTTAATGCGCCGAGTGCGAACCGGTTGAAAAAAGCGGTTTCAATGCCCGGACAGGAAGCGTACAGAATGATGGCGATCCGCACGGTCGGCGCGGCCCTGGCGCTGGTTCTCGCGGTCCCCGCGAGCCTCTCGGCGCAGGAAGGCCGGGTCGCGTCCGCCGCGGCCGTGGAGGGGGCCGCCGGCCAGCCCGGCGTCGGTTCGGTCGCCGAGTTCGTCCACACGCCCGCCCCGTCCCCGTCTCCGGCGACGGCCGCCCCCGTCATGGCGGGGCCGAACGACATCGTCCAGGGCGTCTGCACCAACTGCCACAACAGTCGCCGGTTTGCGGGCAACCTCGACCTCGAACCGTTCGATGTGGACGCCGCGGACGAAGAGGCCGAGACCGCCGAAAAGATGATCCGCAAGCTGCGCGCCGGCATGATGCCGCCGCCCGGGGTGCGCCGTCCGGCGGAAGAGGAACTCCTCGAACTCGTCGAGACGCTCGAGACCATCGTCGACGACGCGGCGGCCCTGGACCCGAACCCGGGCGGCCGCACCTTCCAGCGGCTCAACCGCCCCGAGTACGAGCGGGCGATCCGCGACCTGCTGGGCCTCGAGGTCGACGCCGGGAAGTGGCTCCCCAACGACCAGATGAGCGCCAACTTCGACAACATCGCGGACGTACAGGCGCTCTCGCCGACGCTCCTCGACGCCTACTTGAACGGGGCGGCGGAGATCAGCCGCATGGCGGTGGGCGACCGCAACGCTCCCGCCGTCAATACGACGTACAAGAACTCCCAGTACGTCTCGCAGCACCCGTGGGACCACGTGGAAGGGGCCCCATTCGGGACGCGCGGCGGGATGGTCGTGGAGCACACGTTCCCGGCCGATGGCGAATACACCTTCTCGCTCGTCTTCACCTCCGGCGCGAACTCCCGCATGGAGGACGTCGACATCTCGATCGACGGCGAGCGGGTCGCGCTCCTCCACTACACGCGGCGCGGCGGTGGGGCGGATGACCGCGGCTTCACGCCCGTCGGCTCGGAACCGGTCTTCGTCCGCGCCGGCCAGCACCGCGTGTCCGCCGCCTTCATCCGGAAGCAGGAGGGGCCGTACGAGGATCTGATCCGGCCGCACGCGTGGTCCAACGCCGGCGGCGGTTCGGGCGGGGGCGGCGTCACGACGCTGCCGCACCTGCAGGATCTCATCGTCGGCGGGCCGTACAACCCGACCGGCGTGTCGGAGTCGCCGATCCGCAAGCGCATCTTCACCTGCCGTCCCACGTCGTCGGACGAGGAGCGGCCCTGCGCCCGCGGCATCCTGACCGACCTGGCGCGCAGCGCCTACCGCCGCCCGCTCGAACCGAGCGAGGTCGACGGCCTGATGACGTTCTACGACATGGGCGTCGAGCAGGGCGGGTTCGAGGTCGGCGTGCGCATGGCTCTCGAGGCCATCCTCGCGAGCCCCTTCTTCGTCCTCCGGCTCGAGCGCGAGCCCGAAGGCGTCAGGAGCGGAGAGGCCTACGCGCTGGAGGACATCGATCTCGCGTCGCGGCTCTCGTTCTTCCTCTGGGGCCTTCCGCCCGACGAGGAACTGCGGACTGCGGCGGTCGAAGGGCGGCTGTCCGATACCGGCGAACTGGAGCGGCAGGCGCGCCGCATGCTCGCCGACCCCCGCTCCGAGGCGCTGAGTTCGCGCTTCGTGTCGCAGTGGCTGCGGCTGCAGGATCTCTACAAGGTCCGCCCCGACCCCAACTTCTACCCGAACTTCGACGAGAACCTCGCGGACGCCATGAAGCGGGAGACCGAACTCCTCTTCCAGAGCCTCATCCGCGAGGGCCGGAGCGTGCTCGATTTCTTCCGGGCGGACTACACGTTCGTGAACGAACGCCTAGCCCATCACTACGGGTTCGACGGTGTGGCCGGGCGCGACTTCCAGCGCGTGAGTTATCCCGGCGACGAGCGTGTCGGGATCCTGGGCCACGGCAGCGTCCTCGTCCTAACCTCGCTGGCCAACCGCACATCGCCGGTGCTGCGGGGCAAGTGGGTGATGGAGGTCCTGCTGGGGACGCCGCCCCCGCCGCCCCCGCCGGGGGTGCCGGACCTGGATGAGACGGAAGAGTCGATGGACGGACGGCTGCTCACGACGCGCGAGCGGATGGAGATGCACCGGGCGAGTCCGGCGTGTCGCTCCTGCCACCGGTTCATGGACCCGATCGGCCTCGCGCTGGACAACTTCGACGTGACCGGGAAGTGGCGCCTGCGGGAGAACGGGATGCCGCTCGACACGCGTGGCGATTTCTACGATGGGACGGCGGTTCAGACGCCGCCTGAACTCGTCGATGCGCTCCTCACGCGCCCGCTGCCGCTGCTCCGGAACTTCACGGAGAACCTGGCCGCGTACGCGCTCGGCCGCCGCGTGGAGTACTACGACCAGCCCTGGATCCGGTCGGTCGTGGAGGATGCGGAAGAGGACGACTACAAGCTTTCGTCGCTGATCATGGGCGTTGTGAACGGCGACGCCTTCAGGATGAAGCGGGCCATGCCCGCGACGGCGGTAGAAGAGGAAGTTTCCGAGGAGGTTTCCGAAGACCGCCGCTAGACGGCCCGTGCGGACGGGCGACGGTCCGACGTTCCGAGAGGGAGAACATGGAATTCATCACCGGACAGCACCTGCCTCGCAGGACCTTCATTCGTGGGGTCGGGGCCACGCTCGCCCTGCCGTTCCTCGATGCGATGGTCCCGGCGGGCCGTCTGTGGGGATCGACGAGCGCGAAGAGCCTGACCGAGGGGACGGGGACCCGGCTCATCGCGATCGAGGAGGTGCACGGCCTCGCGGGGTGCAACCGCGAGCACGGCGCGACGAAGTTTCTCTTCGCGCCGGAGAAGGCGGGACGCGACTTCGAGATCATCGATGACAGCGCGCTCGTCTCGCTGCGGCCGTACCGCGAGCACCTGACGATCATCAGCAACACGGATGTGCGGAACGCCGAGGCGTTCACGCCGCCCGAGATCGGCGGGGACCACTTCCGGTCGAGCGCCGTGTTCCTCACGCAGGCGCACCCGAAGCAGACGCAGGGGTCCGACATCTTCTGCGGAACCTCGATGGATCAGATCTATGCGCAGCGCTTCGGCCAGGAGACGCCGATGCCGTCGATGCAGTTCTGCATCGAGAACCTCGACCAGGCGGGCGGCTGCACGTACAACTACTCGTGCGCGTACACCGACTCGCTGAGTTGGGCGTCGCCGACGGAACCGCTGCCCATGATCCGCGATCCGCGGGTCGCCTTCGACCTCCTGTTCGGCGCCGGCGGTACCGAGGCGGAGCGGGCAGCGCGGCGGGCCACGCGGCGCAGCATCCTCGACTGGATCTCGGGCGAGGTCTCCTCCGTGCAGCGCACCCTCGGCGCGGAAGACGCGCGCCGCATGGACCAGTACCTGACGAACGTCCGCGAGCTCGAGCGCCGGATTCAGATGGTCGAGGGGCGGAACTCAAGCGGCGAGGAGCGCGCCCTGCCGGAGGCGCCGGCCGGCGTGCCGGATTCGTTCACCGAGCACATGCAGATGCTGTTCGACATCCAGGTGCTCGCCCTCGAGACCGACATGACGCGCGTTATCTCCTTCAAGACGGGGCGCGACGCGCAGAACCGTGTCTTCCCCGACAGCGAGTCGGACCGGCCCTTCCACCCGGCCTCCCACCACGGGAACCGGGAGGAGGCGGTGCTGGAGTTCAACAGGATCAACCAGTTCCGCGTGGGTCAGCTCCCGTACCTGATCGACAAGCTGAAGAACACGATGCACGGCGAGTCGAGCCTGCTCGACCAGAGCGTGGTGCTGTGGGGGTCGCCGATGGCCGATGCGAACCTGCACAACCACCGCCGGGCGCCGCTCTTCCTGCTCGGACACGGCAACGGGATGCTCGAGGGCGACCTGCACATCAAGGCGCCCGACGGGACGCCGATGGCGAACGCCATGCTGTCCGTCCTGCACGGCCTCGGCGTCGACGACATGCACGAGTTCGGCGACAGTACCGGCCCGATGTCGCTCAACCAGGCCGACCCGGTCGCGACGGACGCGGGGACCTGAACGTGCGGGCGGGCAGGCTCCGGCACGCCTTCGCGGTCCTCTGCGCGGCCGTCCTCGTCTCGGCGGGGACGCCGCCCCATTCGCCGCCCGATTCGCCCGTCGCCGACGCCGCCATGCGCGGCGAAGTCGAGACGGTGCGCGAACTCCTGCGGCAGGGGCTCGACGTCAACGCGGCGCAGGGAGACGGCATGACCGCCCTGCACTGGGCCGCCGACAGGGGCGACGCGGAACTCGCCGACATGCTCATCTACGCCGGGGCCGACGTGGCGGCCGTCACGCGGATCGGGCAGTACACGCCGCTCCACCTCGCGGCGCGCCGGGGCTCGGCGGAGATTCTCGGCAGCTTGGTCGCGGCGGGTTCGGACGCGATGGCCCTGACCGCGAACAGCGGCGCCACGCCGCTCCATCTCGCCGCGGCGTCCGGCGACCCCGACGCGATCCGGGTGCTGCTCGACGCGGGCGCGGATCCCGACGCGGTCGAGACGGAGTGGGGCCAGACGCCGCTCACGTTCGCCGCGGCCGGAAACCGGGCCGACGCGATCCGCGCGCTCCTGGAGGGCGGCGCGGACCCCGACGTCACGTCGCTCGTCATCGATATCATCGAGCAGGAAAAGCTGGACCGCCTGGCGCGGCAGCGTGAGACGGAGGTGCTCGAGGCCTTCACCGGAGAGGGAGATGAGGCGCGCACCCCGACGCCCGGCGAGCTTCAGGCCGCCGTGCGGGCAGGCCGCGAGGCGTATGCCGAAGGCCTCCCCGAGGAGGAGGAGGAAGAAGAGGACGAGAGCGACTTCAGCCGTCTCTTCCTGCCCCCGGTCGAGAAGATCGGCGGCCTCACGCCGCTCCTGCACGCGGTGCGGCAGGGGTACGTGGAGTCGACCGTCGCCCTCCTCGACGGAGGAGCGGACATCGACGTGGTGAGCGCGGCGGACGGGACGAGCCCGCTCGTGATGGCCGCGATCAACGGCCAGTTCGACCTCGTGCTCATGCTCCTCGAGCGGGGTGCGGACCCGAACATCGCCGCCGAACTCAACGGTGTCTCGCCGCTGTGGGCCGTCATCAACGCCCGCTGGCAGCCGCGCACGCGGTTCCC
Organism: Candidatus Palauibacter polyketidifaciens; assembly: GCF_947581785.1. NCBI lineage: Bacteria > Pseudomonadati > Gemmatimonadota > Gemmatimonadia > Candidatus Palauibacterales > Candidatus Palauibacteraceae > Candidatus Palauibacter > Candidatus Palauibacter polyketidifaciens. Next base: position 773 of record NZ_CANPVO010000015.1, on the reverse strand, counting down.
GCAACCGCAGGAGCGCCCGCTCCAGAGCGCGAACTACCTGGAGGTGGCGCGCGCGCTGCTCGATGCGGGCGCGGACCCCAACCACCGGATCACGCGGCATCCGTGGTACATGGTCTACACCGGCTGCGGCAACCGGAACTGCGGTCTCGTCGACACGAACGGCGCCACCGCCTTCTGGCGTGCCGCCTACGCGACGGACGTCGAGGCGATGAAGCTCCTCGTCGAGTACGGGGCCGACCCGAACATCCCGACCAAGGCGCCCCCCCGGCGCCAGCGTCTCTCCCCGGACGAATTTCTGCGGCAACAGGCGCTGAACGCGCTGCGCGACTCATCGTACGCCGAACTCCCACAGGAGGAGCGCCTCAAGCTGCTCCAGGACATTCGGGAGCAGTTGCCGGAGGAGGAGCAGGAGGAGTTCCCCGACAAGGATCTCGACAACCTCACGGAAGACGTGAGGGCCAAGCTGATCGAGGCCGCCGAAGCGGCGGACCGGGCGCGGGCGAACGCGCCGGACGCCTCGGGGTTGCCGCCCGTGCCCCCGGGCGGACCGGGCGTAATGCCGATCCACGCGGCCTCCGGCGTCGGGTACGGCGAGGGGTTCGCGGGCAACGCGCACCGCCATACGCCCGAAGGCTGGATACCTGCCGTGAAGTACCTCGTAGAGGAACTGGGCGCGGACGTGAACGTCCGCGACCACAACGGCTACACGGCGCTGCACAACGCCGCCTCGCGCGGCGACAACGAGATGATCCTCTATCTCGTCGAAGTGGGGG